>CAYMMP010000046.1:0-7520 GCA_964391625.1 uncultured Thermoplasmatales archaeon | reverse complement strand
AAGATTCAGGTACCGTTGATACTGATATATCATATAATTGCTTGGCAAATCCTGTGCTACCGTCATTAAAAGCTGTTGATATTATTACAAAAAATATGAAAAAAGCAAGTAAAATAAGACCTA
Organism: uncultured Thermoplasmatales archaeon; assembly: GCA_964391625.1. Classification (GTDB taxonomy): domain Archaea; phylum Thermoplasmatota; class E2; order DHVEG-1; family DHVEG-1; genus CAYMMP01. Next base: position 7,397 of record CAYMMP010000046.1, on the reverse strand, counting down.
TAATTAAAAACAGCTCACTCAATAAACCAGTTTTGAAGTTATGATTAATTTGGAAGTATCTTTTTTTAAACATATTTATATCAACAAATAATTTTATGCCGAAGAAGGATCTGATATATTAAGAGCATTTTGAACTTTACTTTGCAATTCATTTAATTTTTCTTTAGTTCTCCCTTCTTGTTTTTCAAGTGTATTTTTCCTTAATTCTAGGCTCTCTTTACTTGACTTCAATTCTTTTGTTATTTCGCTTTTTCCTTTAGTTTTTATTAAAATCGAACCTACGCTTTTGTATATTGGTGTTTTACTGTCTGTTTTTTCCAATTCCTCTAATGCTTCATCAGTTTCTTTCAATCTTAATTCCACTTGCTGTCTTTGTTGCATTATCATTTGCAATTGCATTCTCATTTGTTGTAATCTCGTTATTTGATCTTGAAGTTGCTTTGATGATTCTTCTGTCATTTTTGACTCTCCTTTTTCGAGGGTATAAAGTAAATCACTATTAAAAGTATTGTCTCTTCCTATTTCATTTTGTAACATATTGATACATTTATCTGCATTATATTATAAATAAATAACAAGATATTAATATAATAGAAAATATTAAATACAAAGATGAGAATATAGTAGATAGTAAATATTATTGTCTATGGGGGATAAAAATGAAGAAAAACGATAAACTTGTTGTATTATTTGGAGTAATAGTATTAATTATTGCTTCTATAGGAATATATGTCTGGGTGCCAGAAAATGAAGAAACAGGCATCTCTGAAACTAAAGATTTTGTAACAGTAACCGGGCAGATGGTTGATGAGGAAGATTTACCTTCTGCATTACTTGTATCGGATACGGATCCGTTTTATGCATTGATAGCGACACCGTTAGCAATTAACTATGATGAAGAATGCAATCAACATGCGATTCCTCTTCTGATATCGGATGACGTATATAGTCCCGATAAGCCTGTTCAAAGGGTTGTCGATGATTTATATGTCGGTGGTAAGTTAAGATTGATAGACAACTCAATGGATGCAAAAGAAGTCTCTCTTGAAATTGCAAGTGAATATTGGGAAAGTAGTGAAGGCGCACTCATAGTCGAATACAATCAGTCTGGATATAATCTAGCTTTAAGCGCAATACCTTTTGCATCATATCTGAGCATTCCTGTAATTGTGACTGATGAAATTGACGAAGATGTTACAAATGTTTTAAACGAACTTGGTGTAAAAGTAACAATGGTATTTGGTGAAAACATCAAGGGGTTTGGAGATGTTTTGAGATTTAATGATATTGATGATATCATGAATGCATCGATACAAATTATCACTGAAAAGTTCAGGAAAGCAGACCTATCTTTTGAGATTAATTATGTAACACTAGCAAATCCACTCGATGCATTTAAACCAAAAGTTCTAGATACTAAAGAATACTTCTTTGGACCTGAGGAAATTTCTAGTTTTTGTACAACGCAACTTGTAAGTACTGCCTTAGGGGCGTTAACAGGTAAATCAGCTGCAGTTTGGGAATTTGAAATCCCTGAGGATTACAAATACGCTCTTGTAAAATTTGAAGGAATAAATCATAATGCTGATGGTGCAGAATCATTGGGTGATAGTGTTAACTTTATGATAGGTGTAGATGACCCAGATTTGCCAGAGGGATTGCAACAGTATGAAATGCTTTCCGGTGGGAGAAGTAGTACAAGTGCTGGTATTCCAGTAAGAGATGCAAATGGCGAGATAAAGACGGATAAGTTGCATACTGAAACTGTTTTATATGATCGTGGTGGAGAAAAATATGTTATTACAGCAATAGGAACATGGTTAGTTGATAAATCTGGTGAAGTATCTGCTAAAGTGGTTGTCGAGAATCTTGAAAATCCAAATTATGCTTTAATGAGAAACATGTCTACAATTGCACCTTACCTTACAGCTTACAGAAGAGGAATTCTTTTTGCGAAACCTGAATTTGCCTTTACAGCAGATGATGACGTTCTTACAGATGATGGCAAAACCTGCCCTGGAATATATGTGGCTCATAGGAATCCTTCTTTAGTACCAGTTTCAAATAGACACGTGTTTGATGAGATTCATACTCCTTTGAATAAATTGTTAGCTAAGATGGCAGGTATCACTTACAAAACCAATGGAGATGTCAAATCACTTAGGGACTATTATGCAAACGATCCAGTATACGTTGCAATTGTAGGCGGCCATACGATGCTCCCTCAATTAATATATCAAAACGAAGTAGAACCATTTGGAGATTTTGACGAGGATGGAGTAGATGATACACCTTACTACTTCGATGGGGGAACAATGAGTGATAACATTTATGCAGACATAGATCCTAATTGGTACGATTGGTCATCAACTGCAAATGATAAGTACACTGAATGGCCTTATTTAGAAAACATAGTTGGTCGTGTAACTGGCTGGGATTCACAAGATGCAAGTGCACTCATTTCTCGTACAATATTCTATGATGCTCTCATAAATGATTTAAATGAATGGAAAAATAATTTCGGCCTCTTAGTTGGAGGAGGAACAGATTTTCAATCTCCACCTATTCGAATGTTCATTAATAATTTAATGCACGGCGGGCAGGCTGAAGAACCATTGAAGATAGATGGCGGATATTCAGAGATGGTTACATTCAGAATGAAAGATAAGGTAGCAGATCCATTAGGATTTAACACTCAAGTAGCAATGGTAGAAGAATCAATGATGCGTGGTCTTAGCGATGAAGCTATCAGCCAGGTTAAAAAAGTCAACCTTATTAATCGCCTATTTTTCAGACCAGCACAGGTTACAAAACTTGTTGGAGAAGGCAATGTAAAAGGAGGAAAGATACTGGATACTAGTAACTTCATATTCATGAATGGACATGGTTCAATTGGATCTATGGCAATGTATGGTAATGATATCGTTGCAGCCGGATTAGGTGGAAAAATTCCACAGTGGATTCTTGCAAGGACAATTGTTCCGTTGCTAGGCGGATTCATGGGTCCAGGATATCATTTGACTAATGCAGGTACATATGGTCCAAGATCTGTTTCAAACATGGAATTGGGGCCATCATTCATGTTTATTGATAGTTGTTTCTGTGGTAAATTAAATGGCATTTATCCACAAAACATCATAACACAAGCTTTCTTACATGCAGGATGTAATGCAGTTGTTTCTTCGCCTACTGGATCAAACATTGCAGGTGGTTATTTGGAACCAAAACGCATCAAAGCAGACATCCCACCGATTCCAGCTATAAAACACATCTACCAAAAAAACTTTAAATGGCCGAATGGCGAATATCAAGATCCTCACTTTGCAGGAAAGTTATATGGGGATATGACTGATGTGCTTAAGGATGATAAGACAGTAGGTCTTGCTCTCAGGAATGCAAAAAACAACTATCTTGGAGATAAGAGCGAAAGGGATTGGGAGCTTTGGTGGTCGCCACCTTTAGTTCATACCGGAAGTTTAGCAATAAGCACGGATAATCTATATAACTCTGAAATGAGCAGCAGTGGCAAGGGTACAATGATGCCATCAAAATACACAACATTCTTTGAGTTCACACTTTATGGAGATCCAGCATTTAACCCATATATGCCTGATGAGTAAAATGAAATAAAATAAAAACATTCTTTTTTCTTTTTTTTATAAAAATAACGCTGTCTGTCAAAACTTTTGTAAACCTTATCATAAAAATTTTTTTATATCAATATTTTCTATCTATATTGTAGATGAAGAAGAAACTTTTAGAATTTTTAAGTTGCCCAGTTTGTAAGTCTCCTCTCAGGATTGATAGGATAAGTAACAGCGAGGGATCTGAAATAATCAAAGGAGCGTTGAAATGCAGATGTGGTAAAACTTTTTTAATAGAATCCGGCGTTCCAAATTTTTTATATAAATCTGTAACAAATATTGAGAAAACTGTTTTTTCTTATGATAAAAGGTGGGGTGATTTTGATTATAAACGGGATAACACATATGGCTTTTCTTCTGAAGAAAGGTTTCTTTACTTTCTAGAGAAATTAAATATGTCGATTAATGATTTGAAAGGAAAAATAATTTTAGATGCCGGTTGTGGAACTGGCCAACTAGCTTTAGATATATCTAGATATGGCTGTGAGGTGATAGCGATGGATATATCTTCATCTGTTATTCGTGCTTTTAAAGAATGTACATTATCAGATACCATCTACTACGTGCGGGGTGATGTCATGCAAGTGCCATTCAGAGATAATTGTTGTGATTACGTCTGGTGTCATGGGGTTTTAATGAATGTTGCAGAACCAGAACGTGCTCTTGATAATCTAGCGAAATTAGTTAAAAAGGGCGGAAAATTATATGCTATGTTTTATTGTTCTGAAAAAAATAACATTTATTATAAAATTGGTTGGCATATTCGGGATTTAATTTCGAAAGTACCACGTTATGTTCAAAAAATTATTGGCATTCCAATTATTTTAATTTATATTTTCACCAAATCTATAAAAACTTCCACTTTTTCTAATAGAATATTGATTGAAAGTAAAGGACAATTTTATGAAACGTTTACAACACCTTTTGCACATAGACATCATCCAGAAGAGGTAATAAAATGGTATGAAACTAGAGGCTTTACAGATTTAAAAGTTGAAACGCTTACTTCAGGTTTCAGCTTCAGCATATGTGGAACAAAGTTATAGTTTAAATTTACTTGATAGCCACTTTAAAAATAAGGTATTTAAAAATAATTTGTTAGATAAGTTAATGTTTTAGAACAACACATGAGCACCAGTTATTGGGATGATCAATGATTTTTTCTAACACAAATTTTTTGTGTTGAACAATAAATCCAGTAAATATTTTTTTAGTTAATTTGAGCTCTCTAGATATTATTCTGCAACCTGTCTGAGATGATTGTAATATATTATCTAGTACAACGCTTCTTGGGTGCACAGAAGAATTGATTATTATAACATCAAAATCCTTAACAGAATAATTGCATCCATCTCCATATTTAATTGAGACTTTTTTCAATCCTATTTTTTTAATATATTTCTCTGCTAAATTAACTGCCATTTTTTTGTTATCAATGGCTACTATATCCGATTCTGCCAATTTACTAATTATCGCTGCAGTGGATGGAAAGGCACCACAGCCAATAATGAGAACCTTATCCTCTTTATGAATACTTCCAATTTTTATTTCGTTCTCTACACACTCTTCCATCTTTAACCATTTATCGTAAATCAACTTTGAAAAAAATCTCATATTCACAGATCCAACATCAATAATACGCCAAACAAATGCATCAATTTTTCTTATTTGTTGATTTTTTTCGTTATCCATTATACCCTCCAAACGTCTTAATTTTTTGTTGCTAAATACAGGGTTTTTATATATTACGAATGTCAATATATATTATATCGCCAAATCTTTATAATATTTGCTAAAACAGAATGAAACAAATCACTTTAATTCATTACAAATTTGTAGATTTGTGTGCAGATATTTACATATTGTCTCAAAGAATAACAAACAAATAAATAATCACTAGAGTAAGTTACAATAATTTATATATGTTTAATAGCATAAAATATAAAAGAGATAATAAAATGAAAAAAGTTTGTGTGTATAGGACTGAAACCTGCAGTAGACGAAAGTTGGATGCAGAAAAATTTTCAAATTATTTTTTAAAAAATGGTTACAAACTTATAGGTAATCCTAAAAAAGCTGATATTATAGTGTTGGTAACATGTGCGTATGTGGAGGATTTGGCCGAACTTTCTTTGAATAAAGTCAATACTTTTAAAAAGTATAATGCAGAGTTGATAGTTGCCGGCTGTCTTCCTGAGACAGATACAAATAGGCTTGCCAAGATATTCAATGGAAAGACAGTGTCTACCAAGAAAATAGATAAAATCGATCAATTTTTTGAAAATAATTTAATAAAGTTTAGAAACATAGACGATGCACATTTTCTCTGGAAAAATTTGGATAAAAGACCTTTTTGGAGAATAGATACATATTTTCAAAACAAATTGGGCCTTGAATATAGTTATTACAAACTAAGAGATTATATGATTAAAAAGCTTTATGGCAAAAGATCGAGTGTTTACAACAAACTTTCACTAAAATTTAACAAGAAAACCTATCAATTGAGAATATCTTGGGGATGCCCTGGAAACTGCACTTATTGCATTGTAAAGAAAGCTATTGGTCCTTTAAAGAGTAAACCTTTCAACCAAGTAATTGATGAGTTTAAACAAGGTTTAAATAAAGGTTATAGGAATTTTGTTATTTCCGCTGATGATATAGGCAGTTATGGTATCGATATTAATAGAACTCTTCCTGAACTATTGGAGCAATTAATAAATACCAAAGGAAATTATCAAATAGAAATTGAATCTTTAAATCCTATATGGGTTGTTAAATATATTGATGCTCTAAAGGAACTCGTAAAAAAAGGCAAAATCGTAAGAATATCTTCTTCAATTCAATCTGGTAATGGTAGGATATTGCATTTAATGAATCGTTACTCAGACACAGAAAAAATGAAAAAAGCTTTTTTAACACTAAAGAGCGCATATCCGCCCATAATATTTGGAACGGAAATTATTCTAGGGTTTCCCACTGAAACGCGAGAAGAACTTGAAGAAACATTAGATTTTATTAGTGCTATTAGATTTGATTGGGTGCTTCTTCACCCATATTCTGAAAGAAGTGGAACCAAATCAGAAAGTTTCCACCCAAAGATTACACCAGATGAAATTAAAAAAAGAATGATTTTTTCAAAAAAATATCTTAAAAAAGTTGGTTATTATTTTATAAAATCTCCTTGGTCAGATTCTCAGGTGGCAAATATTAAATTTAGAGAAAATAAAGATACCAACTCAAGCAAGTTTAAATCAGGAAAGAAAGCTTCCCAATAACTTAGTTGATTAAAAAAACTTTAGGAGGGATATCCTCCTATTTTTAAACTTGGGTCACCTAACAATACCCATTGCTGTAATGTTTTTGGATGACCTGCCTCTAGATCAGTCATATCAAAAGTGTGGATATAACTTACAAGAGTTTGAGAGTAAGCATCTCCGAGTATATCATGATCTTCTGCACCATACTGTTTGAAAAATTCAATAGTAATCCAACCGTCACCACCACCTATCGTTAATTCTTTGCCTGGCATGCCATACCCAAGTCCTGTGTTGCCCATAGAAGCAATTGCCCCACCATTTGGATTCCTTATAAGTCTCCAGCTGAAACACTCTGGAACCGGTATTCCACTGCACCACATGGATCTTTTAGGTGCGAATTTGAATAAGTAGGGCATCGCATCAAGTACTCCCAATACCGACGAAACATTAAATTGACTATTGTGACAACCACCTATTACTGCAACTGGTAATTTTT
>CAYMMP010000045.1:0-8982 GCA_964391625.1 uncultured Thermoplasmatales archaeon | reverse complement strand
GATACCTATAAAAATTGGGATTATACGGAAGGAAATTAGCGTTCGCCAACATATATTATAATGAGGTTAAGGCTTTTTGAGTAAATTACTATATAGCGAAAGCTATTATTGTTTGGTTTTTCCCGAACGTTTTCCATCATATTAAATACTAAAAACGACAATAAACCTAGTAAGGTAACAAAAATGAAGAATAAAATAATCGGAGCAATAATCGTCTGTCTTATTATAATTGCAACTAGTTTTTTTGTTTTAACAACAGATTTTGAAGACAAAAGTGCAGAAACAAAACCATCTGATAATACTCCTTCACCACTGGGCAACATTACAAGTTTTGATGAAGCAGTAAATGCTTTTGCATTTAATTTTTATAAAGAATTTTATAATGATTCTACTAACAGTGGAAATATTTTTACTTCACCGTATAGTATTTTTACAGCTTTAGCAATGACATATGAAGGTGCAAAAGGCCTTACCGCTGAAGAAATGGCAAGTGTTCTAAACATTGAACAAGACAACAAGTCGTTTCATGAATATATGCAAACATTGTATGAATATCTTAATGAAAATGTTGAGTATAACATTAGTACAGCAAACGCACTATGGCCAAGATTAAACTACAAACTTTTACAAGATTATATAGATATAATTGAAACATACTATGGTGGCAAAGCCTCAGAAGTTGATTATTCAAACCCTGTGGAAGCTGCAGCAATTATTAACAACTGGGTTGAAAATCAAACAAATAATCTAATAAAAAATCTAGTGCCGCCAAATGCAATTGATCCAGTTCTTACCATGCTAATTCTTACAAATGCTATCTATTTCAAAGGTACATGGGAAGTACAATTTGATGAAGATAACACTACAGATAGAGATTTTACAACATCCACTGGAGATATAGTAAATGTTCCAACAATGTGTTTAACAAATACCCAAGATATTTTTAACTATACAGAAACTGAAATTATGCAAATATTAGAATTGCCGTACTCAGGTAATGAAATTTCAATGATGATATCTTTACCTAAAGAGGGCGCTGATGTATCTGATATAGTAGAATCCTTAGATAAAGATAGTTATCCTGATCTAGTCAATTCAATGAGTCGAAATGAGGTTGATATATATCTTCCAAAATTTGAAATTAAAACACCATTATACAATCTTAATGAATGTCTTAAAAATCTTGGGATGCCGATAGCTTTTTCATCAAGTGCAGATTTTTCAGGGCTTGATGGAGTTGGAGGATTATACATCAGCAAAGTTTTACATAAAGCATTCATTAAGGTCGATGAAGAAGGGACTGAGGCTGCTGCAGCTACAGCAGTAATAATGGATAAAACATCAGTAAACGGAGGAGGTATTTCAAGAATAACATTTGACTGCGATCATCCATTCTTATTTACAATATATCATAAAGCAACAAATACAATATTATTCATGGGAAATGTAGATAACCCATTGGAATAATATTCTTTTTTATCTTATTTTGTTTCTTAATAGTAAAATTATCAAAGAAATTATTAAACCTATGAAAAATCCAGCTATACTGCCAACAATAATTCCATATACTGGATACAGGAAGTGAATTACAACAGCATATGACATTACACTCCAACATCCGAATATCATTGATTTTGCAATTCCTGCAGAGAAATCTGGTCCGTGCTCATGATAAGTTATAACCATCGTAGAGGTAAGGATCACAGGAAACACTGAAAAAATTCCACTTAAAACTTCTCCAATGTTTGCAAGAAGAACTGATATTGTAATAACAATACCTGTCATAACTCCTCTAAAAAAGATCTTGGGCAAAGTATATTTGACTTTTACTTTACCTTGTGATTTTATTTTAATTATTTTTTCAAGTATTAGAAATGTTATAACCATTGAAATTGCGAATATTAAAAATGAAATATAGATGTCTGCAAGATTAGTATAGTATAATATCCCTGAGAGTACAGCCCACATCGTAAAAGAACTTGCTAAAGCAATTGTTAGTGAGCGGTAAGCAAGTATTACAAAAATAAGCAAAAACCATAGATTGATTCCCATTTCAGCTGGAACAACTGCAACTGAACGCGAAGCGAAATCAGCTCCTTTGTTTATTGCTATGAAAACAAAAGCAACAATAATTGTAGTTGGAAGTGTTCCTAATATCCCACCAACTTTTGTTCCATATTTTTCAGCAATTACCGTGATAAAAATTACCACAAAAGCTGACAATATGAATGGAAGAGCTATTTGTGATAGTAAGTTGATCATTTTAAAATAGAAGATATTCTTTTTCTATAAAACCTTTAGTTTTTTTATTAATCGCAATAGTCATAGAAGTCATCAATACTGTAAAAATACTTGTAATAAACAGCACACAAACTAAAATACCAAATATTTTCTTTTTCATTTTCTCACAAATAAAGTATACAATTATAGTTATAATTATATAAAAATTGCTGACATATTATCGAAGTCCATCACCATACATACAACAACCAGATTTACAAGCAATTTGTTGATAAAAGAAATAAATTATTTTTTTGGCTTATACTCATCTAGTTTTTTACCAGCTACTTTATTTGAGATTGCATAATAAAGATAAACAATTATTAATTCAACTCCAAAAATTAATAGGAAATACCCGAAAGTTGAACCTATTTTTAAAACATCATCAAAATTTGTTAAATCCATTCCATAAACTATCGCTAGTGATCCTAAGAAAGGAATGAACATACCAATAATTACAATTGCAAGAATTTTTGCTACGTCAATATTTTTACTCATTCTAACCTCCTGATGGTCAATTTATTTTTATAATTTGTTTCCAACAATGACATTTTGACCAATTGAAATGCCACCATCACCATTCGGAATGCGATTATGAACGATTAACTTTAAATTAGATTTCTCAACCTTCTTTTCGACCATCTCAGTAATCGGGATGTTGTAAGTAACACCACCGGACAAACCAATATTTTTAATCCCATTATTTTTAGCATACTCAACCGCAATTTCAGCTAGACTATCAGAAACTGTTTTCACAAAAGAATAAGCGTAATCTGCTTTTTCTTTTTCAGTGGGCTTCTTGGGAATTTGTTCATCAAGTTGTCTAAACAAATCAACTGTACTTATTACACCATTTTTGACAGTAGATTCAAAAGAATATTTTGGTTTGCCGACTACAAGATATTTCTCAAGTTTCATTGCTGGCTCGCCATCATATGTACGCTTACAGCAAATACCAAGATAACAAGAAAGTGCGTCAAGAACGCGACCAAAACTACTAGACAAAGGTGACTTGCTCATTAACTTAGAAAGAATATCAGCTTCTTTCTCAGAGAATATCCTTGTTTGATTTAATCTATTGAAAATAGCAAAAACAAGTCTTCTTGGATCATGTGTTGCTTGATCTCCCCCAAGAAGAGGAATATACTCCAAATGTCCGACCCGTTTATAATCAGTTAAAGTTGAATAAAGAACTTCTCCACCCCAAAAAGTACCATCGTCTCCATAGCCGAGTCCATCTAAAGTCAGTACAATGCCCTCATCTAGATTATTATCAATTAAAAGAGAAACGGCATGGGCAAAATGATGTTGTATTTCATAGATCGGCGCTGAAAATTCTTCTGAAAGTTTTTTAGCAACTTTTCTTGTGTCATATCCCGGGTGCAAATCCATCACCACAGCACCTATGTCCTTTTTATCCATAGTAAGTTTCATCATGTGTTTAAGTGAATCTTCTAAGAATCCTAACGTAGAATAGTATTTTGAATTGCCAATGTACTGGGTTGGAAATACATTTTTATCGGAAGAAACGGCACCCGTTATATTCTCTCCAGCGCCAACGCTTAGAATACGATGATTGTAAGAAACAGGAATTGGATCAGGAACGTATCCTCTTGATTTTCTAATGAAAAAGATATTATTTTTCCAAATTCTAACAACAGAATCATCTACACGATTTGGTATGTCTCGGTTATGAAGAAGATAATAATCCGCCTTGATTGAAAATGCTTCTTCATCATCCACAATCATTGCTTCACCAGGAATGTTTGCAGAAGTCATTACTAATGCATCGGCTTTGAGATATGAAAACAATAGATGATGAAGGCCAGTGTATGGTAAGAACAAACCTATTGTATCAAGTCCTGGAGATGCCTCTTCTAATCTCCTTTTCTCCACAAGAACTATAGGTCTGTTTTTTGACAGTAAGATATCTCGCTCTTTATCAGAGATATTTCCATATTTTTCTGCAGTTTTAATGTCCTTAACCATTATTGCAAAGGCCTTCTGAGGGCGTTTATACCATTCTCTAAAACGATCTATCTCAGAGGTTTTGCAACAAAGATGCATCCCGCCCCAAGATTTAATTACACAGATTTTTCCTTTGTCAATCTGCTCTGCAAATAGTTTTATTGAAACTTTACTACCTAAATTTTTCTTATTTTTATCATATAAGCTGTAAAAGGGCCCACATTCAGGACAGGAAATTGTTTGTGCATGATATCTGCGATTTAATGGGTCTTTGTATTCCTTTTCACAAGATGAGCAGAGTTTGAAATCTTTCATTGAAGTTCTTTCACGATCATAAGGTACATCCTCAATTATGCTAAAACGTGCACCGCATATTGTGCAATTTGTAAAAGGAAAATGATATCGTTTATTTTTCGTATCAAATAATTCTTTTTGACATTCTTCACAGATGCCGACATCTACAGGGATAAGAGACTGATGGGTTCCTTGTTTGCTGTGAAGTATTTTAAAATCTTTAAATGATCTGTTATCAGATTCTTCAGTTATCTCTGTAATTTTAGCAATTGATGGGAGATTTTCTTTAAGCTTCTTAATGAAATCATTCTTGCCTCTATCTATTACTACCTCAACTTCTGAGCCTTTATTTAAAACATATCCTTTAAGGCCCATCTCTTGAGCTATTCGAAAAATAGTTGGTCTAAAACCTACCCCTTGTACAATTCCTTTGAATATTAATTTCATTAATACTTACCAAGTTATTATTCTACAATTAAATCTTTTTCGTAAGGATCTGTGCCTGCAAGTAAAAACTCGTCGCTCATACTAAGACATTTAACAGGACATACATCAATGCATTGTGAGCAAAAGGCACAACGAGCCAGATAGATTTTAATCTTTTTCTCTTCAGGTTTATACTCTATAGCATCAGTTGGGCATACTTTGATACACAGCTTGCAGCCAATACATTTTTCTTTATCATACTGGATTTTGCCTCTAAATCCTGGTGGCGTCGCTATTGGTGGGTTGATTTTTGCTTTACCTGATTGTACGTCTGCGAGGTATTTTGTTGTATTATTTGGCTGATATTTGGCTGGGAATTTGTTTGTCCATGGTTTTTTAAACAGTTGGGCAAATACCCGCGGTAGCATTGAGAATTTCATTACTTCTTCAACCCCCTTGTTTTTTTGATGCTTAAATTGTGAAGCTCCTCGTTAGTGAGCTCGTATTTATTCATATCATCTATAATAGCAACTCTATTAGTACAACTCATACATGGATCAGTAGACGCTGCAACAATCGGAATGTCAGCAATTTGCTCCCCTTTAAGCATTGGAATCCATGGAAGAATGTTATTATATGTTGGTGCACGTATCTTCCAGGTATAAGGACTTTCCTCACCTGTTAATTTCACGTAATGTATCACTTCACCGCGAGGCGCTTCATGACGGCCTATTCCATCTCCAGTAACTTTCTTCAATTGAGCGAGAAGCTTTGGAGTGTTAGGTTCAGAAATAATAGCCCCTGAAGGCATTTTATCAAGGCATTGCTCAATTAAATCGATTGATTGTTTAACCTCAAGGAGACGGACAAGAATACGATCATATACATCCCCATTAACTTCGCCAGTAAGAATATCTGGAGTAATGTAATCGATATCTAAATCCCCATAAGCAAAATAACTGGTATCGACACGAACATCTTTTTTAACACCGGAAGCACGAGCTGTTGGACCGACAGCACAAAGTTTCAATGCATCTTCTTTTGTCAGTATACCAACATTCTGACTGCGCATTTTAACGGTTTTATCATCTAGAAAAACACTACGGAGTTTCTCAAAATTATCTTTTAAATAATTTAAATGTTTAGTTACGGTAGGTATCATATCCTTTGTAATATCACGCCTAATACCACCCATAGTCATTATGGCTTTAGTGACGCGGTTACCAGTTAGATACTCTGTAAGATCCATTGCTCTTTCACGTATCTCCCAAGTCAAAAATAAGACAGTATCAAAACCAATCTCGTGAGCGGCAACACCAGCCCACAATGTATGAGAGCAAATACGCTCAAGTTCCCCCTGAATTACACGAAGATACTCAGCACGTTCAGGGACCTCAATACCTGCAATATCCTCAACAGCAAGTGTAAAAGCAGTTGGATGGCAATAAGAACAAATACCACAAACCCTCTCAGCTAAATATAATATTTGAATAGGATTACGTTTACGAGAAGCCCACTCAATACCACGATGAACATGGCCAAGTTTCACATCAACATCAACAATACGCTCACCATCAATCTCGAACTCAAAATATACAGGTTCTTTAAGCGCTGGGTGAATAGGTCCTATAGGAACATGATATGTGGTTTTAGTGGTGGTTTTTTGTTTCATTTTTTCACCTCATGCAGATTTTTGTACATTTTATCAGGGCCGGTCTCATCACGTCTCCATGGATAAATGCCTTTTGGAAAATCATCAGGCAAAAATAATCTTCTGTCATCAGGTATCCCTATAATTTTAACTCCGAGCATCTCCTGTTTCTCACGTTCAGTTACAAGAGCACCAGGAATATAGTCGCATATTGTTTCTATTTCAAGTTTTGATTTTGGAAGCTCTAAAGAAAGATTTAAAACTATTTCATTAAAACGTGTACCATAACCAAGCGTAAAGTGATAAATAAGCTCGACAGTCTTACCGAGGTCGTTACCAGAAACAACAGATAGGTGCGGGTATTGTAAGTCACAGAGGTATTTAATGAAATTTTTGAATATCGATTTGTCGATTTTCATCCAGATATTTACAGATTCGTGTTTTTTTAAACCAGCTGTCTTTTTTCTAATATCTACACTTTTGATTTTTGTTTTAAACTCATCTTTAAAATATTTCACTATCTCTTCAGGGGATAACTTTTTACTCATTTTTTAGCCTCCAAAGTTTCTAGTTTAACCCATGCTTTTGCAACTGCATTAATGATAGCTTCTGGTCTTGGTGGGCATCCAACAACATGTACATCGACTGGAATAATCTCATTTATGGGTCCTACAAGATTATATGACTCGTAAAACACACCACCTGTATTGCCACAATTACCAACAGCAATAACAGCTTTAGGATCTGGCATCTGCTCATATATACGCTTAACTTTATCAGCCATTTGACGGGTCACAGGACCGGTTATAAGAAGGACGTCAGCATGACGTGGAGAACCTACAAGTTTAATTCCAAAACGTTCTACATCATATCTAGGGCACAGCGCCGCAACAATCTCAATGTCACAACCGTTACAGGATCCAGAATTGCAGTGATAAACCCATAATGCCTTTTTAAATGACTTGTTAAGTCCTTTTGCCATAAAATATTGCCTCCTAGGATTAATTTTTATTGAAAGACCGTGTTCTGGTAATCCTATATACTATTTAAAAATTTTTGACTTATTTAAAATTGTTAATGGTAATGGAAAAATTGCCAACTGATAATTTTGTTAATTTTGTTAATTTTTCACAAAAATTTTAAATATTACAATTTGCAAAGTATAACATCAAAGTGTGGTGAATTGAAAATGAGAAGAATGAAAATATTAGCAAGCATAATTGGAATATTAATATTAATAGGAAGCGTACCAATAATATCTGCGTCGAATATTATCGGAAATAGTACCATCAAAAGTAGTACTGGTGGCTCTACCCCACTCACATACGGCCCACCAGTAGTAGTTGAAGGAAAAAATTTAGCTCTCTATGATAACGGCGGTCGTATAAATCTTGATAAATGTCGGTTTATGGATAAAGATGATTTAAAAAATAACTTATGTATAGATGGAGACAAATATACTGGGGTCGATGATGATCATAACCAGATTTATTGGGGCAAAACGCCCTATGCCCAAATAGAAATTGATTTGGCTGGCGAGGATCACAAATTATATTCGATAGAAGTTGTTTTTGATATAGACTATCCCAACAATTGTGAAAAACTATCAATACAAGTTTATAAAACAAATGGCAAGGATGAGTGGGTGACTGTATTAGATGATTATGGCCTCACTGGCTTTCGAACAGCTCGCGCATTTGGCGTATTATTGGAAGATGATAAAGGCGAGGTTTATCAAATCAGTAAGATCCGCATTCGACTTTACACATCTCTTTATGCCAAACATTGTGGATATTATCATTCCGACTTCTTTTCCATTAACGAAATTAGAGCATACGAAGCAGTATACGATTATGAGCCTCCTGAGATAACATTTACACAACCCAATCCAGACATACCAGAATTGTGGGCTCCAATTCCGATGGTTTTTAACATTGCTATTCCTTGGATTGACTTGCGACCATTTGGAATTGACTATTCAATAATGATTAACTGTCCATTAATTGTATCATTAAAAGATGATGCGGGTATAAAGCATTATTCGATAGCAAAAGATGGAGAGGCGATTCTTGATAAAGAATTTACAGCAGATGACAAAATATCAGTAATCACTATAACACAAGCATTAAGTGAAAAAACACACGAATACTCTATTTATGTGGAAGATTTTGCAGGTAGAGTTGCAGAAAATCATGTAAAGATTCTAGCCAATTCAAATGGAAATGCATGTGTCTTATCTGCACCAATAGGCCCAGATTCTAGCAAAACCAAAGAATCTAATACTTATTCTGTAACTACGCTAGATGTTGAAAATGATCCGATTGAGGTAGGTTGGGACTGGAACGGCGATGGTTCTGTAGATC
>CAYMMP010000044.1:0-9138 GCA_964391625.1 uncultured Thermoplasmatales archaeon | reverse complement strand
ACATATCTCCCGGAAATTGCTTCAGTAAACATTGATATATGTGGACTTGCGCCCCAATCTTCGCCTCCCTGGCTGCTGGTCTCACTTGCTTTACAAGAAGTCAAAATAATTCTATTATCGCTCTGCAGATCATCAATAAATGAACCACTCTGACAACAATTTATGTTTATGAAAGTGGTCTTAGCAGGGTCAAGACGCTCGCTGATATCAGATGCAGGGATACCTTGGTCATAAGCAGAAAATACATCATTTAAGCCATGCGAAGCCATGGAGATAAATACCAGATCATCATAATCAGCGTTCTCATAAATCTCTTCTATTGCAGATAATATACCGCTCTTTGTGGCCTGTCCGTCCACCAATACATTTATATTCCAATTAAAGCCATCGCTTTGCAAGGCATCGCGTATTCGCCAGGCGTCCCACTTGCCAACTTCTCTTGGTTCTATCCTATCGTCTTGGTAGTTCTCCAAAGCAATTAACAAAGCCCAACGGGTGACCACGCCATCTTTATATTTCTCACCATAGGTTCTAAAGGCAAAATCATTTGAGCTTTCTTCCCATGAACTAGATTCTTTTACGAAGGCCTTACCATCTGCATAGCAATTGCCATTTCCATAATACCATTTATAATAGTGATTTTCATCTCCGCCAGATTGACTAACCTCGATAAAATACTCTTTATTTAATTCTATTTCAACTGGTGAAAAGCTAAATGAAACCCATCCTTTATCCCTAAATGCAATATCTCTTGAATCCAAACTTGCCGAAGTAACATATTCTCCATCCAAACCCTCTCTAATTGTAACCCTTAACGCACCATTTATAGGGGTTGTATCCGCATTATTGCCGTTGTTATTAGATGCGCTATCCAAATTTTTCCAACCAGTTTGTGATTTAAATGCATTTGTGATTCTTGAAATAAATTCTTTAATAAAATTAATGAACCTAAATTTACTGAACCTATTTAATAATCTTAAAATCGGGCCAGATGACTCTTCATCTGCAGTTGAAACACCACCGCTGTTGCTATGTTCTGAGCTCTCTTCATTTCCAGTATTGGAAGCATCATCATTTACAATACTAAAATCCCTTTCAACAAAAATATCAACCGAAGTTAACAGCCCATATGTTTTTGTTTTAAATGATTGAGCGGCCTTTACATTGCCATAGATTCTCACAAAGCCACCTGAGGCATCATCTTGAACTTGATCGATGCCAGTGCTTGCGGGTCTTGGTTTGTAATCGATAGATATCATAAATGTTGTTTTGGAAGTTAAACCATCATTATCTGTTACTTCTAATATAACATTGTATGAGCCTTTGCTGGAAAAAATATATTCAACAGTCTCTCCTGAAAACCCATCTTCGTCACCAAATGTCCATTTGTAATCAACAATCTCTCCATCAGGATCATAGCTTTTTGAGCCGTCAAAAAGGACAGAATCTCCTTCCTGGGCAAAATTTGGAGCCTCAATTAATGCAACAGGGCAAACTCCATTATCTTCAATTATAATGGGTGTTAAAATCCTTTTTTCTTTAGTTGAATCCTTATCAAGGTTTCTAACTGTTGCAGTGGGTGTGTATTCTCCGCTTTCCTTGTAACTGTGTCTAAACTCAATACGCTTGTTGTTTGTGTAACCAGCTATTGATTTTCTATCGCCAAAATCAATTTTGTAATGATATTTGCTGTTAGTATTTGATGAAGAAATAATGATATAATTGTCGTTTTCATCATCAGAAAGCATTGAAAAGCCTTCTGATTGGTTATCATTTGCTGTATAATCTTGATCTTCTTGTTGTTGATCATCATTCAAATCAGAATTTGAATTATCACTTGAGGAAAATTCATCTATCTCAAGAACAAAATTAATACTTTCATAGATATTTGCGTTTTTTGGAGTTGCATCAAATTTTTTTATTTGCCAGCTTACATCCTCCTGAAATGCAATAACACTAACAGATGTAGAGATCATTGCAAATATCAGAAGCGTTACAATAACTTTCTTTGCCTTTCCTTTCTTCATTAAAATCAACCTTTTCATTAAATTATTTACAAATAATATATTTAATATATATTATATAATATATTAATATTTCTATTTATTTTACAACTCTTTATTAATATATTAAAGTAAAAATATTATAGTTTATTTGGTTTTAAATTTTTTGTTGAAAAAACAGTTTATTTAATTAGTAATAAATAACCAAATACACTTATTTTTTAATAATATAATGAACCTATAAGTAAAAGTATTGATCCAATTCAATATCAATATAAGTTTATTGTAAGCCTCTCTTTAATTTTAATGGTACAACTTCATGAAAATCATTTCTTTTGACATAAATTCAATTTGATAAAGTGTCGACATATCTTTTTATAATATGAAAAATAAGGTATAACTAATTGCTTTGAAAAATAAGGTGGTAAGGATATGAAATGTATTAAAAAATGTTTAATCATGCTAATCATTCTTTTAGGATCGATTTTCTCTGCTTCATTAGCTACAGCTGCAGCAGAGGATTATATTACAAATAATAATCAAAATAATCAAATAATAAATCAAAAAACTTATTACCTATGGAATTCAATTAAAACCGATTCAAGTCCTCTTTTTAACAATCTAGCTGCCAAAGCAGATTTTTCAGAATTTTCAAAAGATATATATAAAAAATTAAAAGAGATTTTTGGTGGATGTACAACTGAATATCAATTTTATGAAAAATTATTAAACTATGCACAAAAAGCAGAAGACGTTAGTGTACTAGATTCTAAAAGTACAGATCTAAAAACTCTAGTAAATTTAATAACAAATAAAGGTAAAGATAAACCTAGGTTATTTTGCCATCAATTATCCATACTACTTGCAGCAGGAATAAAAGCAAGATTTTCAGGTTATGATGAAGAAATCGGCTATTATATTGATGCAGAAAAATATGGCGAATTTGAAATCTGCTTTTACAGAGATTATGATAGAAGCTCTGAAATATTTTGGCCATGGAAGTCACATGTCTTTTTGGTTGTAAAAAAATGGAATGAAAATATGCAGGAAAGCGATAGTACAATTGCTACTTCAGATACTACTATTAGATCCTCATCATTAATAGATGATGTTTCTGGAAATAATGGTATTTCTGATTCTAACACTATTTTTGATAGGGATCAAATAAACCAAACTCCATCAAAAGGCAATAATCATATTAAAGAACTATATATTCTAGATCCATGGATGGGAGAATATGGTACAGCTGTAAAATTGAGTAAAGATGCGGTGGAAAATTCAGTTTTATATACAAATAAATATTGCTCATTAAATTCAAGTTCTTCAAATCCATCTTCAAACTCCTTATCATCTTTTTCTAACTCTGTTATGTATTCAAGTTATGAAATAGCAGATAATCAAGACAATAATATTTTAGGAGAAACATCAAATACCCAAGTTTCCTTAGATTATTTTCTAACAAATTTTATTTCAAAAGCAACCTTTAATATAAATATTGTCAATACAATTAGACAACAAAATGTTATAAAAGATTCCAGATCAACTGATATAAAATCAGATAATTTAGAAATTATCAAAAATGATATTTATTCAGAAATCAAGGTTGAAAACAATAATATTGAATCAACAACTTCATCTAGCAGCTCTAGTATTGAAGAGAACACTGAAAGTACACTAAATTCAGATGATTCTGTTGATAAAACTATAACTAAAGATTCTTCCTCTATTGAATCTGATACCACATCAACAAGCAGTATTTCTGATAATGATAATTCAATTGAATCCTCTACTTCAAACGATGAGGAAATAACAACTAGCACTATAACAACAGATAGTAAAACAAAACTCAAAACAACAAGCGTCAGCCTTACTTAATTTAAGTTAATAATTACATCTTTATTTTAAATTGACTCCTGTTTTTTTTAGATTCATAATAATTTCAGCAGCCCATCTAGCAACATTACCTGAAACAGATGGGCACTTATCCACATATGCGCCCATTTCTTCAAATTCAGCATATTCTTTTGGATCAGGAAGCTTGAACGTACGTCCAAATAATTTTTTGTGAACATCTTTACAGATAGGTGAGCCATATTCCTCCACAAATTTATCATAAAGCTTTTTAGAATATAAAAAAACACGTCTATTGTGCTCACCAGCACTAAAGTCCTTATAAGTGCGTCCAACCACACTTGAAATAGCCATGATCCCTCCTACAAGTGCTCCACAAGTCCCTTCAGTGGATAAAGCAGTTCCACCTGCCAAACACCATCAGAAGCTTGCACAGTGGCAGGATTGCCAATGTCTAATGCTTCCATAATCGCAGAATAAACACATTGCGGACAACTGCCTCTTTCTGCTTCATATCTATATGCAAGATCATAGGCTTTTTCAAGAAGTTCTTCTTTTTTGCTCATAAATTATCACTTTATCATCCGTACATCTGGCTGGGCAATGGTGGAATTGATGGTGCGGTAGGTTTTGATTGCTCAATAAACTGCCGTATCTTTTTTTCGATTTCTTCAGCCTCCTTATAGAGTGGCTCAGGGTCAATTTTAATTCCAGGGAGCATAAATATCAAGTTTTTTAAGAAGGTTGGCAGCAGCACGACTATCTGGATATGATGCATGAGCTTCAGAAAGTAAGCAAATCACATCTTGTTTTATGAGTGCTCCCTCATAAAGTAATACGCCATTAACCCCTGTAATCATTCCTTCTTTAGTTTCTAAGAGATTATATTTTTTTAGAAAACCTTTCATTTTGGGAGTACTGGCTATGCCATATACAATCATATCCTTTTTCTTGTCGCCAAGTGCATGTGTTCCTTCCAGGGCAACAATAGCTTGACATCCTTTTCTACCAGCCCATTCTAAGATTTTATCGGCAAGGGGTTTGATGATGTTATAAGGCGGCATAAATTCAGAAATTATAGTGGCAACTTGTTCACATTTTCCATCTGGACCACATTTCTTTTTACCTGCATAGATTCTAACTGGTGGGGAGGGCCACGAATCATGTATTATTGTTGCAGGCATAAATTCTTTTGAAACAATGGTACCAATCTCCTTAAGTTTAAGGGAGTCTATAATAAAGCGACCGGCAATAGAGCTAATTAACCCAACAGTTGGAAAAGCAACAACGAGTAAACTATTAGACAAATCTTCGTCTTTATATTCAATTACCTCCATATCTTCCATAAACACAAACCCCTCTGCAGATATAGTTTTTTGTTACTTAAACATTTTTTAAATAACATATGATATATGTTATGGCTGAGCCATATGAAGGAGTTAAAAATTATATCAAGAAAAAGAAATGAAATGATAGATATAACAGATGAAATACAAAAGATTGTAAAAGAGGAAAAAATACAAGATGGGTATGTGATTATCTATGTTCCTCACACAACTGCGGGGGTAACGATTAACGAGGGTGCAGATCCAAGTGTGCAAAGAGATATAATAAGAACACTAAAAAATTTTGTACCTGAAAATGGGGATTATCATCATATGGAAGGCAATAGCGATGCTCACATAAAAGCAAGCTTGCTTGGCTCATCGGTTACAGTATTGGTAGAAAATAATAAACTTATTTTGGGAACCTGGCAGAGCATATATTTCTTCGAAGGAGATGGACCTAGAAATAGGAAGGTATTTGTAAAAATAATAAAAAGATGAAAAAGAACGTTTAATTCTTTATTGTGCAAAGGTTGCGTTGTCACACATACCGATTAAGCCGAACTCTGCTGGCAATAACATTCTGTGTGGCCCTGGATGCAATATTTTGAATGGGCTGAACAATCTAGCTCTGTAGAAATAGAAAAATCCAGTAAAGTTTTTAACTTCAATTTTATGAGGTGTATTAATTTTATAAGTCATATTAGTTATATTAACTTCACCAGATGTCTCGTTCATGACATACTTAGCAATTATTGAGTAATAAATAAATCTGGATCTGGGTCTATATACTTTTTTACTAAATTCTAAACTGTAATTCATACCTGAAAGAAGTTTTGTTCTCATTGGTAGAATTCTTGATAAGAGAGGTATTGAACCATTTAGATGATTATAAACAAATTCTCTGGCAATGCTTTCTGAAGCATTTGTGATATTTGCAGTAATATATTTGTTTGAAACAGGACCAAAGTTAATAACAAAAGTCCCTTCTGTTACATTTTTGTCTGCAAATTGATGTAATATTTCCTTTGGAATTGTTTTTGTTTCTATAATCTTGTTAAAATCGTCTACTCCAATAGATGAAACGCTTAATGAGCAGCTTACTAAAAATCCAACAATAAATATGGCTCCGATAATTCTTTTTTTCATAGATATCCCTTTCATTGTTCTATAATATTAAAATATAGTTATTTATATATAAACTTTTTGTTAAAAAATAACAAAAGCATAGAAATATGTGTGCCCCTATTACTTGGTTTGTTATGTTATATTACATTCATGGATACCTTTCAGAACCAAACAGTGCAAAAGGGATCCTCCTTAGAGAGAAACTTAACGCTATACCAATAAAATACAGAGATTGTCTGCCAGAAAAACTAATAATATCAGATTGTGTGGAAAGAATTTTAGATTATATAAAAGATGATAAAGAGACAATTTTAATAGGATCTTCTCTGGGAGGTTTGCTTGCTGCAAAAACAGCTATTGAAAAACAAGATATAAAACAACTAATGCTTCTAAATCCCGCTATCATTCCAATACATGTAGATATAACAAAAATTAAAGACATGCCACAATCAATTTTAAAAGATATGCAGGATGAAAGATTGTTCAAAGAGAAGATTAAAGCAAAGATCTTCATTATTGCAGGTACGATGGACGATACTGTTCCAAACGAGTGGGTTGTAAAATTTGCTAAAGCACAACAAGCAACATTAAGATTTTTACATGATGATCACAGTTTAACACAAAATATTGAAAAGCTGCCGAATCTCATAAAAACAGTTATCTTACAACAATAAATATTAAGAGTTTCTATGAACGTGTAGTATAAATTAATATTATACTTCACTTACATGTAACTGAACAATTCTACTGAATTTTTTCCATAGATTGTATTATATCTTAAGCAAACAATTTGTTTTTAAAATACAAACAAAAAATATTTAAACAGTTATCTCATTAGTAAGTTACTATGAAGATAACAAAATTTGTAAATAGGGTTA
This sequence comes from uncultured Thermoplasmatales archaeon, assembly GCA_964391625.1. GTDB lineage: Archaea > Thermoplasmatota > E2 > DHVEG-1 > DHVEG-1 > CAYMMP01. The sequence continues at coordinate 1,953 of CAYMMP010000044.1, read as the reverse complement.
AAGAAATTCAACTTTTAAATAATAAATGGAAAACTAACAATGCACAATTTATTGTTATTTATGGGCGAAGAAGAATTGGAAAAACAGAAATAATAAAACAATTTATTAAAGACAAAAAAGGAATTTATTTTTTGGGAAGGTTAGAATCAAAAAAGGATCAGCTTGAAAGAATATCCAATCATCTTTCTGAATTCTTTTCAGATTCAGTGCTTAATACTTCACCATTAAATTCCTGGGAAGCGGTTTTTCAATATATAAGTAATAAGAAAGATAAGTTTATATTTGCCGTAGATGAGTTTCCATATGTAGTAAAAACATCTCCTGAGATTCTCTCCGTCATACAGGATTATTGGGATAACAAACTTAATAAATCCAAAATATTCTTCATCTTTTGCGGATCGTCCTTATCGATGATGGAGAAATATATTTTTGATTATTCAACACCAATTTATGGTAGAAGAACTTTAGATATAAAAGTCCCTTCCTTATCATTTATTGATTTACAAGATTTTTTTCCAAAAAACAATTTGGAAGAAAATGTAAAGATATATAGTATTTTAGGAGGTACACCTGCATATCAATTAGAATATGAGAAAAATATTTATTACACTATTAAAAAATTAACTTCAAAACAATCATTTCTTTTAAGGGAGCCTGAGTTTATTCTTAGAGAAGAAGTTACAGAACCCAGACTTTTTATTTCCATATTACAAGCGATTTCTACTGGTAAAACAAGTGTTGGGGAAATAACAAACCATACCGGATTAGATAAAGGAATTGTGGGAAAATATCTTAGCGTGTTGATTGATCTAGACATGGTCAGAAGAGAAGTTCCTGTTACTGATTCATGGAAATCAAGAAAAGGTAAATATTATATCAAAGACAATTTTTTTAACTTCTGGTTTAGATTTATTTACCCAAATCTTCATCACGTTGAAATTAATCCCATAATTGTTGAAAATATTATTAAAAAAGAAATGAATGGTTATATTGGGCAAATATTTGAAGATATTTGTAAACAATTTTTAATTACAAAGAGGGTATGTTCCCATTCAAAGATTGGTAGATGGTGGCATAAGGATAAAGGAATAGACATTGTAGGATTAAATGATAATAAGGAAATAGTATTTTTTGAATGCAAATGGAAGAATCTAGATTATAATCAGTCATTAAAAATACTTGAAGAACTAAAAACAAAGTCACAGTATGTAAAATGGCATAACAGTAAAAGGAAAGAGCGATTTGGGTTGTTTGCTAAAAAATTTGAGAAAAAGAATGAATTAAGAAAGCAAGGTTACCTGATTTACGACTTGGATGATTGGAAAACATAAATTTTTATTTTGATATTATTGTTTCTGATAGGGAAATTCTGTATGGTTTAAAAATGAGAGCACCCCTTGATATTTTCTGTAATTTATTAACAAATACGTGCTTTTTTGTCTATTTTTGTTATGGATTACATAATTCAGTAATTTATTTAGCAAGGACAATATTCTAGGCGAAAAACATTAAGATAAGAAGTACAATACCAGGATGATTTAAGATGGAGGACATCTGGGTAGAAAAATACCGACCGAAAACCCTTGATGAGGTAGTTGGCCAGGATGAAATTGTTGAGCGGCTCAAGGCGTACGTTAAACATAAGAATGTCCCTCATCTAATGTTTGCAGGACCTGCTGGAACTGGTAAAACAACATGTGCTTTAGCTTTAACAAAAGAGTTGTTTGGAGAGACGTGGAAACAGAATTTTAATGAGTTGAATGCCAGCGATGAAAGAGGGATAAATATTATACGAGGTAAAATCAAAGATTTTGCCAGAACTGCACCTATGGGCAAAGCAGGCTTCAAGATAATATTCTTAGATGAGGCCGATTCTCTGACTTCAGATGCTCAGGCAGCTCTTAGAAGAACAATTGAAAAATACTCACATATCTGTAGATTTATCTTATCTGT
>CAYMMP010000043.1:0-9306 GCA_964391625.1 uncultured Thermoplasmatales archaeon | reverse complement strand
ATCCAACTCGATTGGAGCCGTATTCAATTCGCATATACCCATCTTCGCCCCAATCAGTTCCCCAGGAGTTTCTAAGGATCCATACTCCATCCTTTCCTTGATTATCATCCCATCCAACTAAAATTATGGCATGGTTAACATTTCCATCTCCCTTACCGTTAAAAACACCACCAGTATAGGCCTGAAATGCTGAATCCACATAAACGGCTGCTGCTACTGGGCCGTATGTAGAAATGGCCTGTTTTATCTGTTCAACAGAAGGTATGCTGTTTTGTCTGCCTACATATTTCCAACTTTTACCATCTCCATCATTATCTTGCAATAGATAGTGATGTTGGTAAGGACCATTACAAGGTTTATCGCTTGCAGAGTATGGAAAATCGGCCTCTAAAACAGCACCTGTACCACCACATTTACCAGCTTGACCATCGTGATAGGCGTGAGCCCACCAACCACCGTTACAACCCCATCCATTTTTATTACAACTAACAAGCCATTGTTCTGATAAATCAACAGTATCTCCTGACTTAATTTTAATCACACTTTCTAAAACGCCTACAGTTCCAAAGGCCCAACAACTACCACAAGCTCCTTGATTTTTTATAGGTGTAACTCCGCCCTCATCTCGCCAATCCCACTTTGCTGGAAGTGGCGATGTTATGCTAATTAAATTATCAAAATTTGCATCATCTTGCCAATCTTCAGGCTCAACAAGGCCACATAAGTCTTCAATATCATAGGATGTTGCTGAGTTTTCACCAACAGTAAACGTCCAACCTTCTTCCTCAGATATCTTTTCTAAATCTTCGATAAAATCTTTTGGTTTTTCTTGTGATATTTTATCTGCTTTTGATGTATTGTCGTGCCCAATAGACGCATAGCTTAATATTAACATTAAAAAAACTACCATACAAAATATTTTTCCTTTCATTTTTCCGCCCCAATCCACCCTAATTTTTAGGGTTGATAATTTAATTGAAAGGAGCGTATTAAGTATTACGTTAACATAGTAATAATAAAATGAAAGATTGTTATTAATTAAAACAAAATATTAGAAAGGTTATAGTTTTATTAATTTTAGTAACAATTCTAGATTTAAATTTTCAGTATGCATCATTTGATATATTATGCTTCTTACAAACCGAGATTTGGGTAAAGTAAAGCTAATTTTTGTTGATGGGCTTATAGCACCAAATCTATCTTTGGCATAAACTGATACCTCATGTGCCCCCATCTCATCGTTCCATTTATGGCTCTTTTGTCCAGTACCCCCACCTTCAACAAAATCTGTTTCGTCTGAGGGCAACCCATCGCGCCAATTAAATACATATTTTATTTTGTCTCCATCTGGATCATATGAACCTTTTGCTGTAAAGGTATATGTTTTACTGATATCTCCTGTCTCACCTTCACCTATATCGCCAGATAATTCTGGTGCTGAAGGGTTACCATTGCTAAGATCAATTCTAGCAACTGTCCAAATATCTTTATCACTTCTTCTTTCTAATTCTCCACCAATCCAAGAGCCTTTATAATACACACATTCTAAAGTTATTCTAAAACTTCTAACATCTGGTTTCGGAAGGAAATAATGTTTTTCAAAGTCATCTCTAGTTAATTGTATTTCTTTAAAGTAGATTATTCCATTTTGATTATCAGACACCCCAAGTGTATCGTCTATGGTTTTTTGCCTATTATCTATTATTTCTGAATCTGGTACACTTCCATCTCTTAAAGTCATATTAAAAAACCATTTTTCTTTATCAGTAGTTTCATTTTGGATTTCCCAATTTGCATAAAATACGATTGTTGCTGTAGTTTTACTATCAATATTCAATTTTTCATAAGGATAATCAACAATATCAATATTACATGCGATAGAATCCCATCTGCAATCTATAGTCATTTTCCCGATATATATTTCAATTGGATCACCTAATCTTTGAATTGATTTTTCTTGACTGGCAGCATTATTTATACTACGTCCAATAGCAACAACACTAAACGTCGACAATACAGTTATTAAAATAGTCATTAAAACTACAATATTTTTTCCTTTCATCATAATTCAACTCCAAGACAAAAGAGATATAGATAACTTATTATTTTTATGTAGTATAATATAACAAATTTTTTTGATTTTTTTATTATTATAACAAAATTTAGTAAAATCTAATTCATGAATTGAATATATTTAATTTGTTATCAAATAGATACTTTAAGAAGGAAAATGAAGGAGGTTGCCAATCAAATTAATAAAATTGTTATATGACATTGCTCTTGCCTTCTTAATTGAAACTGAAACTTTTATGGTTTTGTATGGATTGTCTTTATCATTAGATTCTATCTCTATGTATCCATAATTTGTACTCCCTTTTGTCAATTTATTTGTATCTACTGTAACTTTTATTGTATCTGAATCTACGCCGCCTGATGATACAGAACCTGATCTGCTGCTTAGGGTTATCCAATCTTTATCGACACTTGCTGACCACTCTAACTTGTCTGCAAAACCAAAAGGATCTTCCGGCGCTGTGTTGAAAATCTCAATATTTTTTTTAGGAGTGGACCCCTTACTAACTTCCTTAAACTCCAGTACGTCTGGTCGAGCGGAAATTCGTGGCCTGAATCTATCTAAATCATAAGCATCTGTTATTGAGAACCATACCTTTGCATTATTTTTGCCATCCCCTTCAGTAATCATATAATCGCCAGATGTTTTAGTTTTATCACCTTTTAGCTCGTCCGTCCTCAAATCATATGTCCCATGATAAATTGCTGCTCTTTTATCTTTAGTGCTATCATCAGAGCCTCCACCAGGATAAGCACTGACATCAGCAAGGTCATCAGCAAGATTGTCATAATCCATTAATTTAATTGTAACTTCTACTGTAGGGGATTTAGTATAGAAAACATGGTCTTGATCTATGTTCCATGTATACTCGTGATTATACTCCCACCAAAAACCGGGTTCATCTGGATTGCCGTTATTATGAAGCGTTTGATAAACGGTTTTACCATTTGATTTTACGCCCACTCGATAATACCATTCTGGAGCATCAAAAAGATCTATAGGATCCATGTCTTTGTTTGTTAGCTTATGCATTTTTAAAGTAACAAGCATCCCCGTATTATCGGGGTCTAATACCTTGTAGCCTTCAATATAATTAGCAGCATATCCAACTCGATTGGAGCCGTATTCAATTCGCATATACCCATCTTCGCCCCAATCTGGTCCCCAAGAATTCTTAAGGATCCATACCCCATCCTTTCCTTGGTTATCATCCCATCCAACTAAAAGTATGGCATGATTGGTGTTTTTACTATCTGCATGTTCATTAAAAACACCGCCAGTATAAGCCTGAAAGGCTTCATCCGCATAAACAGCTGCTGCCACTGGACCATATGTAATAATAGCCTGTTTTATCTGCTCAACTGAAGGTATACCATGTTGGCTCCCTATAAAATTCCAACTATTTCCATCTCCAGTTGTATCAGATAATAAATAATGATGTGGATATGGACCATTACAAGGAGATTCGGTTGCGGTATATGGGAAATTCACTTCCAAAACAGCACCTGTGCCACCACAGCTACCAGCACGACCAGCATGATAAGAGTGTGCGGTCCACCAACCGCCGTTACAGCCCCATCCGTCTTCATTACAACTAACAAGCCATTGTTCTGATAAATCAACAGTATCTCCGGACTTAATTTTAATCACACTTTCTAGAACGCCGACGATTCCGAAGGCCCAACAACTACCACAAGCTCCTTGATTTTTTATAGGTGTAACTCCGTTATTATTTCGCCAATCCCACTTTGCTGGAAGTGGCGATGTTATGCTGATTGAATTAACAAAATTTGCATCATCTTGCCAATCTTCAGGCTCAACAAGGCCACATAAGTCTTCAATATCATAGGATGTTGCTGAGTTTTCACCAACAGTAAACGTCCAACCTTCTTCCTCAGATATCTTTTCTAAATCTTCGATAAAATCTTTTGGTTTTTCTTTAGAGATTTCTTTTGCTTCTGATGTGTTGTTTTGTCCCACATAGCTGATACTGCTTAGAATTAGCAACATAAAAACTACCATACAAACTAACTTTCCTTTCATTCTTTCACTCCAAATTACTTAATATACTAAACGTAATTTAATTAATTGTAATATATTAAATGTATTTAAATTTTAGGTAAAAATAAAAATATGGGAATTTAAAAATAGAATTGAGATAAATACTGAATATCTTTATATTCATAAATCATTAATGTCCTGTAATAATGAAAGAAAATATAAGAAAAAAATTAGAAAAAATTAGAATGGAGTTATCTAAAAAAGAAGTATTAGATAATAGTAAAATAATAGGAAAGACGTTATTTGACTTAAATGATTTTAAAAAATCCCATACAATTCTTTTTTACATATCATACAATAATGAAGTTTTTACCCATGAAATGATTAAAAAATGCTTAGGGGAAAAAGAAGTAGTAGTACCTTTATCAAATACAAAAAATGAAACATTGATATTGTCTAAACTTGAGAATTGGGAAGATCTACATGAAGGACCTTATGGAATACTAGAACCAAAAAAGATAATCGAAATTTCACTAAATAAAATAGACTTAATTATTGTTCCGGGTGTAGGTTTTGATGAAAAAGGCAATCGCTTAGGTCATGGAAAAGGATACTACGATAAACTTTTACAAAAAACAAATGCAAAAAAAATTGGACTTGCTTTTGAATGTCAAATAGTTGATCAAATTCCAACAGATGAAAATGACATACCAGTTGATATGATAATTACAGAAAAAAGAATAATAAATTGTAAAACTTAAGTTACAATTTCTTTAAGTTTGTCTATTTCTTCAGCTTTCTTAATTTCCATTGCTATACGTTCCCCATAGCTAATAGAATCACCATACAAATATCCAGAATGCGGTGTAAAGCGAGTTAGAGGGCTTCCAGGGATTCTCATCGATACGTCAAATACAACCATCTCCTCTCTGCCTTTATCCGCTGCTATAGCACCTTGTAAGGCAAATGGACCGATTATCCCCGGTGGGTGTTCTTTTTGTGTGGTTTTTACAAATTTTTCCCCAAGATCGAATATTTTCTCAATAATGGATTCCTTAGTCGTAGCTGCTATATGACCTGTCTCAATAATCTTAGGTTTAAGATATTTTAAAACTTCTAATTGTTCATTGGCTGGTAGTCTTATTAAACCGTCAAGATTAGTTTGACGGCGAGTGTCTGTTCCCATAATCTCTAATTCTTTATCAATTACTGAATAGAAATAATTGAAATTAATCTGTGCGCCAACAATATATTCCTCAATAACAGCATTTTTCAAAGCTTCCTCAGTAATCATTTTTTTCTTTAACATATCTTCAGATTTTTTCTTGTAATCATCATAGTTTGTTGCATAGAAGAATGCCCTTTCATATCCTCTAATTGCTTCGTTCACCTTGACAATAACAAGTCTATCAATATCTTTTGGCGACTTGAAAATCTTAGGATATCTTATACCAGCTTTATCTAAGAGATAATACTGGTTCTTTGGAACATCCCGCTCCTCGAGCTTAAGCATACTACGTGTTCCAAAAATCGGTATATTAAAGTTATTTTCAATATCCTTGAAATCAAAATAAACCCAGAAATATCTATTATGAATGAAAATTGTATTTTTCTCCCTTAGTTCTTCTTGGACTTTTGGTTTTGTAATATCTGCAAATTTGTCCAAAACAATAGTCTCATCAATACATCCCTTGCCATCTCTAGTTTTATAGTATTTTGTATAAGTTTTTTCCCTGCCTTTCTGGCAAACAGCTATTGTATTGAAACCATGTTTTTTAGCACCGCGACAGACGTCAAGACCAGAATGCCCACCAAGGACGCCTATTGTTAGATCATCAGTATCATAAGAGTCCACTATTTCCTGAATTTTCTTTCTATCTATCATAATTAAGCTCCTCCCCATTAAAAAGGAGTATTTAAACTTTATTTGAACTTGGGTCTTTTAGATAAATGAACAGATAATGGAAGTCTATGTTGTGGATATTCGGATGTGATCTGGTAGATTAAGTCGTACAGCTCGTCAAGCTTGTATTCTTTTTCTTTTCCAATTGAATTATCTCTGAAACGTGGTGTGAATTTTTTACTTTTACTTTCTTTATCCCCGACAACAACAATTACAGGGATCCACTCTTTTTCTGCATCTCTAATTTTTCGACTAACACTTTCCTCACGATCATCGATATCTGCTCTTATATGAATATGTGATGATTTTTTGTTAAACTCTTCAACAAATTTTTCACATGTTTTTACAAAATCACTGCTAACAGGAATAAATCTAATTTGAGTTGGTGAAAGCCACAAAGGCAACATTGGTTTTTGTCCTTTGCTCATCCTAATTGCTTCTTTTTCTAATAGAGCATATATTACTCGTTCAATTGCACCAGATGGGCTACAATGAAGAATCAGAGGATGCTTCGGTTTTCCATCTTTATCTGTAAAAGTAATGTCGTATCTCTCCCCGTTCTCAATATCAATTTGATCGGTACTTAGAGCTGAAGCTTTATCTGACATGTCTACAAAGTTAAATTCGTATTTTAAAATAAAGTAGAATATTCGTTCATCCCACATTTCTAATAATACCGGTTTTCCAAATTTCTTTACAAGATCTATTACAAATTTTTTATTTTTCTCGTAAAAATCTTTGGTCATTCTTAGTGCCATTTCAATGTCATTATCGCCGATTCCAATTTTGTGCAAAACGCTAAGAGATAAATCAAATCTTACCTTGAATTCATCCATAGCCATTGTTAAATCAGAGGTAAAGGCATGCACATCTGGCATTGTAAATGCTCTAAGTCTTCTCAATCCAGTAAGTTCACCAGATTGTTCTCTTCTGAAAGAGTATCTTGTTAACTCGTAAACCTTGAGCGGTAAATCTTTGTAGCTAATTGTAGCATCATGGGCCATTAAAAATTGTCCGAAGCATGCAGCAAATCTAAGGAAAAAATTCCTCTTATCACTTTCAATTTGATATTGTCTTGCTGGAAATCTCTGTAAGTATTTTGATAATGTTGGATGATCCATATCATACATTATTGGTGTTTCTACTTCTAATCCACCATATTCAACTACTCTTTCAGTTACATACTCCTCAATCATTTTTTTGATGAACCTACCCTTAGGATAAAATCTCATATTTCCTCCATCGGATGCAGGCTCGTAATCTGCAATTTCTAATTTTTGCATTAGCTTAACATGAGGCGGTTCTTGTTTAACTGCCCTTGATTTTTCTTTTTCATAAAAGGAAAACTTCTTTAGATTTTCATGTCCTTTAAAATTAAATTTATCAATGTCGTGAAGCTTTCCATCAAGTGTTAGGATATTCCAATAAGAGCTTAGTTTTCGTTCCTGTTTTAGTGATTCTGTTTCTTCTCCGCTTGGAATGATTTCTCTGGAAAGTTCTGATAATGGATGACCTTTGCAGGAAATTTTAAATGCTTTGTACCAACCAAAAGGACTGCGTTTAACATTGAAATTTTTGTTCTTTAATTCATACTCAATTTCGATTAAAATTTCTTGAGCTTTTTTTGGATTTGCAAGATTAGAAGAAAGATGCGCATACGGGTAAATCATAATATTTTTGACTTTAAGCTGCTCTGCTGTTTTTTCAATTTCCTTAACAGCATCTTTTACAGCTTGTTGTGGTGACTTTTCATCAATCTTTTCAACAGCTGTAAAACAAGTTAAAGCTTCCTCAAGTTTATCATGTTTTATTTTAGTTTCTTCAGGATTTTTTATTGCTTTATCCTTGACCTCGTATTCGATAAAATCGCTATGGATAAGTAACAGTTTCATGAAATCAAGTCTCGTTAAACATATAGATGTTTTTAAAGATAGTGCTTACTGTTAATTTAAATCATTTTTTTCTTGAGCTATACAAAAATATTATTGCCAATAAAACAAAGATGAATTCAAAACCAGGGGTATTATTTTCACTGCTACCACTACTATCGCCACTGTCGCTATTCTGCCACTGCTCATTAATTATCATCGGATTAGCAAATACTATGTAACCTGAAACTTCATTGGCATTACTATCGGTAACTTGCCAATAAAGGTTTATAGGTCCTGTTCCTGTCCAATTCCCATTTGGAGTGAGAGTCCAGTTATAATAAATTTCCGTACCTGGATATACTGGTGAGTACGATACGGTTTGTTCTTGTTTATTGCCCTCTAATACATTATATGCATTTGTAACACCAGTTTCCATTATAAAAAAATCTACAGCACAGTAAATATGTAGAACTATATTAAATTTGCATTTTACCGGCTGCCCAATTTTTAGTGTTAACGCATCGCTCCCCAGCACATCTTTAACATTACTCCAGTTGGTACACTCAACCCAATCATGCCATTTTCCATTATCCTGCATCCAGGTAAACCATGCCTGCACGTCAACATTTTCTTCTGCGGATACGTTTATTGACAAGAATATCAAACTAAATAGAACAACTGTCAAAAATAGAGTTTTTTTGATCATTTTAAATCACCTCTAAAACGCTTTAAAAGCAAAATCATACTAATTGCAATAAGAACGAATATCACCTCAAAACCAGGAGTGTTGTTGTTAGAATCATCTGAAGGAGTATTGTCAAAAGGGCTTTCACCTTGCCATTCCTCGTTTTCGATATAGGCAGCGATGATGGTGAAATCAACGAATTTGTCATCTTCCATAGTGCTAAAAGAACTCCCAACATTTAAAACTACCATTCCCTCTGTCCAATTGCCAGTAGGTCTTAAAATCCATTCATAATTACCCGACCAACCTGCAGATACATTATCTAAAGACACTGTATTACCATGTACTCCTCCCCCCCTAATATTATTAGTTGGCCCCTCGGTTACTTCATATGCTTTTGTAGTACCTGCCCTTTCTAACCAAATGTCTAGCCAAGGTATATCAACTTTCGTGGTAACCTTTACCTTTACCTGAAAAGGTTCATGTACTTTCAGATTAGCATGAACGGTTGCATTTTGCCATTCCCCCCAACTACCGTCATCGTTCAATGTCCGTGCCCATGCCTGGACTGTTCCATATTCGCATTCGCCTGCATTAGAGTAAGAAACATTACTAAAAAGAAAAATAGCACCTATAAAAATTATAAAAAATAATATTCTTTTCCGCATTTATACCCCTCCATTTCTCCAATTATAATATTTATTATTTCTTTTTAACGCTTACGCTCGTTATAATATGGGGGAGGCGGCGGAGGTGTTAAACACCGACCGTA
>CAYMMP010000042.1:0-9498 GCA_964391625.1 uncultured Thermoplasmatales archaeon | reverse complement strand
ATAATATCACTATTTAAAACAAGGAAACTATCTGTAATGTGCTTCTCAGCAAACTTAACGGCGCCACCAGTCCCAAGAGGTTCAGGTTCATCATTTATTATAATCTCTTTTCCAGTGTCATGTTCTTTAAAATAATCTTCAATTTGATTTTTTTTGTAGTTTACAGCAAGAATTACTTTATCTACTTTTTTTGGCAACATTTCAATGACGTGAAGTATCATCGGCTTGTTCGTAATTTGAATTAATGATTTTGCTCTAGTGTATGTAAGAGGCCTCAGTCGTGTACCGAACCCCCCAGCTAGTATAATTGCTTCCATAATGTTCGCCTGGTTTTTTGGGGTAGCTTGTGATTTACTAATAAATTTTTCGAGTAAATATTCCTTTGCATGTGTATATGCATATTTACCTACAAAAAAGGTACATAAGTACTACTTTGATATTTTGCTTAGGGATGGGATGGAAATTAGCGAAAACAACAAAGAAGATGTATTAAGCGTATGTTTTATCTCGATAATTATCATTTTGTTACTAGTAATACAAGTTACTGGTGCGATTTAATATTTTCACCTTTTTCTCTCTTTTTATCTAATCTTAAGCAAAGGTTTATAAACAATAAACAAATATTAAAGATTGCATGGGAGAAGAAGATTTAAATCCAGAAAGTGAAACCACTAAGATGTTTAGAGATATGACGGATGAGGAGCTAGCAATTCATATCATACATAAATTCAACATTTGTCGTGATACTTTAGAAACAATGCCTGCCTTTGATGAGCACATGGGACCATTATTCTCAAAAATTAAAGAAAAATAATATTGGTTTATGGGTTTACATATATTTGAAATTTTTTGCGAAATAAATATAAAACAAAATTTAATTCGGGGGATTGGTGGCTTTTATGTTGGATCCAAATAAGTTTTACTCAGATAGAGCCGGAAAAATGCGAAAATCTGTAATCAGGGAGTTACTTAAAGTTACTCAGGATCCCGAAATAATATCTTTTGCAGGCGGCTTACCAAATCCAGATTCATTTCCAATTAAAGATTTAGAAGGATGCATCCAAGATGTTATGGAGAACCATGGTAAAACTGCACTTCAATATGGAACCACACAAGGATTGCAGCAACTTCGAGAATTACTAGCTGAGAGATCATATAAAGAGGGTATTGACGCAACCGCTGATGATATAATCATTACAAATGGTTCGCAACAGGCATTAGATACTGTCGGAAAGGTTTTTTTAAACCCAGGAGACACTGCACTTTGTGGTTTACCTACCTATCTAGGTGGCATTAATGCTTTTAGAAGTTATGAGGCAAATCTGACAGGTATTCCTTTAGACGAAGATGGTATGAAAACAGATGTATTGGAAGATACAATTAAAAAATTAAAGAAAGAAGATATCTTCCCAAAGTTTGTCTATGTAGTTCCAACTTTTCAGAACCCTGCAGGGGTTATAATGTCAGAATCTCGTAGAAAAAAACTTGTTGACCTAGCAAACGATTATGATTTTATAATTATTGAAGATGATCCCTACGGCAAGTTGGCGTATGATGTACCACACATTAAACCAATAAAATCACTTGACGATGAAGGACGAGTAATATATATGTCTACTTTTTCGAAGATTTTATCTCCTGGTTTTAGACTTGCTTGGACAATAGCTAGCCCAGAATTAACAAGAAAAATGATAATTTGTAAGCAGGCACTTGACTTATGTACCAACACATTTACACAATTTATTGCAGCAGAATTTATGAGACGCGGCTCTCTTGATTTGCACATTATGAAAATTTGTGAACTTTATAAGCCCAAAAGAGACCTGATGATGAATGCAATGAAAAAATACTTCCCAGATGGGTATACTTGTTACAAACCTAAAGGCGGTATGTTTGCATGGGTAACCTTGCCCAAGGGAATAGATACTGAAACAATGTTTCTAGACGCAATTAAAGAGAAAGTTGCGTATGTTCATGGAAAAGCCTTTCATGTGGATGGCGGCGGAGAGCGCTCCATGCGTCTTAATTTTTCATATTCAAACAACCAGCAAATAGATGAAGGCATGAAGAGACTTGGAAACGTCATAAAGAAAAAACTTGAAAAACAAGAACTTGTTCTATAATACTGATGCCTCTAAAAAAATCAGTCACAATTGTTTTAGCAGCTGTTGTATTAATCGCCTCTTTTGTTTCAGCATATTTTGTCTTAAATATATTTTTTGGATCTGCCTTTGAAATAAAATCATGGAATGTGATGGATGATGAAGGTTTCCCTTCTTTATCTTATAACTATACTTGTTCCGATTATGTTGTTGTAAAGATGTTCGATTTAAATTCAAATTTAGTTGATACTGACAATTTTCTGGCTGGAGAAGATTCCAAAATTATTTGTTTCGGGTCTTATAAACAAACAATTACACCTGGTAGCTACACTTTAAAAGCTTATGATAAAGATGGGGATGAACTTTTTTCAAAATCTTTTTCTTTTGATGGCCCTGATCTTTCAATCAGTTCATGTGATCAAAAGTGGTGGGTCAACGGAGACGATACAATATTGATTGGTCTTAGTTTCACTGTTTTTAATAGTGGAGACACTCCCATCTATCCATATTCTATTGATATAAAAACAAATAGCGAGTCATTTTCTGGTCTTGTTTTGCCTGCAACTATCGCCTCAGGCAAGGCCAAATCCATTGATTGTGTTGTTTATAAAAAAGGCTCACCCGCCTCAAATAGCTTTACTGTAGAAATTAAGGATATCGACGGTCGTATGATTGCATCCTCTTCATTTGCTTTTGATGTTAAAAATAGCATATCTACAAAATATTTTACAAAAGGTGTTCCGAAAAAGATTAGTGTCCCTTATCCAGAGTTTCTATATAATTATTATAGTAATCTTGAAAGGATATCTGAAAATGATTATAGTTATTATGTCTTTGATCCTTATGACGATTTATACATAGATCTATTTATTGATAGATTAATTTCAGCTTTAACTTTTGGTGAGACGGCTTTTAATGCAAAAAGCGACTATGAAAAAATAGATTTTATTGCAGATTTTGTACAAAACCTTGAGTATAAAGAGGATGTGATTATAAACGGCTCAAGTGAATATCCAAATTATCCTATTGAAACTTTTTTTAATCGTAAATATGGTTGTGACTGCGAAGACAAATCAATCTTAACAGCTAGCCTTCTTGATCGTTTAAATTATAGTGTTGCATTGTTTAGATTACCAAACCACATGTCAGTTGGTGTTAAACTAGGTCAAAATGCTGTTCCTGGTCGTGATTATTACTATGAAGATTACTATTATCTTGAGACCACAACTGAGGCAGCTCCACTTGGTTTTATTCCAACCCAATATAGGAATTCTGTGTCAGAGTTAGAGGTTTATGAGATATCAGATAGACCTTATCTAACTCATGAATGGATTAATAATGTTTTAACGATCTATACTAAAACAGAGTTTGGCAATTTTGTAAAAATGGATGCCGTTGTTGAGAACTATGGTAGAACTACGGCTGAGAATATTGTTGTGAAAGGTGTTTTTGTATCAAATTATGGCTTCGAAATTAACTCCAATAGCATTTCAGTTTCGTCTCTTGAACCTGGTAAAAAAAAGAAAGTTACACTTTCAGTTGATATCCCATCTGTTACTACTACTTTTGAAAGTAGAATAATATATGGTGGTAAAACAGTAGATACCAAGGAATCTAGTACAACATTTCCCACATAATCATTCTTGTCAATAACTTAGAATGTAAAAATAGTAATATTTAAACATTAGAATATTCTTATTAATTTTTGATGAATGAAGTTGATATCTTTAAGGCGCTTTCAGATCCTACTCGTTTAAAAATTCTTGAATGTATTAGAGGCGGTGAAAAGTGTATTTGTGAGATTATTCCGCATACTGGTAAGTCTCAACCCAATGTTTCTCAGCATTTGAAGGTTTTGAAAAATGCTGGTATCATTAATGAACGTAAGGATGGAACAAGAATTATGATAAAAGTCTCAAATAATGAAATTTACAATGTTGTTGATATGGTGAAAAACATTTTTTAAAATAACTGTGTAGCAATATTTAAATATTCGAATATACTTATACTTATTGATGAATGAAATTGCTGTTTTTAAGGCATTATCAGACCCAACCAGACTAACAATATTAAACTGCATAAAAATTAGTGAAAAATGCATCTGTAATATTGTGCCATTTACGAAAAGTCTCAACCTAACATCTCGCAACATCTAAATGTGCTGAGACGAGCAGGATTGCTACAAGAACATAAAGATGGAACTAGAACGTTAATCAAAGCATCCAACAAAAAGATCTATGCTATTATTGATGAGGTAAAAAGATGGGGTGAAAAACAATGAATCTTATAGATATATCTTATGCAGGAATAAAGATGGTTCTTGAGTATCTGTCAGCACATGTTTTAACATGTCTTGTTCCTGCTTTTTTTATTGCTGGCGCCATTGCTATTTTTGTTTCCAAAACTTCTATTTTGAAATATTTTGGAGCTCATACTAAAAAATACATTTCCTATTCTGTTGCATCTGTTTCTGGTGCTATTCTTGCGGTCTGCAGCTGTACAGTTCTTCCGTTGTTTACGGGCATCTATAAACGTGGGGCTGGTATTGGTCCTGCATCTGCATTTCTTTTTTCAGGTCCTGCGATTAATATCCTTGCAATTGTTCTCACTGCACAAGTCCTTGGTTATGATATCGGTCTTGCAAGAGCAGTTGCTGCCATTCTTATGGCCGTGGTTATTGGTTTGTTGATGGCTTTTATTTTTAGAAAAGAGGAAGCTGAAAAGAAAAAGGACAATAATGATATGTTTGCAGGGCAAATGGGTGAAGAGAAAAGTAGTCGTCCCATTTGGATTTCGCTGTTGTTTTTTGTATCGCTTGTATTGATACTTGTTATCGGTGCTGCAAGCACCAGTTATGTTCCTTGGGTTCCAAAACTTGCAATTGTTTATATTTTAACATTGATTGTTTCGGGCATTCTCATTTTTTACTATACTCGTGATGAAGTTAAAGAGTGGGGTAAGGAAACCTGGGATCTTACTAAGAAAATCTTCCCAATTCTTCTAGTCGGTGTTTTTATTGTTGGAATAATTGGCGGCGTTGCTGCGTATTTTATTCCTAATGCTGATCCAAGTAATGCTGTTGGAGTTGCTGTTGCCCCATATATTGGTGAGAATGATATTTTTTCATGCTTCTTAGCATCTTTAATTGGTGCTATTTTGTATATGCCAACTCTTTTGGAGGTTGCTATTGTTGGTAATCTCTTTGGATACAGTGCTGGGTTGATGGGTGGTGGCCCCGCTCTTGCGTTGTTGCTTGCAGGTCCATCATTGAGTCTTCCGAATATGGTGGTTATTACAAAGGTCATGGGTGTGAAAAAAGCCTTTGTGTATTTTGTTTTGGTAATTGTGATATCTGCTCTTGTTGGATTTGTGTATGGTATGATTGCTGGATGATAAAACTATGAAAAGAGTATTATTTGTATGTGTGGAAAATGCTTGTCGCAGTCAGATGGCAAAAGGATTTTTCAATGCATTTACAGAGAAAGCTGTTGCTGATAGTGCCGGAACACAACCTTCAAAAAAGATCGATTCTGTTGCTGTACAAGTTATGAAGGAAAAAAATATTGATATTGGCAATTCTATTCCAAAAATGCTTACGCTTTCTATGAACAACGGGTTTGATTATATTATAACAATGGGTTGTATTGATGGTTGCCCAATAACACCACGAAATAAAACAATTGAATGGGATATTGAGGATCCTAAAGGTAAGACAAGTGAGGTGTATAGAAGAATTAGAGATCAAATTGAGAGTAATGTTAAAAAATTGATTAATGAGGTGATATAAAAATGAGAATCGAGATTTTAGGCGGTGGATGCTCAAAATGCAAGGCAACCGAAAAAATTATTAGGCAGGTTGTTGAAGAGCTTGGTAAAGAGGTAGAGATTGTAAAAGTTGAGGATCTACAGGAGATTGTGAATCGTGGTGTGATGGTGACGCCAGCAGTAGTTGTCAATGGTGAAGTGAAAATAACGGGGCGGGTAGCTAGCGCAAAAGAAATAAAAAAGATTCTTCAGTAAAAATGAAATACTAGCGAAAATTCATAAAAATATCTTGCTAAAATTTTTTAGAAGAAAAAAGCTTGGGTCAACGATGTGCTGCAGAATGAGGGTGTAAGGAAAAACTCTTTTATCTAACCATTGTTTACTTTTATTAGTTAGTTCAAAGGCGGTTTGAGGATGATAAAGAAGATAGTCATACCAACAGATGGTTATGGTTTGGAGGATCATGTTATAAAATATGTTGCAAGGGCATTTCCTTTTGCAGAATTTGATATAATTAGTGTGGTAAATACTTTTGAGAGGGGAGTACAGTTAACAACTCTACTGTACAAAGAGATGAAAGAAGGAGCAAAAAAAGCAGTAGAACGGGGCAAAGAGATTCTTGAAGGCGAGGGAATAACAAACGTAAAAACAAGAATATTGCATGGAGTCCCTTCAAGTAAGATATTGGAGTATGCGAAAACAAGAGATGCAGATCTTATTGTCATGCGTGTTTATAGTAGGAAAAAAACAGTTTCTGTTCAGCGGTTAGGATCAACTGTTAGAGAAGTTATCAAAAAAGGCTCGACACCCGTACTTACACTTGCTGAGGAATGCGAAAGATTTCCCATCAAAAAAGTTTTATTTGCAACAGATGGCACAAGAACATCTGAGAGAGCAAAGAACTTTGCTTTGCTCTTTTCTTCATATTTCAAAACAGATTTTGAGGCGTTGTACGTACTGGAAAATGAAAAGGATACAGAACATGCACATCGTGTTGTTGAAAATGCAGAATGGAAAGCTTCTTTTTTAGATGTGAAAGTAAAAAAATCAATTGATAGGGGAGATGCAGTAGAGAAAATACTTGATCATGCGAAAAATAATGATTTGATAATAATGGGTACCGGTAAAACGTTTCTTTTTTGGCATTATATTGGCCATGTCACACAGGCTGTTTGTTCACATTCGCCTGTTCCAGTGATACTTGTTAAATCTATAAAAAAGAGGTGGAAAAAACGGATTTCCCGCAAATAATAACCATAGTAATATTCATAATAAGTTACATTCTGATATTCAGCGGTAGGTTGGATAGAAGTGCAGCTGCTTTACTTGGCTTGTTTATGATGGTTTCAGCGGGTTATGCCTTCGGTTTCCTCAAATTCGAAGAGTTATTGATCCATGTTGACTGGAATGTCGTCATACTATTGTTTGGTATGATGACCTATGTAGGACTAATGGCTAAAACAGGTTTCTTCAAATATATTGGAATAAAAGCTATAAAACTCTCCAAAGGGAATCCTTGGCTTATTTTTCTGTATCTGAGCTTAATTACAACTTTTGTCTCTATGATCATAGATAATGTAACAACGATATTATTGGTGATACCCATTACTGTAGAGATTGCAAACATGTTGGAGATAAATCCCGTACCTATTATGCTCGGTGAAGCTATTTTATCTAATGTTGGTGGTGTTGGTACCATGATAGGAGATCCACCAAATATAATGATATCATTTGCATCAAACTATAATTTTAATGATTTTATTTTTCATCTTTTTCCACCAGTATTAATCGCATTGATTGTATCAGCACTATTGGGTAAGGTGGTATATAGGAAATGGATTAAAATTAAGGCTAAACATGTTGAGGAGCTTGTTAAAATCGAAGCTTCAAGACACATAAGAAACAAGAAAAAAATGAGATATTATCTATATATCCTCTTTGGGATGATAATTTTATTTGCGACAGAACCATACACTGGAATTTCCTCTGCGTTCATTGCATTAGCAGGTGGTGTAACCGCACTTGTTGTATCAGCAGAGGAGCCAAAAGAAGCTTTTAAAGCAGTTGAATGGCCCACCCTTGTGTTCTTTATAGCTCTTTTTGCTCTTGTTGGCGGATTGCAGGAGACAGGTGTTTTAAAAGAACTTGCTAGTGGAATCGCCTCGATTTCTTCGAATGTATTGATAACCTCTATCATAATACTATGGGTAGCAGGCTTATCATCATCATTTGTAGATAATATACCAATTACTGCAGCATTTATTCCTATAGTCTCTTCATTAGCTTTAGATTATAACTCGGGTTTATTATGGTGGGCTCTTGCAATGGGTGTAGGTATGGGCGGTAATATTACACCAATTGGTTCCTCTGCAGGAGTGATAACACTTTCTCTATCGAAAAAATATGGCCATGAGATAACTACGAGAGAGTGGTTGAAATTTGGCACAATAACAGGAATAGCAAGTATGGCCATATGTACATTGTTTCTTCTGATAATGGTGTAATATTTAAATAATATAATTTTGAGACAAATGTTCTATGGATGTATAATAAAATTAAAATACTTTATGTGCATATGCACATAATGGTGATATTAAGATGAGAATAGCAATACCATGTAACAATGATGAAGGTCTAGAGAGTGAGATAAGCATGCATTTTGGTAGAAGTCCCTACTATACTTTTGTCGATATAGACAACAATGAGATAAAAAATGTTGAAGTTGTGCCAGTACCATTTGCCGATCATGGGCCCGGAGACCTGCCAAACTTTGTAAAGCAAAACAGAGGCGAAGTAGTTATAGCCTATGGCATGGGTGGTAGGGCTGTTGATTTTTTCAATCAGCTTGGAATCAAGATTGTAACAGGAGCGCAAGGTAGTGTAAAGGAGATAGTAGATGCATTTTTGAAGGACAGACTAAATATAGATGTGGATTGGAAGAGCAAAGAAGAATTTGGTCATCATGAGTCCTCGACCCATTAAACAGAGATGCATTAAATTCTATCCTGATGCGGAGATGTTTTCTCCGATACCTAGACGGATGGCGTCTGGTATGATAGAGTTCTACTCGGATGAGCTTGAAGCATTGAGATTGGTTGATTACATGGGATTAAGTCAGGAAGAAGCCGCAAAACAAATCGGCGTCTCACGTGGTACAGTATGGAGACTTTTACATTCAGGTAGAAAAAAGATTGTTGCTATGTTGGTAGAGCATAAACAATTAGTAGTTAAGAACGCTGTTCAACTTCAACACTAAAAGTTTAGCAGGACATGCGCCTCATGCTATATTTCTCAGAAAGATTTATTAAATTGTATTTAGTAACGTATTTTCGCTGGGCGTAGGTGGACGGTTGACGGCGGATATCGCTGAGGAAAGTCCCCTCTCGCTCTGAACCGGGAAACTGTGCAAGCAGTAAGGGTGAGAATCCTTGCAGAGACGCAGAAACGACACAGCTCAAGAATAATGCTATGATTCACTTGGTGATGAGGTCTTCTTGAGATTTGATGAAACGGTCAATCTGCTCCTGGAGCAAGTCCAAATGTTGAGATCAGTTGTTCAGACTGCTCATAGGTAGGACGCATAGTAGAATACCGTTTAAAACAGAAAGGGGCTTACGGCCTACACCCAGCA
>CAYMMP010000041.1:0-9574 GCA_964391625.1 uncultured Thermoplasmatales archaeon | reverse complement strand
GAGAAAAAGGATGAATATCGCTCCGAGTTTAGGCATTTTAAAATCCTTCCTGTTGTTTTTTATTAACCTGATCTATTCATAAATTTTAAAATACGGGCAAAAATGATTCAAGGGCAATTAAAAAACCCAACTTATAATCAGCTTCAATCTTTTTGTTGGAAATGCCTTTGAAAAGAAGCTGTTGTTTGGTACAATCTTTCATGGCTGTTTCCTTTTCTTTTTTGTTTTAACGTATTATATGTCAATACGTTACGTGAGGGCAACTGTATTGGAGATATGTTCTGCCCCTCGTGGTCATTTTTCCTCGTCTATGTATTTTCAGATTGGCAGGACAGATGATCGTATCCTTATGAACGGTAAAATCTTCTCTTTGGTGATGGCCCCGGGGATTCCTGGGGATCGCAGGCATGGCTTTGATTTCATGGAAAATATAAGAAAGGATTT
This sequence comes from uncultured Thermoplasmatales archaeon, assembly GCA_964391625.1. GTDB lineage: Archaea > Thermoplasmatota > E2 > DHVEG-1 > DHVEG-1 > CAYMMP01. Next base: position 9,130 of record CAYMMP010000041.1, on the reverse strand, counting down.
CTTCGACGTCATAATTGGCATCAGCTGTAACCGCCTGAATGTTCATTGGAGAATATGATTTCAGTCTTTTAAGCAAGACTAAAGCCTGCTTTTGTTCGTGTTGGTCTGCAGGAAGGTTAATTTCCGCGGTAGAAAACGGAAATTTTTGCTTTGCTCAATCCGGAAATTATCACGTTGCTGCAATAGCATAGGAAATATTTTTGACCTCACCTGTCTCTTGTGTTATAAGCTTTATATTAAGAAATTGGATATACCTGTCTGTTTATACGAAGGAATAATAAGGAATCAAAAAAAATGGCTAAAAGGAGAATCTTATGGACAATCGTTTACCTTTCAGTGTAATTGTGGGGGTAATCTTGGTTTTTATCAGCATCAGGGCAGGTGAGTTAGAACATAAAAAAATGAATTTTTGGAAGGGCACTGTCTGTTATCAACAGACTGTAGATACGAGTAAGTATAGTCAAGGTATAGTAAGGGCAAAAACTTACGGTACAGAATACAATTGGGAAGAATATGAGATAAGAGAACTCCCGGATGAATTTGTTGAGTGGAATTTTAAGAGTAGAATTGAATCATTAAAAAAAATAAGAAAAAATGAGTTTCTCTCTTTTGCTGGTCCTCATAACGCTGTGGTTGCCACCCAAGCGATAAGGCGATTTGATACTAAATTTTCCATAAATAATGCTGTAAAGGGCATGGGTTTTGTCCCTAGAAAGGATAAGCTAAAGGAAGTAATCGAATTACTCCAATCCACAATCAACAGAGACACAAACGAAAAGATTGATATCCTTATAAATCTTTACAATACGCCTGATGAAGTATTTGATCGAACAAAACAGATATCTTTAGAACTTTATTCAAACCCAGAATTTGAAACACACACATTCCTGAATCAGATGATTAATCCGCGGACAGCCATTGTATTCCTGGATATTCCCAGCTTTGAACTAAAAGTCATTTCTCAATTGCTCCATCCAGAAGACCCTGAGTTAACAGAGTATGAGAAAGATATGATTGAATATGTGAATCTCGTCCACAGCTATTTTCATGGTAAATTTGACAAAAAGTTTATTGTTACTGTCTATTATGTGGTAGAAGTATATAATAATTCTCCTGGGAAAAATGGCAGGGGAGTAAGAATAGTACCTGAAAAAAACAGGAAATGAAAAACTACTTTTATTCTGAGACCTTTCTTCTTTTCTCTTTGTATATCAGGTAAAAGGTGATCAAAAAAGCAGCAGTGATAGAAGACATTATGGGCAGGTTGAGTGTAATCCAGGGCTCTTTAAAAACCTTCCACTTAGCGAGTATTTCCACTCCATTCCAGAAAATGATGGCTGTCGGAATAGCGTATCTGATTGCCTTTCCCATCTCTTTTATTTTAAGCAATTTATACACGAGATATACTCCACATCCTAAGGAGAGGATAAAGGTAAGATAGGTTGCTGGGTGATGGACTCCAAATATATTCTCATCATACATAAGAAGCAACAAGACATAAAAAGTCCAGAGCACAAGAATCATTTCAAAAGCAGTACGAGGACCATAGTTGCGGATTCTTCCCTCTGAAGTAGGGCCTTTCATTAAAGGTAATTTTCTTCTTAAATACACTATAAAATTACATCTTACATCCTCATGAAAGAGTAAATAGATAAAAACTCCCAGGATGAAGGGCCAGGTGAATTTCATCAACCTATATTCTGGAGCTGTTCCAAAAAGGGAAGTTATTCCCAATCTCCGAGAAGCGAAGATCAATCCATACTCAACTGCTCCTGTCCAGAAAAGCAATCCTCCCAGCGCTCCGTTCATGCTCTGCCAGGTATCAGTCTTATTAAACCTGGTGAAATAGATGAGAAAAATTCCTAAGAGAGTAAGGATAACAGCTGACCAGAACATGAAGCTTTTTTCAAATACATAACTTTCATCCACATGGTTGATAACAATCATTAAAGCGTGCCCCATACCCATGAGAAGAAAGAAAAATAAAGCAGCCTTAATTCCTTTCATTTGATTCCTTTCATAACGTATTTATATACGATACGTTAAAAGAAAATGAAATACGATTTATTCCATCTTTAACATATTTTAACTTTAACAGGTTTTCACGAAATTCTAACTAACCTGGATTATTCACAAAAACTCAATAAAAAAAGGCTGTTTCCTTAGGTAACGTATTGATATATAATACGTTAAAAGAAAAGAAAAAAGGAAACAGCCATGAAAGATTGTACCAAACAACAGCTTCTTTTCAAAGGCATTTCCAACAAAAAGATTGAAGCTGATTATAAGTTGGGTTTTTTAATTGCCCTTGAATCATTTTTGCCCGTATTTTAAAATTTATGAACAAATCAGGCTAATTCTATATCAACAATTAGAGAGTGTCAATTTCCTATTTTCCTAACCTCTGCTAATTCAATTATTATCAACAACTTAATAGGCATAATTTTCTTGTTCTAGTCCCTTTTCTGCCTTCTGCCGGGAGGGCATCTTCCAGAGCCGGCGCGGTTCTTCTTTAAGCAGAAAATAACGAGTTCCCTTAATTACCTCTCCTTCTGGAGTGCCTTCGAGTCATAAAGAGTCGGAAAAGCATATGGAGAATTATCGAGTCTTATCTGACAAGATGGCGTATCGAAGAGACAATACGTTTCCTTAAACAGAGCTATCAGGTGAAAGATATCCGTCTTCTCACTTATCATCGTCTTCAGAATATGATGACGATTCTCACAGTTGTGGCATTTTTTGCCATGGTCTATCTGGGATTTAAGACAAAATTGAGGGTATTATCCCGGCATGTGATGGGAGCTGCAAAAAGATTGTTCGGCATACCGGATTTTCACTTCTATGCCCTTGCCGATGGTATTCGTGAGTTCCTTTTCGGCCGTAATTCAGGCTTACAACGCTTCCATCACCAGTGGATTGAAGAAAATAATCAACTCCCTCTCTTCGACCCTTAAATTTTTGGGGGAACTCCTGTGGATGTGTGAGTATTGCTTATGATGGTCAATTCCCATATAATACATTTGTGTGCCTTTTTTCTCTTAGGTTTGATCTTGCGGGCAGTCTATCATAATTTCTACTCTCGCGGGAGGCGCATCACATCATCATGTTACCTAAATATGCAGGTAAGCACCTCAAGTATAAAAAGAAATATTGCAGGATTCGATAAGAAATGGATGGCTCTTATTATTAAACTAGAGAATTAAAATTTTTAAGAATACAAGCAATATGATCTCTGTTATAAATTTAATCGCTATTATTGCCTTTATTTTTGCATTTCTAAAAACAGAAGAAAAAAGCAAGATTATTCTAGTCATAATTACAACAGTCATTTCTTTGTTTCCGCATATATATACATCAGTAATGATGTCCTGGATATGCTACATAACTAAAGTTTTATTTTCTCTGATCTGTTTGGTTTATATTAAATCAAAAAAGATTTTTATATGGGAGGGAATCCATGAAAAAACATTTGTTTCTTGGTGCATTGCTTATTATCATTGGATTAAGTGGCTTTTCAACCTTTATTACACAGGAAAAACTATCCGTGGAGCCAGAACCTTCTTTCTATGAGCATGCCAAGTCAAACCATCGTCATCCAGGAATTGATACAGATGTCTACCTTTACATTAATCACTGGAGAAATTCTTTGCCGTACGAGGGACATGGAGGACTCATTGAACGCGATATTCTTACGCCTGGAGATCCCCTTAATCCTCCTAAAAAGGGAGCGGTCTTAAAGTACATTAAAGCCTATAAACGAGGCGTTCTCCAGCCCTGCTGTGACACCCAGCCCTTCAAATGTGATAAAGAGCAAGCCTTTTTTTATGTGATGGGTGGAACCGGACGTGTGGAAGCTGGAGGCAAAAAGGCAGAACTTGAAGAGGGGAAAGCAGTAGTTATTCCTGCAGGACTCGAATACAGATTCTTTAACCCGACAAAAGAAGACCTCGAAATGATTATTGTCGAAGAGGAAATTACAACCGGATTCATACCCAATAATGAAATGTCCGTAGGCAGTTATCACGATTCAAAGCCAAGCGTAGGAATGCACTGGGCACATATAGGCCGAGGATTTTTATATGATGTGAGTCCAAAATTTGCGAATCCAATGGGACTTGGTATTGTGTCTATCGATAAATTCGATATAGCACAGCCGCATGTTCATGGTCCAGGATGTGAGGAAATCTGGTGCCAGTTAAAAGGAAAAAGCTTATTGTTCTTCGGCAACCGTCTTCTTTGGCAGGAGCCTGGGGAAGCATTTCTCATTCCGCCGAACAATAAGGTACCTCATAGCTCTATAAATCACACCGGCGAGCATATGCTGTGGCTCTACCTGGGCAATCGTCACGATAGGCTGAAAAAAAAGTGATATCATGCTTGGATACACGTCCATGATTTGGATATTTTTAAATTTTGGATGTGTAGAAGTCAATAAAATATAGAGGAGGAGGATTTTATGTCAAACAAAAAACATTCTTGCAACTGTTTAAGGACTGTTTTTATTTTAGCTGCTGCAGTTTTTGTATTATCCTCTGTGAGTTGTTCTGAAAAACCGGACTGGGAGGCTGTAAGCGACAATATAATTAAAGAACGCAACATTGAGGGTCGATTACGAAATGATATTCCTGAAACAAATATTATTTCGAATCTCAAACCCGGTATTGTCACAAACATCAAAGAGCTGCCGGTTACAGAAATTGCTCCAGGTATAAAATCTCATATGTACTGGGGCAAAGGCAACCTTATCAACTGGATGACTCTGGAACCCCAAGCTGAAATATCTATTGAGATACTTCCGAGCGAACGTCTCATGTTCGTTATGAAAGGTTCGGTTGACCAGCTTATTAGTGGAAGCTTTGTTACTATGTATGCTGCTGATCGTGATGAACCAGATGGTATACATGGGAGCACTCCGAAAATTGAATTCGTTTTCCTTAAAAGGGGGTCGGAGAATGCTGTAAAGGCTGGAGATAAAGGTGCAGAAATTCTCGAAATTTATTGGCCTGTACGTCTTGACTATATGGAAAAGGCCGGTATAACCAAATTACCATCAGATGTTCCTGAAGGGAATTATCCTATTGAACCCTCTATTGAAACAAACAAAGTATATGATTTATATGATGTTCAATTCACCGAGCTTGTTCCCGGAGCCAGGTCCCGGCTTATCTCGGGTAGAGGTACCCAGTTGAGTTTTATCAGAATGGAACCTGGTTCGACCTTCGGCCATCATGTCCATCCAGAAGAACAAATCATGATCGTCCTGCGAGGCTGGATTGATGAAATTATTCTTGATAGTGTTTATCGAATGGAAAAAGGAGATATTCTTTACCTGCCTGCAAATATGGTCCATGGCGGCACAAATGGGCCATTTGGCTGCAGTGTTCTCGATGTTTTCTGGCCGCCCCGTCCGGATTACACAGGGAAAGAAAAAAAGAGGCTTGCTCTGTATCATGCCATTATTCCTGAAGATGCTAAAGTCGAACTCGTTATAGACGGTGCCAAGCATGAACCTGGTCTCACCTTTACCGAAGGCCCGACATGGTTGAATGGAAAACTCTATTTCTCAAGCATGTACTTCGATCAAGCATGGAACGGCGACCCCGAAAAAAGTGCTTTGGTTGAAATGGATCCTGATGGTACATATAGGAATATTTCTTTCGGCAGTATGCAGACAAACGGTACCATGCATCTTGGCCAGGGAAATCTTGCAGTCTGTGACATGTTCGGTCATCGTATTATTGAAATTACAACAAAAGGTAAAGTTATAAGGACATTGGCGAGTACATATAACGGTAGACCTCTCGATGGGCCCAATGACCTTGTTATAGATGCCAAAGGTGGTATTTACTTTACTGATCCTCAGTTCACACCGGAAGCAGAAAAAAGCCAGCCTGGCAGGAGTGTTTATTATCTAACACCTAAGGGAAAAGTTATAAGGATTGTCGAACCAAATGATTTTGCTATGCCAAATGGTGTGCTCTTGAGCCCGGATGGCAAGACTCTTTATATCAACAACACGTATGATGATGAAGAATGGTGGAATGTTGATAGTAATAAGAACAATTTTGTATGGGCATATGATGTTAATGACGATGGCACCGTGTCCAATGGACGAAAATTTGCAGAACTCTACCTGACGCCTGAAGTGCTGGACAGAAAGAGTAAAACCTCAGGTGCCGACGGCATGACTATTGATGAACTTGGCAATATTTATATTGCCACTTATATGGGACTCCAGATCTTCAGTTCTGAGGGTGAATTCATCGGCATTATCAATTTCCCCGTTTACCCTGTAAACTGCTGTTTTGGCGGTGAAGATATGAAGACAATTTTTGCAACGTGTTATGACAAAATCTACAAGGTCCGTACAAACATGAAAGGCCTGGAATATCCGTTAAAGAATTAAGATTATTCCAAAATGACAAAGAGTACATTTATATCTATATGAAATTTTGAAAGGAGTTTAGAATGGCAAGGAATAGAAAAGCCTTAAATCGCCGCGATTTTATAAAAGAAATGACCCAGGCAACATTAGGCGGAATCGTTCTTGGGGGACAATATTCTTGTATTGACAAGAAAAATGCTGACGAGGTTGATCAACAAGTTAGAGATGGCCAACTATACAAAAAAGTAAAAAAACCAGCTAGAGTAAGCTTAATCAAGGGCAATGACAGGCGTGAGATTATATACCAATCGCTTAAAATGATAGAAAATGAAGTCCTTGAATCCTTGGGAAACAAGAAGGTTTTAGTCAAGCCAAACGTAGTTGTTACCGATAATCCGCTTGCGGCTACACACGTGGATGCTCTGCGAGCTGTATTAGATTTTCTTGCCCCACACTATAAAAAACAAATATTGATTGGGGAATCGAGTGCTATGAAGACATTAGAGGGTTTTAAAAACTACGGATATCTTGCACTGGAAAAAGAATACAATGTGAAATTAGCCGACCTTAATCAGGGATATTCTTATCAATATCGCTATGTCTTGGGGAAAGGAAACCGCCCGCTGCCAGTACGGATTATATCTACATTTTTGGACCCAAATGTTTATATTATTTCTGTTGCTCGGATGAAAACCCACAATAAAGTACTGGTTACATTGTCGTTAAAAAACATATTATTAGGCTGCCCTCTTAACGACTATAAAAAAAATGATAAGGCAATGTATCATACCGGGCCCCCAGCCGTTGATGACTTTTGCCACTATAACATGTTTCATTCGGCCCAAGAAGTATATCCTGACCTGGCAGTTATAGATGGCTTTGTTGGAATGGAAGGTAAGGGGCCTGCATGGGGCACTCCTTTTGATTCAAAAGTAGCGATCGCCAGCTGTGATGCCCTGGCAGCTGACACTATTGCCACTAAAGTGATGGGATTTGATCCCAAAAGGATTCTTTATCTTTCGGCTATGACAGAAGCAGGAATGGGACAGGGAGAAATAGAAAAGATAAATATACTTGGCGCTGCGCTTGATCAGTGCTTGTTTCATTTCAAGCCTCACGAAAAAATGGCAGAACTGTACAAATTATGAAATGAAAAAAAAGAATTTCCTGAACTTTTCTCGATACGTCTTTCTGATGTCCTCTTTTGCTGTAGTTGTCATGCTCGTCATAGGATATCGCTCTGAAGTCGGTCCTCTTGTGATAGTTCTGTTTGCTTCTCTTGCCGTTTATTGTATGGGACATGCTTTTTTAAAAAGTTTTTCATTTACAATCTGGGTGTTTGCTTTCGTTGCCGCTTCTATGTTTTATCCTTCTGCATTCGGAACATGGTTCAGGTTTGACCTGGGGATACTGATTGTTCCTCTCATCCAAATTATTATGTTCGGCATGGGTACTACCCTGAACACAAAGGATTTTAGAAGGATATTTACAATGCCGTGGCCGGTTTTTATAGGAATATTTCTCCAGTTTACTGTCATGCCGCTTGCTGGTTACGGTATTGCTATGTTGTTTGGTTTTGATCCCGAGGTCGCTGCCGGTGTTATTTTGATAGGCTCATGTTCTGGTGGAGTCGCGTCTAACCTAATGACGTATCTTGCAGGAGGCAATGTAGCACTCTCTGTGACCATGACTTCATGCTCAACGCTTATATCGCCAGTGATGACACCCTTCTTGATGAAAGTTCTTGCTGGCAAACTCGTACCGATTGATTTTATTGGCATGATGTTTTCAATATTCAACATGATCATAATACCAATTGTTGCAGGATTAGTTGCTAACAGAATACTGTACAGTAACAATAAATGGGCAAATAAAGCCAGATCATTGACTTTCATTTCAATTTTGAGCGTTTTTCTTGCAGTAGTCACCATTTTCCTGCGAAAAGATTTATTCGGACCTCTGGCTGCACTCAAGAGAGGAATAATCATCGGGTTCACTCTGCTTACTGTGGTCGCCTTGACCAAGCTTATTGTTAACTCCATGCTAAATTGGCCAAAAAACTGGATGGATAAAGCGCTGCCTATTGTTTCAATGTCAGGCATTTGCTTTATAATTGCTATTATTACCGCCCGATCCAGGGATAAACTATTGACAGTAGGCCTTGCACTTGTTGCAGCAGCTATCATTCACAACTTTATCGGATATATCGTTGGATACTGGGGCGCAAGGGCAGCAAAGTTAGATGAGATCTCATGCCGTACCGTAAGCTTCGAAGTAGGCATGCAAAATGGCGGCATGGCATCTGGTTTAGCCATGGACGTGTTAAAAAGTGTCAGCGCAGCACTGGCTCCTGCGATATTCGGTCCATGGATGAACATTTCCGGGTCAGTACTGGCTACCTGGTGGCGTCGAAAATCTATCTAATAATAGGAGGATTATTTTTTCCATAATAAAGAGGGCAATTGTACCAATAGGAGTCGCAGCTCCCGGAGCTTTTGATTCGGGAGATTACGCATAAAATCGGAGAAACATTCAATAGATAGAGGTGCTTCCCAAGCAGGGAATCCCAGGGCTTTTGCTATGAAGGGATTATTTTTAAATTCGAATGCTAATTCACTCAAAGAGGATAGTCCGCACAGATTTTTATAAATAAGAGCACGGAGAGTAGCATCTTTGGAAAAAGATGGCCGACACTGGTAATGCAATCATCAAAAGCATTTCTATTTTCAAAATTTTTATATATAA
>CAYMMP010000040.1:0-10168 GCA_964391625.1 uncultured Thermoplasmatales archaeon | reverse complement strand
CTCTTAGAAGAACAATTGAAAAATACTCACATATCTGTAGATTTATCTTATCTGTTAATTATTCTTCAAAAGTTATTGAGCCAATACAGTCTAGATGTACTGTGTTCAGATTCAGCCCTATCAGAGAAGACGATATAAAGAAGTATATGAGGAAAATCGCTCAAAAAGAAAAATTAGAGATAACTCAGGACGGTTTGGAAACTCTAATTTTTATTTCTAAAGGAGATATGCGAAAAGCAATTAATGTGTTGCAGGTCGGGGCCTCAATTAGCAAAAAGATCACAGCACAGCTTCTCTATGAAACAAGTGCCACTGCAAAACCAGAGGATGTTAAAAATCTGATAAATACAGCTTTGACAGGAAAATTCATGGTCGCTAGAAATCAACTTTATGATTTATTGATTAAATATGGTTTAAGTGGAGAAGATGTTATAAGGCAGATTCATCAAAGTATTTTTGATTTGTCAATTCCCGATGAGAGTAAAATAAAGTTAATCGAAAAAACAGGAGAGATTGAATTTAGACTAGTTGAAGGAAGTAGTGATCACGTGCAGTTAGAAGCCCTACTTGCATATTTTGCACTTGAAGGAAGCAAACTACGTTAAAGATGCTTTTTTACGAATTTTTCTATAACTTCTTTCAGCTCAGCAAGTGTTTTTTCACCAACGCCATATCTTACTCTAACTATTGGTTTTTTAGAAGTTAAGACCCTTGTTATATCTATTGGAGTCCCACTTACAACTACTTCGGCGTCAGCGTTATTGATAGTTTCCTCCAGCTCGCTTATCTGTTTTTTACCATATCCTACAGCAGGTAAAACATTTGTTAGATGGGTGTATTTATCAAACGTTTCTTTTATAGATCCTACTGCGTATGGTCTTGGATCGATTATTTCTTTTACACCCACGTCTTTTGCTGCAACTGTCCCGGCACCATATGGCATACTGCCATGAGTCACAGTTGGCCCGTCTTCTATAATAAGAACGCGTTTTCCTTTAATTTTATCAGGCTCTTCTGCAAAAACAGTTGAAATTCCCATAATTATCTGAGCATCTTTATTTACTTTTTTAACATTGTTTTCTACAAGTTCTATGTCTTCTTTTTTTGCGGTATTGATCTTATTTATAATTACGACATCTGCAGCAATTGTATTTAGTTCACCAGGGTAATAACTAAGCTCATGCCCAGCACGATGTGGATCAGCAATTGTAATTAATAAATCCGATTTATAGAAACTAAAATCATTATTTCCGCCGTCCCATATGATTACATCTGCGTCCTTCTCAGCTTCTCTCAATATCTTTTCGTAGTCAACACCAGCATAGATAACGCCGCCCATATCAATATAGGGCTCGTATTCCTCTCTTTCTTCAATAGTGCATCTGTATTTATCTAAATCTTCATAGGATGCAAAACGCTGAACAATCTGTGAATTGAGGTCTTGGTCGTAAGGCATGGGATGACGTATACTTGCAACTCTGATGCCTTTTTTACGTAATATCTCAAAGATCGCTCGTGAAACCTGGGATTTGCCGCACCCTGTTCTAACAGCACAAACAGCGATAACAGGCTTACTGGATTTTATCTGGGTGTTTTCAGTACCCATCAACATAAAGTCTGCCCCATATGCATTAACCAAAGCAGATTTATCCATAACATATTGGTTTGGAAGATCACTATATGCAAAAACAACTATGTCAGCATTTAATTCTTTAATGAGATTAGGCAGCTCTTCTTCATGATAAATGGGAATGCCATTAGGATATAGTTTACCAGACAGCTCAGATGGATACTTGCGTCCATGAATGTTTGGTATCTGAGTTGCAGTGAATGCAACTACCTCATACTCTTTGTTGTCTCTAAAATATACATTAAAGTTATGAAAATCTCTACCTGCTGCACCCATGATAATTACTCTTTTCTTCGACATAAAAATCCCTGACCCGCCATCGGGTAACAACTATTCATTTATAGATTTTTCTGGTTCTATGATATTAAAAGCTCTTTGATTCCCTGCTTAACTAACGAGTTAAAGCTCCAAATTGTTATGTACATCTTGTCTGTATTTGTGGCTCCATTGTCATCAGTAACTGTAAGCTCTGCCCAATAGTAGCCTGGCTTGGTTAGTACGCGAAGAGGGTTTTGCTCGTCAGATTCGTAAGAGCTTAAAAAATAGTCATACCAGTGATCGCGTGTATGGAATGGATATCCTTTGTATGGCACAATGGGATAATATTTTGGACCAAATTTCCAATGGTATGAAACAATCTCACCGTCTGTATCAACCCCTTCACCTTTGAATTCTACTAGTGTTGGTGGCCCACTTAGATAATAAATAGTGGGAATTTCATAAGAGGCATGGGCTGTTGGCGGTTGATTTTTCTTTGCTTCAATAATTAAAGAATCTTGGCCAATCTTTCCTTTGCTATCAGTTACTATCAATGTCACAAAATATGCCCCTTCCTTATCAAAAGTATGTGTTGGTTCTTTTGAACTTGACTTAGCACCGTCACCAAAATCCCATTCGTATGAAGCTATTTCATTATCATCATAAACATATGCTTCAAAGATTACATTAAATGGGATTTTTCCGCTGGTTGCATCGCTTTTTATTTTAACAGTCGGTGCAAGATTTTCATCTTTGCTGTTTCGAGTTCCTTCATCAGACGCTTTGATCTTATCAATTACTAATGTTGAAACAAAAAGTGAAGATAAAATTAATATGATTATTTCAACGATGATTACAATCTTTTTGGTTTTTTCCTGCATAATCTCCAAGACAAAATATGAAAATTTAATATAAAAGTCTTTTTAATTAAATAATATCATATTTTTTAGCAACTTCTTGTGCAACTTCCAAACTTGTATTTTTGCCACCAAGATCATATGTTTTTACTTTTCCCTCTTTGATCACAGTTGCAACAGCTTGTTCGAGTTTAGATGCTTTATCCTTTTCACCGAGCCACTCAAGCATTAGCTTTACAGACATGATCATTGCCGTAGGATTTACTTTGTATTGGCCGGCATATTTAGGAGCGCTGCCATGAGTGGGTTCGAACAAAGCGAGATTGTCACCTATATTGCCACTGGCGGCAAAACCTAGCCCTCCTACCAATTGTGCACAGAGATCAGATATAATGTCGCCGAACATGTTTGATGCGACTAAAACATCGTAATCTTGTGGATTTTTAACTAGCCACATACACATTGCATCTACATTTGTCTCCCAAAGTTCTATTCCAGGATATTCTTTTGCTATCTTACGTGCTTCACGAACCATCAAACCACTTGTCTCACGAATAACGTTTGGCTTTTCAACAACAGTCACGCTCTTACGATTGTGTTCTTTGGCGTATTCAAAGGCCTGACGGACAATGTTTTGACAGGCTTTGCGAGTAAAGATGCGAGTAGAAATTGCAAGATCGTCTAAAGAAGTATCTTCGAACTTCTTCATCTTTGGATGATTTTCATTTAAAGCATTGAAAACATCTTGTGGTACAGGATGAAACTCGACACCAGCATAAAGCCCCTCAGTATTCTCACGGAAAACAACAATATCGATATCATCACGATAATTCAAGGGATTTCCAGCAAAAGATTTACACGGGCGAAAGTTTGTATGAAGGTTCAAAAGTTGACGAAGTCTAACAATTGGAGAAGAATAAACAAAACCTTTTCCTTGTAGTTCAGGGGCAAGCTCTTTAGCAGCTTCTTCTTTTGGCTTTGAGGTAATCGCACCAAACAAACAGCAATCTGATTCGTTTAAAAGATCAATGGTCCTTTGTGGTAAGGGATCACCTTCTTTTTTCCAAAACTCCCAACCAACGTCGCCAGGAATGTACTCTGCGTCAAGACCAATTGTGTCCAACACTATTTTTGCACAATCCATTACATCGTTTCCAACACCATCTCCAGGTAACCAAGCAATCTTATATTTTGACATGAGGTGCTGTAATTGAAAACATATTTTAAAGCTTTTTGAGCTAATAATTTACAAAATACTTTTCAAAAGTCTTTTTTGAAACATATTTCATGATTTTTATAAGAAGAATCATTACAATAATCGTAAAAATTACTCTGCCGATTAGAACTCCGAATATGGAAGCACCAATGGCTAGCATCAACAATGTATCTTCAATTAAACTATGGGAAAGACCCATTAAAGATAGGGAATAAAAAACATCCTTTTTACTTAAAATATTAGACTTTGCTTCTTTGATTATAAGGCCTCCACCGTACGCTAGGCCAAGAGTAGTTCCAATTATTGCAATTGGGGCCGCATCTTTGCTCATGCCTATTAATCTGAGACTTGGCTTGAGGAAATTGTTAAATTTGTCAATAATTCCAGTGTTCTTCAGAAATCTCATAAGCAATAAAAGTCCCAAGATTATCAAGAAAATCATAACATAATTACGCAATTCTCCAAGTGCCCATTGGGTAAGCGTGGGATTTACAATGCTGGGCTGCCATAGAATCTTATTTTCAGATTTAAACAAACCAAATGTTGAAAAAATTAAACTTAAAATTAAACCTAATATGAATGCAAAAAAGACGCGGAAGAAAACTGTGAACCAAAGCCGTACGCCTGCCTTTTGAGCAATACGTGCCTCTATTGGTAATGTATGAGCAACAAGGATCATACAGGCAAGTATGGTCACCTGAGCAACACTATACATATTAACAAGAGATAAATTAAAGAAAACCACAAGGGCGCCATAGATATTGGTAATCATTGCTGTCGCCCAAACAAGTCCGAATTCACCAGGCAATCCAACTACATTCATAACAGGTGAAAGGTAGTCTCCAATTACCTTGATAAGGCCATAGTAAGCTAATATTTTTACGATAATGCTGATAGGGATCATTATTTTTAAAAGAGTAAAGGTAGTTGAGCATGCCTCTTTAAAGATATCTTTTATTTCAGGTAAGACTCTCATATGAATCCTTGTTTATTTTCTTAATTCGCCTAATGTTGTTGCCCTTTCTGCAAAAGCATTATGCTTGTGTATTGATTCTTCGCTCTCACTTCGAACAACAACTATGACATCATCTGGTAACTTTTTGTACTTTTGTAAAATTTCGCCTAAAATATCCCTTACCACATCTTCAACAAATTTAGGATTTTTATGAGCATTATAAACAAGCATTCCCTCTTCTTTTCTTTTAAGAATTCCATATGTGGGGCTGCTAAACGATTTTTCTACGATATCAATCAGATCATTTGCATCTACTGAGTTGTCCTCACCAGGAACTTCAATCATTAGAGTAGTAATGTTTCTTTGATTATGAGTGGGGGGTATGTTCTTATATTTGCCAATTGCTTTAATTACCTCTCTAGCACATGGACAAGCAGTCATTCCAATAACTCTTACCCCTATGAGTTTTTTGATTTCATTTTTACTATTGGCTCTAGCCTCAGCAACCAATTTGAATGGTTCCAAACCCTTTTTTCCAGATGGATAAGTCCTTTCCAAGAAATAATCTGCTTCAGCTTTTACTTCAGAAAAGGTTGCATAATCATGCTTTTTTAATAATAGCTTGGCAGTTTGTGCGCAGAATGTTTCAAGATCTGGGACTGGTTTTTGACTATTTGCATCTATTATTTCTGAAATAAGTTCAAGATTTCGAGACATGTGGCTTCCTTTTTGAGATGCAGGTAAATCAACAAAAATATCCATTTTCACGACAAGAGGCATAGCCTCTTTTTTGTTAGGCCTTTTGATGTAAACAAGTTTTTTAACTCCTGTTACGCCAACTCTGGTCAATTTAAAATTTTGAGTTGATGGGCTGGATTGTACATCTGGTAGATCAATTGAATTCAAGGTTAATTCCCCGCCCTACAAAATAATAGGTAATAAATAATTTTTGGGTTTCAACCCAATTTTGCAAAATATAAAATATAAGCCTATTTATTCAGGGCATACAATTTGCCGCTGTGGCTTAGAGGTATAGCGATTCCTTGGTAAGGAATAGGTCGGGGGTTCAATTCCCCCCAGCGGCTTAATATTTTTAGTTCAATTCTTCAAACCACTAATATTTTTAACATAAACGAAAAGCATTTAACCACATGCTGCATATCTCAACTTAGGTGATGTGGGTGCAGAAAACCTTATTTGATTTTATTGAAGAAAGCGAAGAACTTGAGGAGATACAGGAAGTACAAAACACCTAATTTTTTTCTTTATTTAGATTAAAAAATGTTGGTTTTGCAATGTTTATAGCTTTGGTGTCCTATTTTTCCATAGTTTCCAACTAGATGTTATAAATAACATTCCAAAGACTGCTAAACAAACAATTGCGAGATACAGTAGTGAAGTATCTTGTACAGTTGCAATCATTTCTATAACTGAGGGATATGATTCAAAAGAATCGCGACCTCCGTTAACCATTTTAGATCCGTATGTATCATTATATGTTATATTGTTGTCTCCTTTTGTTTCATTGAATGTGGTAGTTGAATTATCTGGTGGGGCGGATGCATAATTGTATTTGTATTCCTCAGGCTCGAGACAAATATTTGCTATATCCCATCTAATATCAGAGGTTGCAAGTGTTTGCCCTATTGCATTCTTGGGTTTAACACTACTTTGTAATTCAGATGTTATATTTTCTAAGGTTTGATTTTCCCCATTAATCTCCCCAACAAATCTGTAATTAACACTTTTCGAAAACAAAGGAATGCCATCGTTTTCTGCTTCATAAAGGAGTGTTGTATCTTCAAAGTTTCTAGCCATTCCTACTGTTATGGGCTGCGCAAAACTCACTAGAAGCATAACTGCTAGAAATAATGAAATAAATGTAATGCTGAACATTATAACAATCTTAGTATTTTCAGGATGAAGCAGTCCTTCCCCTTTCCAAGTTAATTTATAATAAACCCATTTATGTCCTTCACGCTCTTTTCTCTTTACTAGGCCCGCCTCGTTAAGTTTTTGAAGATGCTCGTGAAGGGTCGCCTTATTCAATCTAGTAGCTTTACTAATGTCATTCAAACTCATTTTTTTTCCATCTAGAGCACGTAGAATATCTAATCTTGTATCTGAGGCGAGTGCTTTGAATGTGTTCATATCTAGAGTTACTTTTGGCATTCTATTATTATAGTTTATTTCTATTTTATTTATATACTGTTTGTTTTTGTTCGGAAAAAACCAAACGATATGACGACACAACATAAAATTATAAATGAAATGTTGTATTACCACTTGTATCATGGACAAAAAGGAATTGATAGGTTTACTAAAAGAATGTAAGGCTATACAATTTGGTCGATTTGTATTAACATCTGGTGCTATTAGTGATTATTATATAGATATTAAAAAAGCCAGTACAACACCTAAGATTTTGAAAAAGATTGTTAATGCAATGGCCGAGTATACGCAAGGATATGATCTGATTGCAGGTATGGAGCTTGGGGCTGTACCGCTTGTAGTTGCTCTATCTCTTGAGACAGAAATTCCATATGTTATTGTTCGTAAAGAAAAAAAGGAACACGGGACTACCAAACAAATCGAAGGTGAAGAAGTTAAAGGTAAAAAGGTTTTGCTCATAGAAGACGTTACAACAAGTGGAAAATCAGTAATAAAATCAATTAAAATTTTAAGAGAAAATCAAGCCAAAGTTGATGAAGTAGTTGTAGTAGTCGACCGTGAGAGTGGCGCTGAAGAAAAACTTCGAAATATTGATGTAAGTTTTATTCCTCTTTTATCTGTTAGTGATATTCTTAAAAAATAGTTTAAATTAAATATTAGAATTGTATTTTGGTAAAACCCTTTGGGAGGTTTGATTAATTTGAAAATACTTGTAGTGGGCGGAGGAGCTAGAGAGCATGCTATTTGTGATGCATTGCACCGCTCAAAAAACACAGAACTTTATTCTGTCATGAGCAACAAGAATCCTGGAATAGCTAAGATATCTAAAGATTTTTTAATTGAAAAGGAAAAAAACATCGATAAAGTAGTAGAATATGCAAAACTGAAAAATGTTGACATAGTCATCGTAGGCCCAGAGGCGCCACTCGAAGTTGGACTTGTAAATGAATTAAATAAAGCAGGAATTAAGGCATGCTCACCAACAAAAGAGGCAGCTAGAATTGAGACAGACAAAGAGTGGATGCGCAACTTACTAAAAAAATATAAAATCCCGGGGCAACTGAAATGTGCAACTTTCAAAGATGCCAATAAGGCTAAGAAATTTATCGAAGATATGAACGTAGAGGTCGCAATAAAACCTATAGGCCTTACTGGTGGTAAAGGAGTTAGAGTGTCTGGCGACCACTTCAAGGATATTGATGGTGCAATGGAATATGTCAAAGACGTAATAAATAACAAAATAGGTGGTCAGGCAAAAGTATTGGTGGAGGAAAAAGCAATTGGTGAGGAATTCACAATCCAAGCGTTCTCAGATGGAAAAACAATTTTACCTTTACACGCTGTTCAAGATCATAAAAGACTTTTACCTGGCGATCAAGGTCCAAATTGCTATTCTAAAGATACAGAGATACTTACAAAGGATGGTTGGAAGACGTTCGATAATGTGAATTTAGATGAAGAAGTAGCAGTAGTTAAACCGACAAGTCGAGAACTAAAGTTTGAGGAGCCGTTAAAAAAATATTGGAGGAACTATAAAGGTGAAATGTTACAATTCAAAAATAGAAATATGGATTTACTTGTAACGCCCAATCACAGAATGTTGGTTAAACCTAGAAAGGGAAATAAAAGAAGTTACATCGTTCAAGCAAAGGACTACCGCGGAGAAAACTATTTTTATCAGTCTGTAGTATGGGGTGGAGAAAACCCTGATTTTTTTACTTTACCAGAATATGATTATGGTTTTAACAGAAAATTCAATAGTCTAGAAATTAATTTTAGAGATTGGGTAAAGTTTTTAGGAATTTATTTGTCTGAAGGATACGTTTCAAAACAAAAATACGCTAAAAGAGTATACATCTGTCAAACAAAGAAATCTAAAAATTTCAACAAGATGAAAAAAATAATTAGTAAATTACCTTTTAAATTTACGTATGAGGAAAAAAATAATAAATTTAGGATAAACTCAACACAACTAGGCACTTATCTGGAAAAGTTCGGAACTTCACATAAAAAATACATACCTGATTATGTCAAAAATGCAAAGAAAAACATTATACTTGATTTTCTTAAATCTTTCAATTTGGGCGATGGCGATATACATCACGGTAAAATGAGATTCTGCAGTAGCTCAAAAAGATTAATAGACGATATTCAAGAAATGATTATAAAACTAGATTATGCCGGAATAATAACCGTAGATAAAAGAAAAACAATGATTAACCCACTAAATAAAAAGAGATATAGAGCTTCTCCAGTCTACTCGATAGAAATGAAAAAAAGGAACAAGACCTCTATTAGAAAATACGGCGTAGATTCTGTTGATTATAGCGATTTAATTGGATGTGTAACTGTCTCAACTGGTTTTTTAGTTGTTAGGAGGAATAATAGAATTGCTATTTGTGGAAATACTGGGGGCATGGGATCTTATTCCTGTGAAGATGGTTTGTTGCCGTTTTTAACAAAATCAGATTATGAGGAAGGAGCAGCCATATTGCAGAAAATTGTTGAGGCTCTAGACAAAGAAGGCTGTAGATATGTTGGTCCAATATACGGCCAATTTATGCTTACAGCAGATGGGCCTAAAATAATTGAGATCAATGCCAGGTTTGGCGACCCAGAAGCTATGAATGTTTTACCTCTGCTTGAAACAGATTTTGGAGAAATATGTAAGGCAATGGTGGAAGGAAATCTTAGCGATAAAAAACTTAAAATGAAAAAGAAATCGACTGTTTGTAAATATGTTGTGCCAGAAGGATATGGTATCAAGAGTATGATTGGCGAGAAGATATATGTTAGTGAAGACAACATAAAAAACATTGGTTCAGAATTGTTCTATGCATCAGTAAATAAAGAAAATGACTTTGTAACTACTACATCCTCTAGATCTCTTGCAGTTGTTGGAATATCAGATGACCTTTCTCAAGCAGAAAATATATGTGAACAAGCACTAAAGTATGTTAAGGGAGATCATATTTTCATAAGACACGATATAGGCACACCAGAATTAATTCAAAAGAGAATCACGCATATGAATAAAATCCGCGGAATCTAATATGAAAAAAGAAATTTTTGTTTATTTT
>CAYMMP010000039.1:0-10395 GCA_964391625.1 uncultured Thermoplasmatales archaeon | reverse complement strand
CGCGATCTACAGCTTAGGAGGCTGTCGCCCTATCCAGTCTAGGCTACAGGCCCAATTAATTTACATCTTCATAATTTGTGCTAAAGGAAGCGACTGAAGGATCATCAGATTTAACTTTTTTATTTCTTATTTCATTTAGCCTTACCGTTTCAAATTCTATTTCTTTTTTCTTCAATAGTTCTGATAGCCCAGGAACATGACCGTCCCCAACAACTGCAATAATCTTATCGTATTGCTCGCCGGCTAAAGCTAATTGTTGCACCATATGTTGATTACGCTCATCAACAAGAACCCTTTTTATTGTTGGGAATTTTTTACCTATTTCATTCATATATGCATCAAAGTTATCCTCAAGTTTATCAAGCTCTTTTTCAACACGTTTCTTACTAACAAAAAAACCTGCAAAGCCTGAGAAAAACATTTTTATCTTCTCTCCAAAGGTCATAGATTTCAACATTTTCGTAAACAAACGCTGGGCATTCATGTCAATAAAAGCCAAAGGTAACTGGTGACTCTGAGCATATTGTATGGTGGTAAGCATCTCATCCCCTGCCTGCACACCGTATTCTTCTGCCATGTTGTTCTGAAATCTTGCAAGCAATTTGTAAATTATAGGCAGATTTTTACTTTGCTCCTCATATTTTTCTGGATTAGATTGCTTTAGCATTAAGGCATTATATCTCTGTTTGTCTAATTCTACACAAAGTAACTCAGGTTGTTTTTCCTCAAAAATATCTAAAAGTGCTTTTGAAAGATCAAATACATGTCCTGTACCAATTAAAGTAATCATGTGATTTTACCTAATATCTATAATACTCAGATTTGTAAGGTCCTTCTACTTTAACTCCGATATAATCTGCTTGCTTCTTTGTTAATTTTGTAAGTTTAACTCCTAGCTTATCTAGATGGAGTCTTGCAACCTCTTCGTCAAGGATCTTTGGAAGCATATAAACTCCAACTTTGTGTTTTTTATTCCATAACTCTATCTGCGCTAAAACCTGGTTAGTAAAACTATTGCTCATCACAAAGCTTGGATGGCCAGTAGCATTGCCGAGATTAACAAGACGACCCCTTGAAAGAAGTATAATTGAATGCCCGTCAGGGAAAATGAACTTGTCAACCTGTGGTTTAATATTTACTTCTTTGATTCCTGGATACTTTTCTAATTTTTCAACCTGAATTTCATTGTCAAAATGTCCTATATTACAAACAATTGCGCCATCTTTCATCTTTTCCATGTGCTCAATTCTAATAATGTCGCAGTTACCTGTTGTGGTTACAAAAATATCTGCATAGTCAACAGCATCCTCTAATGTTTTAACTTCGTAACCTTCCATAGCTGCTTGTAGTGCGCATATTGGATCAATCTCAGTAACAATAACTCTGGCTCCAAAACCACTCATTGATTGAGCACAGCCCTTGCCAACATCTCCATAACCGCAAACAACAACAATCTTCCCTGCAACCATTACATCTGTGCCACGTTTAATTCCATCTGCTAAGCTCTCGCGACAACCATATAAATTATCGAACTTTGATTTTGTAACAGAATCGTTTACATTAAATGCAGGGAATAACAGATTTCCTTTTTCCATCATTTGATATAGTCTATGAACGCCAGTAGTAGTTTCTTCAGATACTCCTCTAATATCTTTAACTATCTTGTGCCAATACTTTGGATCTTTTTTATAGATCTCTTTAAGACGGGCCATAAGCTCACGGAAATCTTCACCCTCATTGCTGTAATCTTTGTCTAAAAGACTTGGATTTTCCTCAACCTCATATCCCTTGTGAATCATTAGCGTTGCATCGCCACCATCATCAACTATTAGATTGGGTCCTTTTCCATTTCCAAAATCTAATGCCTTTTGTGTGCACCACCAATAATCCTTTAGAGTTTCACCTTTCCAAGCAAAGACAGGAACGCCTTTTTTTGCAATGGCTGCTGCGGCATGGTCTTGAGTTGAATAGATGTTGCAACTGGCCCAGCGAATGTCTGCACCAAGCTCAGTTAATGTCTCAATAAGTACAGCTGTTTGAATGGTCATATGCAAACTGCCTGTTATTCGAGCTCCTTTCAAAGGTTTTTTAGGACCATATTTCTTTCTAACTGCCATCAAACCTGGCATTTCAGTTTCGGCAATGTCTAATTCTTTGCGTCCAAAATCTGCAAGCTTTATGTCTTTTATCTTATAATCTGTCATTATTACACAACCTTTATTTTAAAATCAATTTAGCGTCAACTACACAATAATCATTTTTATACACAAAGACAGGATTGAGATCCATCTGGTCTATACGGTCCATTAGTTTTTCACCAATCTTTGAAGTTTTTTTAAGTAGGTCAACTACTACTTCTTTATTTGCAGGGATATTTCGAAAACCTTCTAACAATTTTTTACCTTTAATTTCTTCAATCATCTCTCTTGCATCATAATCATCAATTGGGACGACACGGAAAGATACATCTTTGTAAAGCTCAGTATATATTCCACCAATGCCACACATTATGCTAAGGCCAAATGTTGGATCCTGGACCAAACCAATTATAATTTCAACACCTTTTTCAACCATCTGATCTACCAAAAGATTCTCCTTTGGAAACTTCTTTTTAAATTGTTTAAAATTAGTTTTAAGTTCATTCATATCTTTGATATTTAACTTAACACCACCAACATCGGTTTTATGTAAAATCTTGTTACTGCAAACCTTTAGAGCCACTGGGAATTTTAAATCCAGATTGTCTAAATCTTCAATCTCGTTTACTAATTTATATTTTGTAGTTTTAATTCCATAGGATTTCAACAGATCTTTAACTTCATTTTCAGCAAGTGGTCCTTTTCGATTAAGAGTTTTATCCATATTCTATCCCTTTTTCCTGTTATCCAAAACACGTTTTGCTTTTAAACCCTCTTGTGGAATGCCATTCGGAGGTAAAACAGTTACCCTTGGTGTAAAAACGATTACCGATTTAATCTCGTTTTTCAATTTTTCTTCAAGAGCTATTTGCTCTACTTGGCTTAAAACAGTTTTACTTTCAACTTCTACAGTAAGCTGATCAACGTCGTCTTCGGTTGTAAGAACCATCCTCCAATTTCCACCAACCTCATTATGCTTCATTAATACAGATTCTATTTGCCCAGGGTATATGTTTGTTCCGCGAATAATTATCATATCATCAGATCTGCCTTTTATTGGAGTATGTTTTACATGTGTTCTGCCGCATTCACAGACCTTTTGGTCGTATAGCTTTGCGATATCTCTAGTTCTATAACGTAGTAATGGCATACCTTCTTTTGTAAGGGTGGTAAGTACAACCTCTCCCTCTTCCTCAGGGCCAACTGGTTCTAGTGTGACTGGATCAAGAATTTCTATAAGAAAATGATCTTCCCAGAGATGTAATCCATCATGCTGGTCACAATCAGTTGAGACGCCAGGGCCGCACATTTCTGTTAAACCATAGATGTCATGTACGTCCATATCCCAGATATCCATTATACGTTTCTTTAAACCAGGTGTGAACATTTCAGCTCCAAAAAGACCGTTTCTAACTTTTAGTTTCTTAGTATCAATTCCCATATCCAATGCGACTTGCGATAATCTCATAGCATAAGACGCAACTCCAGAGATAAACGTAGTGCCATAATATTCCATTAATTTAATTTGTCTTTCAGATTGCCCCATCCCTGATGGAATTACAAGTGCACCGACCTTCTGAGCACCATAATGAAATCCAAAGGCACCAGTAAATGTGCCATATGGAATTGGATTTTGAAAGACATCTTTCTTGGTTAAACCTGACATTGAAAGACATCTTGCCATAACCTCTGACCAAACTTCGATATCATTTGGTGTGTAGCATACAGTAACAGGAGTTCCCGTAGTTCCAGAAGAAGCATGCAACTCGATACATTTATCTAAAGAAGTAGCCATCATTCCAAAAGGTGCGTTATCCCTTAGATCATTCTTTGTTGTCAAAGGAAGTTTACGAATATCATCAAGAGTTTTGATGTCCTCAGGTCTTATATTCAATTCTCTAAATTTCTTCTGATAAAAAGGAACATTTTCATACACCTGCTTTACAGTCTTTTTAAGATTTTTAAGTTGAAGTTCTTTGATCTTATTTCTTGGCATTGTTTCGATTTTATCATTGAATTTATAGTCCATAATCTGTCCCCGTTGATTGAGCGTTAGAATTAAAGAATGTTTAAAAAATTATTGGATTAATAATTTACTTAAAGGCATCTGCAATTTTTTTGATTATATTTGCTGCTGTTTGTAAAGTTGTTAAAGTGTATAACATGCTATTAATTGAAACCTCGATTTTACTTGGTTTAATGTCTATTCTTAGATATTCTGTAACTGAGTTCCCTGCTTCGTCTGTAACAGTTAAGGTTGCAACATACATACCATACCTCCAAAATCTAACTGAAAAATTTTTTTGGTTGTAAGTTTCAACTCTTTCATAAGAAAAAAATGGTGGATATTTTATTTCCCATTCATAGGTCATGTCGTCTCCTTCTGCATCAAAAACATTAGCATCAAAATGTATTGTTTCTGGTCTAAACCCTGTTGTTTTATCTGTTACAATTTTCACCATCGGGGGATTGTTTTTTGAAACAGAGATATTTAGAAAATCTGTTTTTGTTTTTCCATTCTTGTCAGTTACAATTAATTTGCAGAGATAGTTGCCAACCTCGTCATAAATATGTTTAGGATTTTTTTCATTTGAAATTTCACCATCACCAAAATCCCAATATAACTCTTTTACTTCTTTTTCATCTAAAATTAAAGATTTAAATTCAACAGTATGTGGGCACACCCCTGATACTTTATCTGCATAAATTTTTACTATCAACTCCTCCTCTTCCTTTGCATCTACATTTTTAATGACTTTTATATCATACTGTGCTGAAACAATAGCAAAAATTGAAAGGAATAACGTCAAAACCAGCATTAAACCATATATTTTTTTCTTCACCTCTTCTTTCATTTTCACACCCTTTTTATATATAAATTTTATAGTTTATATGATATAAGACTTATGTTATTATTTTAACAAAAATAATTAATATGTAAGTATCAACTACATTTTTTTATATTGAATTAAAAAAAGGAATATAATTATTGTAATAACAAAAATTATTAATTAATAGTTATTCCAAGGATATTAAAAAAATAGAAATTTAGTGACAAAAGTTTTAAATAAAGAATTCACTTCCTATGCCTCTACCTAACCCATATGGACAGGTGTTTATACTATGGTAAAAAGCATGTATGATCATGTCGGAGATCAATGGAAAAAACCTGATGATTCATATCAGTCACCGCAACAAAAACGTTTAATTGAGTGGAGAAAAGAAGAAAATTTCTCTAGAGTAGATAAGCCATTAAGAATTGACCGTGCACGATCACTTGGATATAAGGCAAAGCAAGGTTATATAGTTGTTAGAGCTAGAGTACGACGTGGGGGGTTACGTAAACATAAGATTAAAGGCGGTCGTAAACCAGCAGCCAAAGGTATTAGCAAAATTACAATGGGTAAAAGTACACAAAGACTTGCAGAAGAAAGAACAGCTAAACGGTATCCTAACATGGAAGTATTAAACTCTTATTGGGTTGGAGAGGACGGTAAAAATCATTTTTATGAAGTTATACTAGTCGATCCTGTTCACCCTTCGATAATGAATGATCCAAAGATAAATTGGATTACCGATACATCACACAAGAGGCGAGTACTACGTGGAAAAACTAGTGCTGGTCGTAGAGGACGTGGATTACATAAGAAAGGTCGTGGTGCAGAAAAAGTAAGGCCGAGCATACGTGCAAATAAAAGCAGAGGGAAATAATCCCTTTTTTAATTATATTTTAGGCAGCTCTGCTAAGGATTTCTTAATATCTTTTTTAGGATGGTTGTAATCTACAAGTTTCTTGTTATGATAAGCATCGTACGCGCTTAGATCAAAGTACCCATGTCCGCTGTTTGCAAACACAATTATCTTTTTCTCACCTGTGTGTTTACAAATTTTGGCGTAGTCTATTGCTGCCTTTACAGCATGCGCAGATTCTGGTGCAACAACAAACCCCTCAGTTCTGGCAAATAATTCAGCAGCTTCGAACACTTCATTTTGATAATATGCTACTGCTTCCATGTACCCTTCTTTTGTTAGTTTACAAAGCAAAGGGGAGTCGCCATGATATCTTAGACCGCCTGCATGAATTGCAGCAGGTATAAAGTTGTGACCTAGTGTATGCATTTTGAGAAGAGGTGTTAGGCCAACGCTGTCCCCAAAATCATAGCGATACTCACCTTTTGTTAGGGTTGGACATGCAAGAGGCTCAACCGAGATTATCTTCAAATCAGGTTTTTTACCAATAATCTTGTCTCTGACAAATGGAAAACATGC
This sequence comes from uncultured Thermoplasmatales archaeon, assembly GCA_964391625.1. Taxonomy (GTDB): domain Archaea; phylum Thermoplasmatota; class E2; order DHVEG-1; family DHVEG-1; genus CAYMMP01. The sequence goes on along the minus strand of CAYMMP010000039.1, from coordinate 3,988 downwards.
CCCTGAGAAATTGCTTCCACCGCCAACACATCCAATTATTATGTCTGGATATTTATCAATTTTTTCAAACTGCTTCTTCATCTCCATTCCAATAATTGTCTGATGCAATACTACATGGTTTAGAACAGAACCTAAAGCATAATTTGTATTGTCATGTGTTGCAGCATCTTCCACCGCTTCGCTTATTGCCATTCCCAAACTTCCCGATGTTTCTGGATTTTTTTCAAGCATTGCTCGTCCAGATTTTGTAAGATTTGTTGGGCTTGGGTAAACTTCTGCTCCCCAATTTTCCATTAAAATACGTCTGTATGGTTTTTGTTCATAGGAGCATTTTACCATGTAGATTCTGCACTTTAACTTAAATAATTGAGTTGCAAAAGCAAGGGCAGATCCCCATTGCCCTGCACCAGTTTCTGTTACAAGACTTTCTACTCCTTCTTTCATGTTGTAGTACGCCTGAGCTACAGCACTGTTCGGTTTATGGCTCCCTGGCGGGCTTACACCTTCCCATTTGTAGTAGATTTGAGCTGGTGTTTTGAGATATTTTTCTAATCTTTTTGCCCTAATTAATGGGCTTGGCCTCCATAATCTGTAGATGTCTCTCACTTCTTCAGGTATATCTATGTATCTGTCTTGACTGACTTCTTGCTTTATCAAACCCATTGGAAATATTGCCTTGAGGTCATCTGGACCAATAGGTTGTTTTGTCTGTGGATTTAACGGTGGATCTAATGGCGTCTTCAGATCAGCTTGTATGTTGTACCATTTTTTTGGTATTTCATTTTCATCTAGTACTATCTTTGTCTCTTTCAAGATATCACGCCCTTTTGGAGGATTTTATAGTTATAATGATAACATTTTATTGTTCTGTTATTTTTCTATATTTGTTATTTATATCCATTAATATGTATATTATACCTTATTAAGATATCGTTATTAAAATAACAAAAATTAGAATAATTTGTTTTAAAAAGTAACTTTATCTAACTACCATTACAGGTTTAGCAGCATATTGAACTACTTTATTTGCAACACTTCCAAGAGGATAGTTGCCTAACTCACTTGAGCCTTTACTTCCTAAAACTATTAGGTCCACTCTTAAGTCATTTGATACATCAATTATTATTGATGCAGGATCTCCTTCTTTTATCATTCCTGTAATATCAAAATCATGTTTCCCTAGATCAAAAAGTGTTTCATCAATTAGATTTTTAGCTTTTTCTTTTAGTCTTTGATGAATCTTGCTATCTACAAAAATTTTATCATCTATGCCTGGAATAACGGCTAATAAAATAAGTTCACCATATTCGTCAACAAGAGTTATTGCCCGGTTTAAAGCATGTTCAGAACCTTCAGACCCATCAAATCCAACAAGAACCTTCATCATACTATTTTTTTCTCCAAACAGGACCTTCAGCAGTGTCCTGTATCTCAAAACCTAATTTGTCTAATTCATCTCTAATCTTGTCGGCGGTATTCCAATCCTTTTTACTACGAGCATCTTCTCTGAATTTTAAAACTATATCTAGCAGCTCTTCAGCACTTTTTCCTTCTGTATTTTTTTCATAATTTCCAATTAGTTTTTGTAATTGTTTAATTAAATCTTTATCAAAGACATTATCTGCTTTTTTTGATTGGAACAAAGTTAGGATATTGCCAAGCGCGGTTAACGTATCTAATGCATATCTGCACAGATTCTTATTTGGATTTGTATTTTTATCTAAAAATTTATTGCTGTTGTTTACAAAATCAAAAATAGCTGACACTGCCAAAGGTGTATTAAAATCATCATCCATAGCAGATTCAAAATCGTTTTTAAATTTTTCAATAACTTCAAAATATTTTTTTTCTTCGGGATTTAAATCACTTTTATTAATTTTAGATTTGGAGTCTGATGCATCGTCTTCAAGTTTTTCCTTCAATCTATAAATTCTTACAAGACCTTTCTCTGCATTTTTCAATGCATTTTCACTAAAATCTGGAGGGCTGCGATATTGTGCCCGTGCAAAGAAAAACCTTACAACTTCGGAATTCCATTTTTTGATTAAATCTTTTACATTTATTATATTTCCCAAAGATTTCGACATCTTTTCCCCATTGACGGTAAGAAGACCAATGTGCATCCAATAATTGGCAAACTTTTTACCGGTTCCTGCTTCGGCCTGAGCTATTTCATTTTCATGATGTGGAAAACGAAGATCCATTCCACCACCATGAATGTCGAAAGGCAAACCAAGATATTTGCTGCTCATTGTACTACATTCAATATGCCATCCAGGACGCCCTTTACCCCAGGGACTATCCCATGAAGGCTCGCCAGGTTTTGCTTTTTTCCATAGAGCAAAATCAAATGGATTATATTTTTTTTCACCAGTTAATGCGCATGAACTAACCTTCATTTCATCCAATTTTTGACCAGATAATTTACCGTAATCTTTGAATTTCTCTACAGAAAAATAAACATCTCCGCCTGCTTGATATCCATATCCGTTGTCAATGATTTTCTGTATCATCTTTATCATATCAGGTATGGTTTCAGAGGCTTTTGGATAGATGTCTGCACGTCTTATCCCAAGATTGTCTAGATCTCCTAAACATTTCTCTGTATAACGGCGAGAGTATTCAAGCGCATCTACGCCCTCTTGATTTGCTGCATTTATGATTTTATCATCAACATCTGTTATGTTTTGAACATAGGTTACTTTATAGCCCTTGTATTCAAAATATCGTCGTATTACATCGAAAGCAAAATATGTCCTAGCATGACCGATATGCGCATCACTATAAACGGTCATACCACACACATACATTTTTACTTTATCCTGCTCAACAGGAGTAAATTCCTCTTTTTTTCTTGTAAGTGAATTGTATATTTTTAATGTCATTTTGCTCCTCAGCTGCTTATACTAAAAAATAGGACTGAATATATATTTTACTAAACTCCAAATTATTTATAAATAACATCTGTATACCATGAAACTGTTTGGAGGCTTAAATTAATGAAAACTACATTTAGTATAATAAAAGCAGATGTTGGGGGATGGCCAGGTCATGCATTGGTACATCCTGATTTGGAAGATATTGCAAGAAAGAAACTTACAGATGCAAAGAGAGAAAAATTGCTTACAGATTTTCATGTAACTCATTGTGGAGATGACCTTGAATTAGTTATGACTCATAAAAACGGTGTTGATGCAAAAGAAGTCCATAGTTTAGCATGGGATACATTTTGTGAGGCAACTGAAAGGGCACGTGATTTAGGGTTATATGGAGCAGGTCAGGATTTGTTGGTCGATGCTTTTTCTGGAAATATCAAAGGCATGGGTCCAGGTGTAGCAGAAATGGAATTTACTGAGAGGAAAGCTGAACCTATAGTGACATTTATGATGGATAAAACAGAGCCAGGGGCATTTAATTTTCCAATCTTTAAAATGTTTGCAGATCCATTTAACACAGCAGGACTTGTAATCGATCCTTCATGCCATGATGGCTTTGTTTTTGAGGTATGGGACATTCAAGAACACAAGAATGTGATGCTCAAAACACCAGAGGAGATGTACGACTTACTGGCACTTATTGGTGCAAAATCACGTTTTGTGATAAAACGTGTTTTCCCAAAATCCAGCTCAAAATTACCATCAAATGAACCCGTAAGTGCAATTTCAACTGAAAAACTATACCAGATAGCAGGAGAATACGTTGGAAAAGACGATCCTGTTGGTATTGTCCGTGCGCAGTCTGGTTTACCTGCTTTGGGAGAAGTACTAGAGGCTTTTTCATTGGGACATCTAGTATCTGGCTGGATGAGAGGATCACATAATGGGCCACTTATGCCTGTTGCCTTAAAAGATGCTCAATGTACAAGATTCGATGGGCCACCAAGAGTCATTGCACTAGGTTTCCAATTAAGAAATGGTTTGTTAACTAAACCAGTTGATTTATTCAATGATCCGGCATTTGATATAACACGAAAAAAAGCTCAGGAAGT
>CAYMMP010000038.1:0-10686 GCA_964391625.1 uncultured Thermoplasmatales archaeon | reverse complement strand
CACCACATTTGGGGCATCTGACAGTAGATTCACCTCGATTTTGCACACTATCTTTTTTAGCCCCTATCGAAGAAAAAGGCAATCTCCACCCACATTTCCTACATCTAATGTTAATCATATTAAATCCTTTTCTAGATATTATGTTGTTTCCATGGTTTTATTGCTATGATTGATTGCCAATTCAGACAACCAATGCCGTAAATCGACTCAATAATTATAAACTCTTCCTCATACTCAATTTCTTTAATTATGCCTATAATCACGTGATTTTTTTCATCACCTGGTTCTCTTGTGACTATTTTGTACTGTTTTCCTAATAATCTATTTAGACTCTCTTCTTTCATCATCTTACTTCCAAAATAATTTAGGACGACTTTCCATTTCCAGGCATCCTATAAACTATTTGTCTATTCAAGTATTTATATTTGCGTTGTCAAAATGTCAAAGAAAATAAACTTAATCATTAATTATGCCCGCATCGGGATTCGAACCCGAGTAGGAGCCTCCGCAGGGCTCCAGGATATCCAAACTACCTCATGCGGGCTTATTTAATTATATCAACCATAGCAACTTTTTCCAGAATTAAATCCTGGTATTTAGTTTTGGCCACTGTCTTTATCTCTTTCTGATTTAAACCAAATTTTTTAAGTGTATTTTCATCCCCTTCAAGTAATTTGTCATCTCTATCTAAGTTAAATTCTGATAGAAGGTTTTCAACTATTTTATCTATTTTTTTATCTTTGCTAACAACTATAATGGCAAGATTAGATTTCCCTTTCTTAAAACCCATCTTTGGTATTGCTAGTTTAAGTTGTCTCTCACCAGCAGCATACAGGAGAATTTCCATTTCAAGGCTATTTGTTGTATTTGTTTTTTGCTCTATTGCACGCTTTGCATGTTCAAATGCAGAAATTAAATGTTTTTCTCCATAAATTAAATCTGCATTAAAAACTTGAATCGCAACATTATTTTTATTTGAGAACCCTTTAATTCTATCTAAGAAATTATCGATATTCTGAATATTTCCTTTTGCTCCGATTATTTTGTACATCTAATCACTAAATTCTGTCAACTCTTTTTCTTCCCCTTTGTCGCTTTCACCTATCTGTTTTTTAATGTTCTTGGCAACAGCCTCGCCAATACCTCTAATTTGTGCAAGTCTTTTAAGTGGAACTCTTCTAAGGTCATTAATTGTTTTAAAACCTTCGTTAAACAAAGATCTTGCTCTAACACGTCCAATTCCCTTAAGTGATACAAGATTGAGAAGCTCCTTTTTACACCCATATTGAACACGAAGCATCAAATCACCGACATCACGAACGCGTTCAAAATTGTACATGCGAGCAAACTCCCTTGTGGCGTAAAGAAGCCATTTAACAGTTTCAACAATATTGTAGATATCTCCAGGTCCAACATCAAACCTGCTTATCATTTTATCTTCAGTAATTTCATTGATCCAATCTTCAACAAGAGACGCAGTTTTCAAATCACTTAAAAACCATTCGTAATCGTCACTTGTAATGTCAGGTGTTTCAAGTAAAAACTCACCACTTTTCCTTTCAGCTTTTTCTTCAACCCAATCGTCGCTTTTTCTTAAATATAAAGAACGAACGTCTGGCGTAGAACAAACAGCATGTAAAAAAGACAATGATGAAACATCTCTTCCACAAGATTCTTCCAATGCTTTTCTTAGTTGTAATGCAGACAAAGGATCAATGTACAGAGATGAGGTTCGTTTTCCAAACAAAGTTGGCATAAATTGGTCGTTATTAATGCGCTCAACGAAACCACTTTCAATTAGAAAATTTAGTGCGCTGTCAATTTCGTCTTTTAAAGCAAATGTGTCAGATTGATAAGCATAAAAAGTACTGTCAATAAATTTATAAATTTCATCTAAGTTTTTTACAAAACCTGTGGAAATTGCAGCCAACAAATGTGTACGTAGAGCTGCTTGACTACCGAGTTTAGAAAATATTGGTTCAGTATCTGCCATAATATAATTGTCAAAAATCTCTTCTTTCTGTCGTTCGTTTTTTGCTATAGCGATAGCCTCACCAAAAGTATCATAACGGGGACGACCAGCACGGCCTGCTTGTTGCTTATATTCCCAAGTTGGAATGGGTTGCATTCCAAAATTTAAGTCATAACGCCATAAATCTCTTATTATTACTCTTTGAGCAGGGATGTTTACACCAGCTGCAAGAGTTGGTGTGGCTACAATACACTTTATTAAACGATTTTTAAAACCCTGCTCGATAGATCTTCTTTGAATGCTCGAAAGACCAGCATTATGAAAAGCAACTCCTTCTTTGACGCAATTGAAGAGTTGCTCATCAACACTAGTAAATTCAGGTAATTCTTTCTTTAATTTCTTAAGAAGGTCTGTCAAATCTTTCTTCTCTTTATCGGATAGATTTCTTTCAATAACCTTTGAAAGTCTATTGGCAAGAGAAACAGTAGATCGGCGAGTATTAACAAAAACTAAAACTTGACCTCCATTAGTAATAGAGTTTTCAACTAGTCGTTCAGTAGCCTTTTTTTCAGAACCGTTTATAGCCTCTATCTTTCCATCATCAAACTTTACCTCGTGATCGTGGTAAACACCTTCTCTTAATGGAACAGGCCTCCAATCAGATTGTACAAGTTTAGCATCAAGCCAAATTGAAAGTTCAGTTGCATTCTTAATAGTAGCAGATAAAGCAATAATTTGTGTTTTAGGATTTAATGCCTTAAAATGTGAGATTATAACTTCTAAAGTAGGCCCACGGCTAGAATCATGTATTAGATGAATTTCATCAATCACTAGAACCTTTATTTTATCCATCCATGTGATTTTATGACGTAATAACGAGTCTGCTTTTTCTGAAGTACAAACAATAATATCAAAACGAGCTAGGCGAGGGTCTGAGTCGTCTAAATCGCCAGTTGAAATCCCAACTTTTAATCCTAATTTTTCAAAAAGTTGTAACTCTTCATACTTTTCTCTAGCAAGGGCTTTTAATGGAACGACATAAAGAGCTTTGCCCCCTTCTTTTAATAATTTATGAACAATTGCAATATATGCTACTAGGCTTTTACCGCTGGCAGTTGGGATGGAGAGTACAAGATTGTCGCCTTTAAGTACAATTGGCAATGCATCTACTTGGGGAGGATATAATTCCTTGATTTTATGCTCCTTCAGAACTTGAATAATACCTGGATTTAACTCTAGCTTTTCGATTTTCATTTCTTTTCCTGTATGATGAAAGGGCTTATAAAAGAAAAGTATTATTCAGGTTACAAATTCTTGGGTTGATACGTATGGGCCGAAGACAAACTATGATGGAAAAATACAAGCAACAAATGAAAGCATATCGAAAACAAAAGATGAAATCAGACAACACTCCATTTTTGCCACCAGATGGTGTAGTTCATGTAATGGATTGTATGGCTGCTGAAAAGAAGGTTAAAGCTGAAGTTTTAAAGACTCGTACGAAGCAACATAGGGAGATCATTGAAAGCTTAGCCTGTCCTGTTTGTGGTAATGCAATGGAATGGGATTCTAAATGGGAAGCTTTTATTTGCGAAAAACATGGCAAAAAAGCAATATATGAAATAGTGTCTGGAGATTAAAATCTTTTAAGTATAACTTTCTGTATTATTGTTTTGGGTGAGTAATTTTATGGTCGAAGAAAAAATTGGTGTGGTCGAACATTTTTTCACTAATGTTGGCGTTGCTGCTATAAAAATAAATAATGGTGAACTTAAAATAGGAGACACTATTCACATTGTTGGTGCGCATACTGATTTTACGCAGAAAATTGACAGTATGCAAATAGATCGTAACCCTGTTGAAAGCGTTAAAGCAGGCGATGATGTTGGCATCAAAGTTAAGGATAGGGTTCGCGAACACGATGTTGTGTACAAAGTACCAGAGGAATAAAATATGAAAGAATTGGCAGAAGTTAGAACGCTTAAAGTAAATAGATATATGATAATAGATAATGAGCCTTGTAAAATTATGAGTATCTCTACTTCCAAACCTGGGAAGCATGGTGAGGCAAAGGCACGTATTGAGGCTATCGGCGTCTTTGACGGACAAAAACGTAGTGTTGTACATCCTGTGAAACATAAAGTTCATGTCCCGCTTATTGACAAGCGTACTGCACAAGTTTTATCTTTGATGGGTAACAATGTTCAGCTTATGGATCTTGAAACTTACGAAACTTTTGAAATGGCTATTCCTGATGAATATAAAGGACAGATAGAACCCGGTAAAGAGATTTCCTATTTGACCGCATTGGGTAGAAAGAAAATCACACGAGTCTAAACTTTTTTGGTTTCATGAATTTTCCAAATTATTTTGCTGATGCTGAAGCAAATTTTGATGAGGCAGATTTTGTCATATTTGGAATTCCGTATGACAAAACATCTAGTTTTAGGAATGGTGCTAGCGAAGGTCCAAAGGCAATAAGAGAAGCCAGCTGGAATTTTGAAACATTTAATCTCCGAACAGACTTTGATCTAAGGGATATTAAATTTCACGATTATGGAGATCTTAATGTTAAAAACCTTAAACCCAATAAGATGATTGAAAATGTAGAAAAATTTTCAAAAAAATTGCTAAAGCAAAACAAGTTCCCAATTGCTATTGGCGGCGAGCACTCTGTTACGCCTGGGATCATTAAAGCTTTTCCAAAAGATATTGCTGTTCTCTCACTCGATGCACATATTGATTTTAGAGACAGCTATGAGAATGAAAAGTTTAATCATGCATGTGCTACTCGCCGGATTGCAGAGCATGTGAGTATTGGTAATATAGCTGTTTTAGGCATTCGTTCTGCTGAGAAGGAGGAATTCAAAGAGGCAGAAAAACAAGATTTGTTTTACATCACTGCTTTTGATATTAAAAAATTTGGATTGAGAAACGCATTGATCGAAACAAAAAATTACCTTAAGAATAAACCTTTGTATTTGACACTAGATATTGATGTACTTGACCCTTGTTTTGCTCCAGGAACTAGTACTCCAGAGCCTTTTGGTTTAAAGCCATTTGATATTGTTGAATGTATAGATCTTTTTTCAAAAAATATTGTTGGCTTCGATGTAATGGAGGTTTGTCCACCTTATGATTCCGGCCAGACCTCATTAATAGCTGCCAAAATGGTTAGATATATTATTGAAAGTGTATCGAGAGCTAAACAGGATTAGTTATTTATATAGGCTCTTTATTCTGCAGTTTTATGAAAAATGAAAGAACTATAGCAATAACGCTAGTAGTCATAATCATATTGCTGTTATCTGCACTTATTGTTTTAACAAATAAAGATATTTTTGAAAATCTGTTTTCTGAAGGAAAGGCCATTAAATATAATGACTGTGTTGATATCCACTACATAGGAAAGCATGAGAATGGAGGGATATTTGCTTATTCTTACGATAACCTTACAAAAAAAACAGGTGAAAATACTTTAAAAATTTTTGTTACAAATAGTTCTTCAGCTGCACCACCAAAAGATTTTGAGACATATTCAAACAACTTTTCTTATTCCAATCCTTATGACTTTTCAGGTGAAAAACAATATTATTTTGAAGAATTAATCCAAGGTTTGATAGGGATGAAAAAAGGAGAAGCAAAAACCATTGGTCCAATAACACCTGTTGGTAATTTTGGAGTTGAGCCTGAGATTGGAGATAAAATAGATCTCTCTGCCCTTGTTGGAGTAAATAATACAATTTATTCTGTTTTTGACAAACAAGAAGATGTGCCAATTCCAGAAGAGTACAAGGCTGATTTGGGGGATATTACTACAACACTGTATACTTTACGTCAAGAGTTCTATAATGTGGGAGATTCTATGGATGCCATGTATCCATTTTGGAAAAATTCTTCGGTTGTTACTAAAATCAATGAAACTTTAATTTGGGTTTATACCACACCAGCAACAGGAATTGGAGAGAATTTTACATGGAGTGAAACTTCGACGGATGCATCTGGGCAACAGATAGTTGCAACATTCCCAGAAAACTCTAGTGCAATATCTAGTATGAATGAGAGCACTATAGTAGTTACACACACTCCAGAAATAAACTCTACCATTCAAGAGAGTTACAATACAATTTATGGGGCAATTCCTGGCAATACATATACTATTAACAATGTTACAGATGATGTGATTAATACTTCTTATCAGGATCAATACACAGGCAATACGAGTTATAAGGAATTTAACAGAACTTCAATTGTTGAAAGAAATCAGACACAAACTATCATAATGGATCCGATGCCAGCAGAAGTACTTGAGCCTGTTCTTTCTTATCTCAGGGATAGCGATCCTGATTTTATTTATGGATGTAGTCCTTTCATAAAACCAATATATCTAGATATTAAAGTGATAGAAATACATAAAAAATCTTAACCAGAAAGTTGATTTTTGATTTCAGTTTCTAGAATATCTAGAAATTCTTCTTCTTTTCCTTTCGGAATTGTTGCACCGGCAGCAATACTATGCCCTCCACCAACACCGTTAACAACACTTGCCGCATTTTTCAAAGCTTTAGAAAGATTCAATCCGTTTTCAACAAGTCTTTGTGTCCCACGTGCAGATATTTTTATTTCCCCTCCTTCGTTTTCCACCATGCCAATTATCGGCAAATCACTGTTTACATCTTCAGAATTTAAAAGCATGTTTGCAATGATTCCAACTATGGTGTCCCTTATCCCAGTACCTGCGTTAAAAAATTGTAAATGTTCTCTTCTGATTATCCCCTCTTCCTTGGCGAATTGCAATCCTTCAACAATGTTTGCTTTGTGACCCAATAATAGATTACGTGCCTTTTCAAACCATTCCTTTCTATCGCCTAAGCATACTTTCAATCCAATATCATACATTCCATAGCGGGCTGTTGAATTCAAAAGCGTTGCATATTCTTTTGCTTCGTGGACTTCAGTTCCTTCAACCTCATTAGTTAAAATATAAACTTCACCAAGAATATTCTTAGTAACCTTGTGTCCAAACCCCTTTGAAAGAAGAAGTTGTGCGATACTTGAAACCAATAATTTTCTTTCATCTTTACTTAAATCAATCCATTTTCGCCAGTTATCGCCATCTTTCATTCTTATTCCGATTTCTTGTAAAAAATTTATACAAGCTTGCTCTCGTCCAGTTAAACCTGGCAAAATCGGATCATTAGCGTGCTGTAAAAGTCTAGGCAATGGTTTTGTTTCTCTTCCAAAATATCTTATGTCTATTTTTGATTTTATGTTTCCAGAAGCTTCACTGTCTTTTAAAATTATTTCTCTATTTAAACCTACTAGTTTACCATATCTTCTATCCTGTAGATCCCCACATGCTCCGACAATTGCAAGACTTGACAGATCTATGTTTTTTTTATCAATTGCTTTTGATACAAGATAAGTAACGCCAGCTCCGCTTATTTCGTAGCCTCCATCATATTTGAAGAGGTGGGGATTTAGATGAAACGCTTTATTAGAATTTTTAGGGCATTCATGATGATCTGTAATAACCATATTTACATCATCATGGTTGGAAAAAGCACTACTTCCCAAATCTGTAAACCATACCAATTCATGGTTCTCGTTTTTTAGCCTTTCAATAACAGAAGAATCAAGTTGCTTTACAAACTCAATTGAGCATTCTTTTTCCAGTCGTTCTAATGTTTGTATGGCTATACTTCCAGCTGTTAACCCATCTGCATCTATGTGGGTAACAACATGAATTTGCTTAGAATTTTTAATAATCCCTGCAATTTCTCCTGCCCTTTTTAACAAAATTTGTGCACCTGTAAAAATCTGTAATATGTAATGGTGAGATATGTCTTTCTATAATTATTTAAAGAAAAGAAATATTCAATAAATGATTTCTAGGAGAGATGGAAAATGGTAAAATATTGTAGTAAATGTGGGAGGCAACATGCTGACGATGCTAGCTTTTGTCCTTATTGTGGTAATGATGTCAGACAACAATCGTCAATTACTCCTTCAAACCCACCGATTTCACGACCACCACCATCAATGCAATCTGCAGCTGGTACTAGTTTATGGAATCAAAACTTTTACCGTATTAGAAAAAAGGTACTTGCTGTTGGAAACAAATACTGGATAGAAGATGTAAACAGTAAACTTTTAGGTTTTTGCAAACAAAAAATCTTGAAGTTAAAAGAAGACATACGAATCTATACAGATGAAAATATGAATGATGAGCTATTCCGTATACAGCAAGAACAAATAATGGATGCATGGGGTAGTTTTGCCATAATAGATTCAAAAACCGGAACAAAACTTGGGTCTATTAAAAGAGAATGGGCTTCAAGTGCGTTTTACAAAGACAAATATGAAGTATATGACACTAACAATACATTAATCGGCAAAATAGAAGAAACATCTGGTGGAAGAGCATTAGCAAGAAAATTTATGCCAGGTGGAGCACTAGTTCCTGAAGAAATGCATCTAGAACTAAACGGTCAAAAAGTGGCAACAATAAATCAAGAATTTAAAATCGTTGGTGACATTTGGAATATGAATTGTATCAATGTGCCTCCAGACTTTGACAGACGTGTACTATTGTCCTGTATATTATTAATGGGAACTATTGAAAGAAGTCGTAAATAATAAATCCTAGTTTTTCAAAAATAAAAAACCTGTGCACAGCACTTTTAGGAATACTAATCTCTGATGAGCCCCAATCACTCCAAGCGCCATGAATATCTTGGACTCTTGCTTTGATTTGGAATGAACCAGTTCTTTTCCACTTATGCGATACCTGTGTAGTGTCGCCAGAGTGCCAGTTGGGTATTATCACCCCAGCTATTGCATCTCCGAAATCAACCTCTAACATTTGAAGGTCATCTCCATCTGGATCAGAAACAGTAATGTCAAAAGTATACGTCTTCCACCTTTCTCCAGAGGTTGGACCTTTGATAACCGGCGGATTTGGTGGCTCGTTTATCATAAAATTAGTATAGTTTCTGGCATTCGGTCCACCACACATTGTAAAGGTAAAATAAACTGTATACTCTCCAACATCTACCTGATTTTCATACGTATCTTTCTGATCCCAGGTGTAGGTATAACTTTCTCCAGGATTGAGAGAATATAAATCTGGTATTTCAGCAGCCATTGCTCGGAATACGAGAATGGTATACCCTCCATCCGGCGGTAGAGTATAGATGTCTAGTTGAGCATAGCCAGCTACAGGTATCTCGCCAATATTTGTAATGGTGATATCAATTGGTTCACCTTTTTGATAACTTTGTTTGTCTGTTGTAACTTTTATTTCTCCCTTCTCTTTATTTGTACTAAATTCTGAAAAATTGATATTTTTGTCGTTACCGATTTGTTGTTTTATAATAGATGCACTTGGAATTATTGCAGTTCCAGTTATTATTAAAAATGCTGCCATGGTAAGAGCTATTATTCTTTTTTTCATTTATTTTTAACCTCCCCAGATGTATTTTTTTAATGTTGTACTAAAGGTTTATTTAACCATTTAATCTGTTTCGAATCTTTAGTAATATCTGACTTATTATCTCCAATAATAACTGACCTCTCACATTTCTACCTTTTGCGATTGATACGGGTAATGGATCTGACCAGCCACTTTCCTCGCCATTTATATCCTTAGCTTTGACTTTTATCTTGAATGTGCCTCTTGAGCTCCATATGTGACTTTCTTCCACACCTTCTCCAGAATTGAATGGGCCTAACCAATCAGACTCTGTTCCGTCCCCCCAACTAAATTTGTAGTATATTTGTTCCCCATTTGGTTCAGTTGTTATAGCAGTATATGGATATGTTTCACCTGTATTTCCTGAAGACGGTCCGTTTATTGTTGGTTTTTCAGGCGGCTCACTGATATGAAAAGCAACAGAAGGATCGCCGAAGAGATTAAGTTGATAGTAGGTCCATCTCATCATTGACCTTTGGAGCAGATGTAGGTTGTCTTCCTTTGAGTCTTGATTTGCTTTACCAAGGGCTGTAATTTTTTCTCCGAATACCGCATCATAAAATTGTCTGGCATACATGCTGCCATCTCCATCTGTTTGATCTGCCCAGAAAAATCCATATCTGGCATTCCAAATACCTGCAAATGCTCCGCTGCTTGTTTTCACAGTCATGTATTCAGCAAAACAATCATCATCAGAATAATCAAATCCCCCTGCCATACACCCAGTAGAGTATGCAAAGAATGGTTTTGTGTTTGTAAACTTGTTTATGTAATCATTTGACATTTTCATGTTATAAACATAATTGGAATGACCGTCATGATGTAACATATGAATATTTTTATTTACTAGTTGTAACAGATCTGTCGCACTCCACCCTGTTTCCCAACTATTGTTTGAATCAAAGCCAGGCCAATCTCTGTCATATATTTTTGTGATATCATATTTATCTGACGGGATTCCAACAGTTGTAAAACCATCTCTGTCAGATACATCTACTAAAGCATCATTTAAGTCACCGCCAAAATTTAAAGTTTCATACTCTCCAAGAAATTCTCCAGCCAATACTACTTTGGATAGATATTCATCACCAGTGTCCATGTTTAGATAGGCTACAGTTTTTTGAACAAAGTTGTTTACATCCTGTGTATTATCTACACAGGCTCTACCAACATAAACTTCTGCAAAAAGATCAACATCTCCGCCGTTTTCTCCATCATTTGGTTCTCCCCATTGGTTATC
>CAYMMP010000037.1:0-11046 GCA_964391625.1 uncultured Thermoplasmatales archaeon | reverse complement strand
AGAATAACATTAACAAAGTGACTGTTGTAACAAAGGCAAACGTTGTTAAAACAACGGATGGGAAATTCCTGAACATGGCCGAGCAAATTGCAAAAGAGTATCCTGAGGTAGAATGGGATGACTGGTTTATCGACATTATGACTGCCAAGCTTATTGATCCTGCTCGAAGATCTCAATTCCGCGTAATGGTGTTGCCCAATCTATATGGTGATATTTGTACTGATGAGGCAGCTCAAATCCAAGGTGGCGTCGGAACCGCAGGCTCAGCAAATATTGGAAAACGTTATGCTATGTTTGAAGCGATTCATGGCTCTGCACCGAGAATGGTTGAAGAAGGGCGAGCAAAATACGCTGATCCTTCCAGCATAATAAAAGGTGCATCAATGCTTTTGAATCATATTGGATATCCTGAAAAGTCTAAAAAACTTGAAATGGCATTAGATATCTGTAGCCAATTCGAAAAGAAAGTAAAATTAACTGGCAGATCAGATGGTGCAACAGGTGAAGAATACGCTAAATATATTATCGATACAGTAAAAGACCCAAAACTAGAAGAAAAATGGAACGAATACCAGAAAAAATAGCCATAAAAACACTTTTAAGTGTATAAAAGATATATTGGCACCAGTTGGTATGGGCAATATTGGGAAAATTGTAAAAAAACACCAAGAAGGTGCCATTTTTGATATTTTTGTTACGCCTGCCGCTCGCAATGTAATTTTTCCTGCCGGTTGTAATGACTGGCGTAGTTGCATAGAGATCAGCGTTAAAGCTAAAGCAGAAAAAGATAAAGCAAATAAAGAAGTAATACAAACCATTGCTGATTTTTTTGATAAGCCCTTGAGCGACATCTATATTTTGTCAGGCAGAAACAATAGAGAAAAAACAGTTCTTATAAAAGGTGCAACTGTAAATTTTGTTTCGGAGAGATTGAGGGATTCTTTGAATGGATCATAAGAAATCCCTTGAGGGTATTGAAAAAATTCTATCTGATCTTATAGAAGAAAATAAGAAGATTCCAATCATTGTTGAGGGTGAAAAGGATATTTTAGCTCTTCGAAAACTTGGTGTTGTTGGTGAAATTATTAGTCTAAACATTGGTGTTAATCTTATCGTCTTTTCTGACAGCATCGCAAATAAATTCAAAGAAGTTATCATTTTAACTGATTGGGATAGACGCGGTGGTTTTCTTTGCCATACAATCACGAGAAATCTTGAAGGACGAGTAAACTGCATTACATATTACAGAGAATTTTTTGCAAAGAACACAATAATAAAGACTGTTGAAGGCCTTCCATCTTTTATCGAAACAATTAATAACAAAATAAAGGAGTAATTAAGAGGGGGTAAGCAACTCCTCTTTCGAGGAAGTCCGGTGAGGATACTTCAAGCTCAGAAAATAGATTGCTTATCCGCTCTGATGTTACTTTAATCAGTAGGGGTTTAAAAATTTTGCCTTAAAATATTAAGACAATTGACGATATTTATTGAAGTAGTTTATTAACAAAAGTTAAAAAACTTATGTTGTCAAGTTCACATGTCAAGCTCCTGTTGTAAATATATAAAAATATATTTTTTGGAATATTTTTAAATATATCTTTCAATATGCTTTTTATTGGTTTAGACCAAACGATTAAAGACATTTAACGAAAATACCGATGAAAAGTATTAAATGAATTTTGCTCTTTAGCTGTTTTCAAGATGGATAAAACTTGTCCAATTTGTGGGATGAAAGGAACCATACGGGCACATGGCCATTATTTCTGTAGCGAACATTGTATTAAAAAATATGAACAACAGTATCATCTGTCTAACGAGGGGGGGCATTGTCCCAGTTGCGGTACTGAAGAAGGTATGCCCTGGTATAAAGAAAGATTGTATATTGTACTTATTGTAGCTGCACTTCTCTTAAGTTTAAGCTATTTTATTGAAGAGCTTGGTCCTTTTTTTGATGCATTTGTAGATTACATAATACTGATATGGTGGGCAATATTGATTGGCTTTGCCATTGGAGGGATAATCGAGTATTTTATTCCACAAGAGTATATCAAAAAATATTTGTCACGCCATAGAAAACGTACAATTATTTATTCAATAGTCTTTGGATTTCTAATGAGTGCTTGCTCACATGGGATACTTGCCATTGCAATGGAGCTTTATAAAAAGGGGGCCAGCACCTCAGCAATTATCGCTTTTCTACTAGCATCACCTTGGGCAAATCTCCCAATAACTTTTTTATTGTTTGGATTCTTTGGAGCAAAAGCCTTTTTAATAGTTATTTCTGCTCTCATAATTGCAACTACAACTGGTTTAATTTATCAAGCACTAGAGCGGAAAGGATGGGTCGAATGCAGTCATTGTGATCTCGGTGAAGACCGTCCCGTCTTAACCGAATTTTCAATAATACAAGATATCGGGCGAAGATGGAGAAGTTTCAAGTGGAACTCGAAAAACGTAAAAGATGCTTTTGTTGGAACATTTCAGGGTTCTTGGGCACTTACTAAAATGGTTATGTGGTGGCTAGTTGTTGGAATGCTTATGGCAGCTTTTGCACGAGCATATATTCCACATGATTGGTTTATAAATTACATGGGTCCAACAGTTATCGGACTTTTTATAACCTTACTATTTGCTACCATTATCGAAGTATGTTCTGAAGGCAGTTCACCACTTGCTTTTGAGGTTTATAGCCAGACTGGGGCTTTTGGAAATAGTTTCACATTTCTTATGGCAGGTGTTGCAACAGACTATACAGAAATAGGTTTGATTTGGCACAATATTGGTAAAAAAGCGGCTTTGTGGCTTCCAATCATTACTGTTCCACAAATTCTTGCATTAGCATATATCTTCAATACCCTCCTCCAATAATTTTTACGTAAAGATATTAATAAACAAAGTATAGTTTAATTATATTGATTTGAAGAGGTTTATTTAAATGGCTTGGGGGGACCTCATACAAGTATCAGAAAAATTTAGGGCAAATTTTTCGTTAGAAGAAATTTTAAGTGGAAATTTTTCTGCTTTTACTGCTGTACTGTATTTAGCAATTTCAATTGCTATTTATTCAATCATCACATATCATTTTTATAGATACATTGCGCGTAGAGATTGTTTTAAACCTAGTACGCATAAACATTCAAAAACCATCGGTTTTTTGAAATATTTCTTTTTGTTTCCTTTTGTCGTGATTATTTTCTTTTTAGGTTTTTCAACGATGCTTTTATTTTTAGCAAAAGATATCGGACCGGATATTGTTTTGTCTACTGCATTTGCAATTGTATTAGCAATTAGAATCTGCTCATATTATACAGAGGATCTTTCAAGAGATGTAGCAAAGATGCTACCGTTTGCTCTTCTCGGTGTATTTCTAGTAAGCCCTTCGTATTTTGAAATATCGGATATAGGAGTAAAGATTAACCAGTTGCCCGATTTAATTAATGTTGCTGCAACATATTTATTCTTTTTAATTATTATCGAGTGGATCCTTAGAATATTATTAAACATTCGTTATTTTTTATTTCCTAAAAAAGAAAAAACAATGTCTACAATAAACAAATAAAAAATATATTAAAGCAAACAATAAACAGTGGATGCTCACACAGATATTGCTTGTTTTAAAAATGATATAAATGGAAAAAAGTTGAGATTGTTGATTGATCTACTACGAGGCGCAGCTATTCCTTTTGTCCACACATTATTATCCTCATTTGATTCATCAACAGCATTTGTATCATCTATCACGATTTTTACTGTATGCGTGTCCATATCATTTGGCCACCTTGTACTAAGTTTGATAGGAACGACCCCATCATTTATATCATAAGGAGCTACATTTTCAACGTCTTTAGCTTCGCCATCGATGTAAAGTTCAACATTAGAATACACATTTACTTTACCTTCCCCGCTATTTATTATATTAACTGTAAATTTTATATTATCATTTTTCTCCGGTGGATTTGGACTCCATGAGGGCATTCCATCGAATGTAAGATCAGGTTTTTCCTCATGGTCGCCTTCTTGTACTGCCTTTGCACTATAAGCATCGACACAATTATTTCCATCCTGAAAATCAGCATATGTTTCAAAATTCGAACGAATGTTTTGAGATGTTACTACCGCACAAAAAGCAACATAATACTCTCCAGACTGGATCATTTCATCTGCCGATATTTCTTCAGATAGAAATACATCTTGATCTACAGGGTAATCATAATACACCATTTTTTCTTTCCACGGATGTGCGTCACTATAATATGCTCCTTTATAGATTTGTAATCTTATTTGTAACATAGATACCGATTGAAGAATAACTCCAGGGCTCAGAATGTTGCCTTTTATATGACCTGATATTGAGAAGGTTGCACTTTTGCCAGCTTTTAAATTATATTTATTATAAACCAATCCCCATGCAGTCATAGTGCCAATATATGTCGACACACAGGTGTATAACTTCATGTGGCCGTTTATATCAACATCGTGTAAGCCCAATCCTCCGCTATCTTTTCCATCAAAACCACCCAATGTTATCGCGCTTTTGATTTTTTCAGTTTGGTTCATGTCGGCATTAACTACAGTTGCCACTACCGTTGATGGCAATAATAGTATGGCAATAACAAATACGATTAAAACAATTTTTACTTTCAACATCTCTTCAATTCACCTCTTTATTCCTCAAACAATATAATATAATTAATATTTATAAAATTTTTTATTTTATTAAAAATTAATTGTAAAACTAGAACAAAACTTTTTTCACATATAAAATAAAAACAATTTTTATTTGGCTTTTTCCGAACGTTTTGCCATTATTTAAATATCTATTTTGTTTTACGTTTAATTTAAGGTGAAAAAAGTGGAAAAAAAATGGATTGTTAGTATCTTAATTGTAGCCGTTTTAATTATTGCAGTTTTTATTGGCGTTACATATCAGAATTCTAATCCCGTGACTACTAAAGCAGAGCCTTTAGCTGTCGATACAAATGCAACAGCAGAAAGTGTTGCTTCGCTTTCTAGCCTTATGAATAATTTTTCTTTCAATATATACCAGCGACTTTCTTCAAATGAAGATGAAAATATTTTCTTTTCCCCATATAGCATCTTTGTTGCTTTAGCTATGACATATGAGGGTGCAAAAGGCGATACTGCCAACGAAATGTATGATGTTTTGGGTTTTCCCCAGAACGACGACATAAGTTTGTGTTCATTTGGAAGAATTTATAATGAGTTTAATCAGAAAAAGGAATACACTCTAAATACTGCTAATGCCCTTTGGATAAAAAAAGGATATGAATTTTTAAGCCAGTATCTTACCTTTATTAACGATTATTATATGGGTCGTGCTACTGAAGTTGATTTTTCAAACCCAGTAAATGCTGCTGCTTTGATTAATGACTGGATTAAGGAAAACACTGGTGGAAAGATTAAAGATCTCATCAAAGAAAGCGATATCCACGAAGCTCTTACTATGATTCTGACCAATGCCATCTATTTTAAAGGTCTTTGGGCGAATCAATTTGATCCTGAAGATACCAATGATAGAGATTTTAAACTATCATCTGGAAGTACGATCAGCGTTCCAACTATGAGCCTCTCAGATGATGATACTAGTTGGAATTATACTGAAACTGATGATTTACAAATATTAGAACTCCCGTACAAAGGTGGCAAACTTTCCATGTACATTCTACTTCCAAAAGAAAATAATATAACTGCTTTGGAAGAAATGATAAACTATGAGAACTTTACTGAGTGGAAAAATAGTTTATATAAAGCTCAAGTAGAGGTTTTTCTCCCGAAATTTAAACTTGAAACAGAGTACAGCATAAAAGATCATTTGAAAAACATGGGAATGAATATTCCCTTTACACCCAATGCCGATTTTTCTGGGATGGATGGTAAACAGGACTTATTCATTGAGAAAGTAAGGCACAAAGCATTTATTGAGGTTAATGAAGAAGGTACTGAAGCAGCTGCCGCTACATCAGTTCATATGGCTTTAACTGCACTTCCCATGTTCACTGAGTTTAACTGCAACCACCCATTCATTTTTTTGATACAACATAAAGACACAGATGTTATTCTTTTTATGGGTAAAGTTGAAAATCCGCAATAATCAATTCTTATTTTTTCATGGCACTACTAAATAGTAAAATTATTCCAACAACAATTAGCAATGGTAGTAGTAGGAGACCAAAAATAGTCGATTCAACACCCACTAAAAAAGATGCAATTAGTGCAAGTATAAAAATGCAAATTAGCCATATTCTAAATATTTTCTGCATATGTCTTCAGCGTAGTATTTTAATTTATCCCATAAGTAACAAAGTAAAAATCACTTTGCTGGTAATAACCAGTACTGTTAAAAAGCCAAATAGTTGGACCATGAACGCTATGGGCAACCTGAGAAGATACTGCTGAACCATATGTAGAAACCACGGTTATGTAACTATTTCCAAACTCATAACCCGTAGTATTTATCGTATAGAACTTAGTACCTGGATCATAATATGCAGATAATACATTATAGCCATATTCGACAGTTCCATCTGATTTTATATACCCTGCTGCAAAAATCTGGATTGGTATGCCGTTTATGTCATTCCATTGTATCGCATCATCTGCAAGTTTATCATTTGTAATTGATCCATTTGAAATATCACTAGTATTAACCGAATAATCTACGATTTCATTACTACCTACAGCATCATCTCCGATATCATCTATCGTTATCGATTTATCAACTATATTTCCACTTGACACTGCATTATTTGGTATGTAGAATTTCTCCACAATGAAATTGATTATACTATCGTGCAAGTCAACTGGCAATATGGCGTGATCCAAAATTTCCTCCGAGGTAACAGCTCCTGCCTTAATTTCATCCGAACCAACAGAATTTACGTCGACATCTGTTGGAGTCACTCCCAAATTAGATAAAATTGCTACGACACTTAAGAGGACCGCCAAAATTGCAATTATAATTGCCAACATCTCTCTAATCATTTTTATAACTCTCCTCCAATATGCTAAGGGATAATAGATTAGAATATAAAAAACCTTTATATACTGTCAAATATCTGCTACACAATTAAGCATAGATATTTTAAGACGTCTCCTCATCAATCATTGGAATCATCTGTTTATCTTTATATCCACGTTGTTGCATAGCACCAGATGGACAGCTAGCCACACATGCTCCACATCCCATACACAGGGCCTCATTTACCTTTGCTAGCATTTTTCCACCTTCTCCCTCTACTTTCTCAATCGCATTGTAAGGACACACAGAAATACATGTACCGCAACCTGAACAAAGATCTTCATCAACAACAGATATCATCGGTTCCGATTCAAGCTCTTTTTTAGATAGGATATTTGCTGCACGAGCAGCAGCAGCACTTGCTTGTGCTACACTATCTTGGATATCTTTTGGACCCTGACAGCATCCTGCAATAAATACACCACCAGTGGTAGTATCAACAGGCCTCAATTTTGGATGAGCCTCTAAAAAGAAACCATCAGCACCTTGGGAAATATGTAAAATCCGTGCAAGATTATCAGCATCCGCACGTGGAACAATAGCCGGTACAAGAACCACTAGGTCGGTATCAATCTCAAAAAGCTTACTTGTGGTTGTATCAAAAATGTCAACAGTTATTTTATCAGGTGAAACATGTACCTCTGAAGGACGTCCACGGAAGAAATTCGTGTTCATTCCACGGATTTTATGATAAAATTCCTCATACCCTTTACCAAAACTACGAATATCTGTGTAACAAATATTTAACTCAACATTATCACCAAGCTTTTCTTTTAGAAGATAGGCATGTTTCAAAGCACTCATGCAACCAATGCGACAGCACCAAGTGCATTGGGTTTCATCCCTAGAACCAACACATAAAATATAGGTAATGCTCTTTGGCTTCTCACCATTTGAAGGTCTAAGTATCTCACCTCCAGTTGGTCCTGAAGTACTAATCAATCTCTCCATTTGCATTGTAGTTATTACGTCCTTAGAATGAGCATAACCATACTCGTACAAGCTAGTTGGATCTAATAAATCATAACCTGTTGCAACTACAATTGCACCTACTTTTATTTCGACTTCTTCATCTTTTTGTTTAAAATCAATAGCATTAGCCTCGCATGCATCAACACAGAGAGGACCTGTACCACATTTACCAAGAGTAAGCATGAGACAGTGGTTCTTATCAATAACACATTTCAAAGGAACTGCCTGCGGAAACGGCAAATAAATTGCACTACGTTTTCCGATACCTTCATCAAACTCATTGGAAATACGGCCTTTCAAACGACAGGCTGCTACACAATCCCCACAACCAGTACATTTATCCATATCAACAAAACGTGCTTTCTTCTTGACCTTTACAGAATAGTTGCCAATGCTGCCTTCAACACTTACAACTTCAGAATAAGTCAAAAGTTCAATATTGGGATGTTTTGCTGCTTCCATCATTTTAGGAGTAAGAATACAACCACTGCAGTCAAGAGTTGGGAACGTCTTATCCAACTGAGCCATACGGCCTCCGATGCTTGGGTTTTTCTCAACTAGGTATACCTTATGTCCCTCTTCAGCTAAATCAAGAGCAGACTGGATACCAGCAATACCTGCACCAACAACCAAAGCATTAGAATTAACTTTAATTTTTGAGGTTTGAAGGGGCTCCAAAAGTCTTGCTTTAGAAACAGCACCACGAACCAATATCTTTGCCTTTTCAGTAGCACGTGCTTTATCGTCGTGCACCCAACTACACTGCTCGCGGATATTAGCTATCTCCAAATTAAAAGCATTAACACCAGCAGATTCAACCACACCACGGAATGTATGCTCATGCATACGAGGGCTGCAACATGCAATAACAACACTATCGAGCTTATATTCATTTACAGATTCTGTGATTAATTTTGCTCCGCCAGCAGAACACATGTATTTGTAGTCCTTAGCAACAACAACATTATCCAATGTCTTTGCATATCCCGCTACTTTTTTAACATCAACAGTAGCAGCAATGTTAATGCCACAGTGACAAACAAAAACACCTATCCTATTGCCCATTGTTATTTGCCCCCAACAGAAATCTTTTCAACAGGACTCAAATTCAAATTTAAACCAAGTTTCTCTTTAGATATCCCAAAAGACAAACCTAGAAGTTGTGTAAGATAAAATACAGGGACCTCAAGTTTTGTCGCAACTGTCTCACCAGCCTTTGATTGTTTGGCATCAAATTGACGATGCCCCCATGGGCAAACATCAACAAGTAAATCAAAACCCTGTTCTTGAATACGTTGTAGTTTTTGACCTGTTTTAGTCAAAGCAGATTCAGGTAAATTTGCATTTAATAATCCACCACAACAATCAAGTTTTTCAGGATAATATTCAGATTTCCCGCCAATTACCTCAAGAATCCTGTCCATCTTTTCAGGATTTTCAGAATCGTCAGGTCGACCAATCTCAGAAGGGCGGATAGTATGACAACCATAATGTGAAGCTATTTTAATATCTTTTAAAGGAGTTTTTACAAGCTTTTTTATCTTATCAATTCCAATAACATCATGTAATAAATCAACTGTATGAACAATATCACTTGTACCTGTGTATGTTAAACCTTCGTCTTTCAGATAGTTGTTAACTCGCTCTTTCATGTCTGGATCAGAGTCAAGTATGCGTTTTGCTTCTGATAATGTAAGATGACATATTGGACAAGGGGCAAAAATGTCCAAATCTTCTTTTTCTGCAATTGCGATATTCCTCGCAGCCAAGGATAAAGTAATCATCTGGTTTACGCTTTTCAAAGGCCCTCCACAACAACTAAAACCCTTAAGATCTACTAGTTCAACACCCAATTTTGGTAGAACTTCCCTAATTGATAATTCATAAGCATACTGCTCAGTTGGCATCACACAACCAGGATACAAAGCGTATTTCATTTTCACACCTTCTCCACAGCAAGTTTACTCAACATCATTTGAAACTTGGTCGGGTCAGTTGGTTTAGAAATTTCTGGTAATCCTAAATCAGTTCTAGAGACAGATTTGTTATCCTTTGTATTTATACTTTTTACATCTTGTAAAAGTCCTATTGACAAAACAGATTGGAGCCAATTTGTATAATTGCCAGGTATCTGCTTGCCACTTGCAACTGCCATATTCTTTAATGCAAACAAAATTTCGACAGGTGCTACTTTTTGTGGACAACGTTCACGACATTTAAAACAACTCATACATGTCCAAATGATATCTGAATTTATCATCTCGTCAATTAATCCACGTTTCAAAAGTGCCACTATCTTGTGTGGTTCTAACTCCAAGAGTTTATGTGCCTCACAACCAGAAGTGCATTTGGCACATTGATAACAGTATTCTGAAACCTCATCTTGAAGTTTTTTAAGACGTTCATTAATTTCTTTTTTAATTTGAGTTTGTGACTCCGCCATAGAAGTCAAGTCTGTGATGCTCATAAAACCTCATTCCCCGATTAACAGTAGTTAACTATTCACATGTTTTGGAAATTAATCTATAAATTATAGTTTTCGTATCTTATATTAATATTTAAAAGCTACTAAAAAGTAGATATTATTTTACTTTTTTAATATGAATAGAACCGTCATTAAAAACAATCCAACGAAGCTTATCTCCATCTTTAAGTTTAAGAAGTCCGACAACTTCTGAAGGAACAGTCATCCTTCTACGTGAACCTCTAATAGTAATTGCAGTATCTGTTATGCATCGAACATCATCTAATTCAACTTTCATCAAAACTCCCAAAAATAAAAACCATAACCAACATAAAAAATTTGTTATATTAACAAAACATTTTGTAACATATTCAATAACGCTTCAATATTATATTGTTAATAATACCCCCATTTTATTCGTTCCCATGTCCGTTCATGAAAATAATAAATAAACATTTGGATAGATTGGAAAATTACTACAATGGAAGTCATCTGAAGAAGATCAGCTGTTATTAAGTATGTTATAATAGAAAGCATAATAACACAGATAATCCGGTAGCTAACTGCCTTT
>CAYMMP010000036.1:0-12633 GCA_964391625.1 uncultured Thermoplasmatales archaeon | reverse complement strand
AAAATCGGTCAACATAAAATTGAGCGATATTTAAGATATACAAAATATTTTGTATTGATTGGCTTTGTGTTTCTGACTTCAATATTTATTGGTTTTGTTTTTACAGATATTTGTCCGGTAGGTATGTTGACAGGCACATTTCCTATAATGATTTTAAATCCTGGCGTATATATTCCAGATACTTATTTCTATGTGGCTCTTGTAATTCTTGCTTTATTTTTTATATTAATCTTGACTGTTGAGCGCGGGTGGTGCAGATATTTCTGTCCCATAGGTGCAATACTAGCACCTTTCAATAAGATCAGTTTTTTACATATAGAAATTGACACAGAAAAATGTATTCACTGCAATGCCTGCTCGGATGCCTGTCCGATGGGAATTGACGTACCAAATATGAATCGAGACCCAGAATGTATTCTTTGTGGAAAATGTATTGATGTATGTCCTAAAAAGATTATTTCTTATAAGAGGATTTAAAATGGAAAAAATAATGTCTGTACAAATAGCACTGCTGCTCATTTTTTCAGGAGCACTTGTAGGTCTTTTTATATCGTCAGATGTTTATGGTGATGTCCAGAGAAAAATAGTGGAGGAATTGTGTCTAAGTTGTGTTAAATTAAAACCAAATACAATAGTGGACTATAGATTTGAAACAGCAAATGGACAACCACATCCAGATTTTGTTTTAGAAAATTTGTCAAAAGGGCCTGTAATAATAGCATATAGAATTGATTTCTGCCCTGGTTGCGATGAACTGGAAGAGGATCTTATCAAAGTATTTGATGTTGAGTTTGGACCATATGATGTATTTTATCAAACTTGCAACTTTGATGGCAATAATGTAACCTTTATTCACATAAACACAAACCGAGTTTCAGAAGATAGCCCTCTCTTTAAATCAAGAATGGTTTATGATATAGTTGGAGACCGCGGTAATCCTATGATTACTATAATTACATATGGCTATAATCATGGATTTATTGATCCTTATCACTCAACACTTTATGGCCTTAAAGCAAAAACACATGCTGAACGACAGGATGAGCTAAGAAACTATGTCTATGAAGCAATAGAGCTTTATAATGAGTATAAAGATGTAACTAATTAAAAAATTAGAAGGATTTTTTTCTTTTCCTTCTGTTTAAATTTCGCCGTTTTTTACTTTTTCTTTTAAGATGTTGAATTGTTCCTGAGTCAAGGTACAGATATTATCATCTTCACCAATAACGACATGATTGTCCATAATCTCCACAGCGGGACAGCTGCTTTTGTCTTGACATAAATAAACTTTCATTTTCCCTTCACCCCCACAAATATATACTTATAAAAAGAGATTAGTTTTAAATCTCCCCTTGTTTTATTTTTTCTTTCAATATGTCAAATTGCTCTCTTGTTAGAGTACAAATATTGTCTTTTTCACCAATTATCACTCTATCTTCTTGTATGTCTACTTCAGGACATTTTGGTCGATTACATACGTCTCCAACACATAATGTTACTTTCATTTTTTTACCTCGCTTAACAATTGTTACATATACAATAATTATTATCTATAAAAAGTTTTTCATTTATTTTTATATAAATGGCCTATAAATATGCGTTATAACTATAAGTATATTTCATAGTTATATTTATCTTTATTAATCTTTGAAATTATATTTACTCCTTTCACTTTTTTTATTTCCTTTACCTTGATGTCAACGTTAACATCTGTGCCAATTTTTTCATAGAAACTATCTTTTATCGATGAAAATAAAGTTTCTTTAGAGTAATCTTTAAACCTGTGATCAATAACCACTCCGATTTCTATTTTGTTTATCTTGTGCTGTACTATTTGTGTTCGTTTGATCATCCTTGTTTTTAAATCATATAATGTTTTGCTCAATACCTCTGTAGTGGTTGATGGGAGCATAACTCGCCCGCCTGGGAATAATATCGCAAAATTCTCTCTTCCATAGATTCTGTCTATTAATCTACCGGCTAGACCACAACCACAAGTATCGTTGGAGATTGAAATGATATCGTTAACTCCAGTATATCTGATTATTGGAGTTCCTTCACCATATAACTTTGTAACAACTAAACTACCAGGCTCTTTATCAGATACAGACTTTCCCTTTTTTATTAATTCTATATGAACAAGATCATCATGTATGTGGAATTTTCCCTTTTTACATTCAAAAGCAATTGGTCCGGATTCTGTTGCACCATATGCTTCAAAAACACTTGTATTAAACGTTTCTTCGAGAAATTTCCGCAAATACTTATTCAAATGTGTTCCACTTGACACAACGACTCTTGGGGAAATATCTTTCAACTTATTTTTTTCTTTAAAAACAGCCAAATGACTTAAAATTCCTACATATCCACCAATGAAATCGGGTTGAAATTCATTTAGTTCTTTAACTAGTTTCTTAACACTTGTATTTATGCTAAAAATCTTGATGTTTTCAAAAGACAAAATGGGCTTTAATGCTGGTATGATGCCTTCTGGTAGGTATCTTCTCTCTGCACTTTCTTCACGAAGATCTAATAAAAAAGCTATCTTATCCTTTCGCCAATTAATGTTGTGCTCTCTCAATACTCTAAGATATCCAAATAATCCTTTGGCTATGTCTGACAATGTAACGTAAATTGATGCAGGATTTCCAGATGTACCAGATGTTGAAGTTTTGATGAGTTGTTTTTCTTTCAAGTTTGAAGGTACTAAATCTTTACAATCTGCCTTAGCAAGCTCTTCTTTAGTCACAAAAGGTAGTTTTGTTAGGTCGCGTATACTATTTATTTCATCTTTTGAGACATTTGCATCTTTAAATTTTTTATGATATAAAGCAACTTTATTATCGGCGTACTTAACCATTTTTTTGATTTGTTTTTCTTGATACTTTTTTAGTTCTTCATTGTTTATTTTTCTCAATCTATTAATGTCAAAAACATAGCTCTTAATGGCCTTTGAAAGAAAGATTGGATTCATAAAATACTGCATGTTTTGGTTGCCCCAGATAAACTAAGATTCCTGTTTCTACAGTGGCACAAAGCTTATAAATTTTATTAATGTACCGGTGCCGCATGAAATTATTGCTTCTCAACGATTTAAATCTCAGCAGATGGCTATCCTCTTTTAAAAAATCATTAATCTCAACATTTTCTTTTATCGGTTTAATTCATGTGCGCCAATTGGCGGCATTGACACCAAAAAATCATTCTGTTCAAATCTTAGATGGAAATAAAACATTTGATTTTGATGATGAATATGATGCAGTCTATATCACTTTTAAGACGCCAGTTGCCAATACCGCATACAAAGTTGCAGATGAATTTAGAAGAAGAAATGTAAAGGTAATTCTAGGAGGATATCATCCTTCTGTTCTGCCTGAAGAGGCAAAGCAACATGCAGATGGCGTAATTGTTGGAGGCGATACAGACATATGGCCAACGCTAATTAAAGACCTCGAAAACAAAAAATTAAAACTGCTCTACAAGTCAATGGATTGTGCTAAAGATGTACCAAAACTCAATCAGAATCTTATTGGGCCTTCTTCAACAAAATTAGTAGATATTGTCCAAGCTACTCATGGTTGTCCTTATAAATGCGATTTTTGTCAGTACACTAGTATACCAGATGGATTTACATTCAGAACCAGGCCTGTGGAAGAGGTTGCCAGAGAAATTGATTCGTTACCTCATAAAATCTTTGTCTTTAATGATGCGTCTTTGACTATCGATCCATCCTATACCAAAAGTCTTTTTTCAGAGATAAAAGGACTAAACAAAAAATTTGTTTGTGAAGGAAATGTCGACATTCTTGCAAATGATGAAGAATTCCTTAAACTTGCTTATGAGGCGGGTTGTATAGAATGGACTGTTGGATTCGAGTCATTTTCTCAGAAATCATTAAATGACGTTCATAAGAAAACAAATAAGGTGGAAGAATATGCTAAAGCAGTTAAGAAACTGCATGATTATAATATGGCTGTAGTTGGTACATTTGTTTTTGGTTTTGAGGGTGACACCGTAGATACTTTTGACGTTACATTAAATCACATAGACAAATTGAAATTAGATGCAGCTATATTTGCGATATTAACACCCTACCCAGGTACGCCATTGTTTAAAAGATTGGAGGTGGAAGGGCGGATTTTAACTAAAGATTGGTCAAAGTATACTAGAAAAGATGTTGTTTTCCAACCAAAAAACATGACAAAAGAAGAACTTGAGGAAGGATATAAAGAGATAACTAAACATTTTAACTTTTTTCCCAGAGCTACATATAGAGTTTTTAGAACAATGAGTTTGGGATTTTATCCTTCTTTAGCTACTTTTGCAGGCAATATTGGAAGCTATATGGCTAGTATTGGCAAATAACTGATTACAATAAAACTGTGAATGCATCAAAGTAAGTTGAGGAAGTTCTACCTTCTTCATCATATGCTACAATCTTGATTGTATGCTTACGGAATAGATGTTTGAACATATCAATCTTTTTAAAACTATATTCATAAGGTGCTTCTTTATCTTCATACACTAGTTTATCATCAATGTAGAATTCAACTTTAACTACTTCTTTATCATCTTCGGCAGTAGCCTTGATTGTTGTTTTTCCAATTAAATAAGTTGATCCAAAATATGTATGGAATAACGGTTTGCCAAACAAATTGACTCTTTCAAATTCTGGTGAATCAACGCCAACTATGGGTGGCGAATTCCCTCCTTCTACTAGCTCAGCCGAGCTTGCAGCATCTGCATAATGCGCATCAAATTTCCCCGTCCTTTTAGTGGGTGGATAAGAATCTTTTTCAACAGAATGTGAATTGAAGACAACAGCAAAAACTACTATTTCATCGGGTGCAATATCAGATACAGAAAACTCGCTTAACTTTCTTTTATCTTTGAAAGTATCATTTGAGTTGCCTCCGATACCAATCTCTTGGTTGATAACGAAATCTAAAAACCCGAAATGATGTGGTACTAGTTCGCCATCATACGTTGTAAATCGATTGACCCATCTTGAAACTTTCTCAGTTAAATATACTCTAAGTGTTCCGTCATAAGTATAATTCTCATGATTTTCTATAAGTACGCTCGTTTCTAGCTCATCTGTATCATTGTCGTATGATACGCTAACAGAAACTTCTATGTCTGGTACGTCTCTTGATTCTGCATCTCTTATGCCTCCAATAAATTCAGATTTGTCTTCTCCTGGAATCACTTTATAACCCCCATCAATGAAAAGTGTTGGATATGCTTCGATATTATAACCTTCTTTCAAACGCTTTTGAGCTACATCATTTTTATCATCTATCATAGTCACATAGTAAAAGTTGTAATCTCCAGATTCATATAATTCCTGTATGGCTTTTGCAGCATTGGGACAATTAACACACCATGTCGCAGTCCCTTCTTCAATAAAAACAGTATGCTTTACTTTTCCACTATTTGGGGTATTTGGACCATTGTCTGGAACATTGGGCTCATATTGAACGTTATCTTCTGATTTATCTATAGTGATGCCACAAACAAACTCTTTATCATCTCCGCTTGTATATACTGCTATTATTGCTGCGATAATCAAAATAACTGCGACTAAAATCGCTATAATTATTGATAAAGTTCCCATAAATATAAATTAAGTAAGATTAATATATAAATGTAACTACATTAAAGAGATTTTCTCTCCTTTCTTCAAAGCATCAACAGATTTGTCTCTAATTTCTTCAAGTTTCTTTTCATCCATTACCGCCTTACGTGCTTTAACATTTTGCTCTTTTATAGCTTCTTTCGCCTCTCTCCATTTTTTACGTCTCTCACCTTTAATTGCGATAATTTTAGATTTCATTTCAAAAGCTTTTTCATGTATTTTTTGCGCTTCATTTCTAATTTGTATATATTCATCGTGCTTTTTGTTTGCCTCAGCAATTTTTACTGATAATTCATTTACCATCTTCATGTATTTTTCATGTAATTTCTGGCTTTCTTTGTAGAATTTTTGAACCATTTTATGCTCTTCATCTGCTTTTTTGAAAAGTTCGTCTATTGCTTTATCTTTGTCTGAAATGTCAACTTCAACAAGTTTCTGCTTTTCCATTTGCTTCTTCGTACGTTTAAATTCTTCTTTTTTATGACGTATTTTATCAATTAATTCATTCTCTTCTTGTGGACTCATAGGTACGGTTTCTTGTCTGTATTCAAGCATCTGTATATCTGCATTAAGCTCTTCTACACGCAATGGTAGATTTCTAAAAACTTCGCCTTTTTTCTTACGTTTTGCTTCGATTAATTTCTTTGCTTCTGCCTGGAGCCTGGTACGCATCTCTTTGTGTTGTCTCATTTTACTTACTAGTTCATCACGTTCTTTTTTTACCTTGTCCATGCTTTCTTTAAGTTTCTTTCTACCCTCATTTAACATGTCACGCTCTTCACGAAAAACTTTAGCCATGT
The DNA here is from genome assembly GCA_964391625.1 of uncultured Thermoplasmatales archaeon. Classification (GTDB taxonomy): domain Archaea; phylum Thermoplasmatota; class E2; order DHVEG-1; family DHVEG-1; genus CAYMMP01. The sequence goes on along the minus strand of CAYMMP010000036.1, from coordinate 6,195 downwards.
CATTGAGTTCATTTCTTTTTTCAATGTATGACTGGTATTTTTTTTCAGCATCTTTAAGCTGTTCTATTTCTTTCTTTTTTTTAGTATCTTCGGTCATAAGAAACACTGCAAAGCTATCTGATAGTGTAAAATCGGTATTATTTAACTACTATATTAACTTCGTTTTTACCTTTTCCAGCAATCCAAGGTATTTCAATATCAGCAAACCCGCCACGAGGAATGGTAATATTTTCCACTCTGTTCTTTTCTTCTCCATTCACATATAAAATAACTGTGACGTTTTCAGCAGAAACATTTCCCCTATTAGTTAATTTAAATGAAGTTTCTACTTTGTCGCCCTTCTTGAAATATCTCGGCCAATGAACCACTCCAGATATTTTTAGATTGATCTTTTGATCTTTTATTGTAGTGACTGTAGTAACCTCTGCTGTTTTGTTCATACCTGATGGTTTAGTAACAACTTTCACCTCAACCCAGTCATCTGCTTTAACATAGTCAGATGGCTTTACTGTTAAAATTATTATTTCCGATTTTCTTGGGTCAAGGTATACTTGCTGCTTGTCAAGAGAAACTTCCCATCTGTTACCTAGCATATCCTCCTTTGTTTCAATAAAAATATCATAAGTCATATTTCTTTTGCAAGGATTGCGCAAAGTCATTTCATAGGTAGCTATTTCGTCTGGAGAAATTTCTTTTATCCTGTCTAAACAGATTAGTTCGACGAATTTTCTTCTAGCAAGCACTATCGCTATTATTAAAAAGAATATTATTAGGAAGAGTATTAGGAAAATTAAGAATAATGTACCATAGCCTTCAAGTGCATCGTTAAGTCCCATTTCGTCAGCAGCTGTTTCGAACAAATGATAAATGTTTTCAAAGATATTTGCCCCTTCAATCTCTGTAGTCACATTTACAGTTACAGAATACTCATATCCACTATGTTCAGAACTAATAATGAATGTTAATTTATCAGAGTTAATGTCTGTGTACCATGGAACTGAAATAGTGACATTTACAACAGCTTCCGGGCCACCATTAGATTCGTTATAAACGTCTAAGTAGTTGCCAGGAGTATCAGTTTCTACATACCCAAGATATGACAGACTGAAGTTATGCTCTGAAGTAACATTAATTGAATATCTATCTTTGATAAACCCTGTATTACTATTTCTAATTTTAAAGGTATAAGTTTTATTATGGCCATGTTTGATTTTTAGACACCCATCTACAATTACATCTATGCCATGTTTGACAGCGTCTTCAGATACTTTGATATTTGATTTTTTACTGGTAAAACCTGTATTGCCACTTGCATTGAAGTATACTTCAGCTTCGTCACCGTAAGCTGAGTCATCAGTAGCAGTTGAATTAACAAAAACATGAATTTTTGCAGAACTATTTTCATCAATTGAAACAGTTTTTGGATAATAATAAACTTCAAACTTATCAGAATTCTTATCTACCTCAAGAGTAACAGTATCTTTATATTTGCTTGCTATAGTTAACTCATATTCAGCGCTACCACCAGCATACACTAGCTTATCTGTAACTCCATCTACTTTGATATTGTCTGTTTCATTATAATAAATGGTCATGGATGAAGGATATTTTTCAGAATCATATAACAAATTAAGTGGTTTTAAAATCAATAATGGTTTATTTCCAGATACTTCCAATCTTAGGGAGTGGTCATAGAAAATTTCATGATTTAAATTGAAATAAAATGTTGTTGGCGAATTAGGACCTCTTTTGAGCATTTCAATAAGTATTGCTCTATCTATTTTTATTTCATCACTGGCAATCTCTTTATCATTGTCATAAATTGAAACCTTGACTGTAGGTTTTCTAAGTGTTAATAACTTAGAATATTGTACATATAAATTAACTGTAATATTTTTAATTATTTTATTTCTATTAATCTTATCTCCAGTCCATTTTAAAGCTGAGTCTGATAATTTTTTTCTAATTGCTGAATTACTCTCACTCGGTTTTGATGCGTCCATCTTGTCTTCATCATGTAAATAATATACAATCTTGTTTTCATTGATTTCATTAGTTGCTCCTTCTGTATTATATACGATCCATAATAACAACCAATCTAGCCATTCTCCGTCTTCTGTAGATGTTAGATCTGCAGGATTTACAATTGGTGGGTAGCTGTAATCTCTGTCACTTACAGGTTCTGTTTCGTTGATGACTTTAAAACTTGGGTCGAAATCGCTAAATGTATTATAGAAATATAAGTTATGATCTTCGTTATCTGAAGTAGAAAATTTAATTTTTGATTTATATGAATCTGATCCATAATAAAATGCTGACGATCTCAAAACATTTGCTAGTTCCCCTACATCGTCTCCGTTAATGTTAACTTGATCCAATATGTCTAATATTTCTTTGATGGTTACGCCAGCTTCACTAATCGTTTCATTTTTACTATTGTTTAAAGCATCAGCAATTTTTTGTGTAAGGGGTTTTATTTTGTTTTCATATTGTTTTGCTACATAATTATTGATAATTTTCTCACTTTGATCTATTTCAAGCACAAAAAATAATGTGTCGTATCCAGTAAAACTATAGTTTACATTCTCTAGTTTTATTGTAATTTTTTGAATTCTTCCGCCTGCTATATCTGGGGTCAATGTTACTTTTTTTGTAGCATTTTTTATCTCTTGAACTTTTCCAAGATCATCTAGATAGAATACACTTACATTTACAGAATCTTCAAACCTTTCGACAGGCAATTGAGTAAGTAAAGTTGAAGAAAAATAAAGCTCTAATGTTATATCCCCATCCAGATATGTTTCGTTTCCAGAGTAATCCCAGACACCTATGTACTTAAAAGGGTTTGGGACCAGATCTTCCCCATATATGTTTTTATATTCATTAATAATCAGCTGTTTGTACAGGTTAAGTGTTTCGGATATATCATCGCCTATGCTATCATCTAGTAGGCCATCACCTGCTTTAACAGGATATGAACCAGTTAAACATGTTGAAAATAAGCTAACTAAGAATATGAATATTATTAGATTTGTCTTAAGTATTTTATTTTGGGTCATACTGTTTTCCCACCTACATGTCTTAAGTTGTTGCTGTTAATATTTAAGTCTTTGTTTACAATAGTTGTCCTTTTTAGATAAATATCTATGCGCATTATACTTAATAATATATTTTATATTTTATAAATGTTTTGTTATTAAAATATATTTTTTGCTAGAATTAAGGGTTTTTTGATGGATTGGCTATATTTATTTAAAAAAACATTAATATATCCTAAAACATCTATAGAAAACAGGCACTCTGAAAAATAAAGGTGGTTAAAGAGGAAAAATGCGTCTAAAACTTAGAATTGGCTGTATCTGTATTTCAATTTTATTCGTGTTTTTGCTATCTTCCAACATATTCTCAAATTTACCTACCGTTCTGGCTCAGGACGATCAACCAACTGAAGATATGCCAAGATTGGTAATAACCCCAGATAATGGGTATGTTTTAGATGCTGGCCAAAGATTTTCTGTGAAAATTACAGAAAATTCTTCGGATGGTATTGAAGTTGAAGGAGTAAGTGTTGCAATACAAAATGTTATTGGTGATGAATATAACTACACAACTGGATCAGATGGCAGAGCATATCTGACTGCTCCAAGAAATAAAGAGAGAATTACAATAATTGCCAGTAAATCTGGATATATTACCTCGACATTAGAAATGCAAATCAATCCAGTGCCTGATTTAATCGAACAAATAATCAACAATAAATATTTCATAGTTTTTTTGGCTCTAATATTTCTAATAATTGCAATTATCTTTGTTAATCTTAGACAAAAAAAATCTATTTATTCTAGGGCTAAAGAAATTTCAAAAGAAAAAACAATGCAAAAGTATGGTTTAGAAAAAACACAATCTTCGAGAGAAAAGATCAATAGATATGGCGAACCTGAAAGTATGGTTAAAATCAGGGAAAGAGATAACGATAAGATTGAGGAGATTAGAATTATACAACCACATAAAGTAAAAGAAGTAATTCCCATTAAAACAAACAAGGATAAAAGAGACGATCATGAAAAAAAGAAGACAACAGATTGGTTTCAAGGTACAGACGAGGTAAAATATGAAATTAACAGATTGACTGGCGAAATAGATGAAGAGGGCAAGGACAAATGGTTTGAGGGAGTTGAAGATCTCAGAGATAAACTAGATGAAAAAATGAAGAAAAAAGGTAAAAAGAAAGAAGATGACAAAGACTAATACATCCATGAAATATTTATTTGAGCTTTCAAAAGATCACGAATCACTCCCTAACGTCGAAGTTTTATCTTGTTTGAAAGCAGAGGCAATAGATTATAAACCAATTCACTCAGATGACAATGCAATTATAATCGAATCAAATTCTGGCATTAAAAAAATTAAGACAGTTTCAGATAGACTATCATCTGTATTTTTTGTAGATGCTTTTTTGTTTTCTTGTGAATCCATCCCTGAGAAAATCAGAAAAAATGCTTTAAAAAACAAAATTGTGAAAAGAGGTTCAATAGCAGTTAAATACAAGAATAGATCGATAAACATTGATTCGAAAAGTGTTGTCGAAGCATTAGCAGATGTTTATACTAAAAATCGAGATGTAAACCTTGAAAACCCTGATATTGAACTAAGGGCTTTAATTACAGATTCTAGAATTTATGTTGGAATTAAATTGTTTGAGACGGGCAGAAGTCTTTTTGATGATCGAAAAGTACAATATCGACCCTTTTTTTCCCCTATTTCTTTGGATCCAAAACTAGCACGGATATTGGTGAATCTATCTCTTGTGAAAAAAGGTAAAATTCTGTTAGATCCTTTCTGTGGTACTGGTGGGATTTTATTGGAAGGTGGATTGATAGGTGCTAAACTTATAGGTAGTGATATTGAAAATAAGATGATTGATGGTTGCAAAAAAACATTGGAACATTATAAGATTAAGAACTATAAGTTGCATTGCTCTGATATCGGCGAGATAGGTAAATTCATTGATAGCGTAGATGCCATTGTAACAGATTTTCCTTATGGTAAAGCTACAACCACCAAAGGTGAAGAGATGGATAAACTCTATGATCGTGCTTTTAAGAGTATCTCAGAAGTTTTGAAAAAAAATGGTAGGGCTGTAGTAGGGCTATCAAATTCTGAGATGATTTCTGTGGGTGAAGGATATTTTTCTCTTTTAAATGTGTATGAGATTAAAGCACACAGAAGCTTGACACGCTATTTTGCTGTATATAAGAAATAACCACAAGACTTTTACAATATCATATATTCTCCACATAGAATGACTCAGATGAATATAATATTCCTTGGAACTGGTGGTAGTTGGCCATCTATCAAACGCAACGTTTCTGCAGTAGCTGTAAAAAGGGGTAGTGAAATAATTTTATTTGACTGTGGTGAGGGAACACAACGTCAATTCCAAAAATCAAAGCTTAGTTATATGCAGATATCAAAAGTTTTTATCACGCATTTCCATGGAGATCACTTTTTAGGCTTGCCCGGCCTCATTCAAACAATGCAGTTAAATGATAGAGATATTCCTCTAGATATTTACGGGCCTAAAGGGATGAACAAACTTCTAGATCAGCTACTTTCTTTAGGTTACTTTAAGCCGAATTATGAAATAATCTCTCATGAAATAGATGAAAATGATATTCTAGATTTTGAAGAATATAAAATAAATGTTATCCGGGTAAAACATGGCGTTCCTGCACTAGCTTATGCTCTTGAGGAAAAAAAGAGACCGGGAAAATTCAATAAACCAAAAGCCTTGAAGTTGGGAATTCCAGAAGGACCACTATTTAGTAAACTACAGCATGGTGAAACTATAACATTAGAGGATGGTAGAAAAATCACTCCGGATATGGTGTTAGGACCTTCCAGAAAAGGAAGAAAAATCGTCATTTCAGGGGATACAATACCCTTGTCTAAAATGATTGATTTTGCAAAAGATGCAGATGTTCTAATACATGAAGCTACCTTTGACTCAAGTCTAGAAGATGTTTCATTTGAGTATGGACACACGACGGCACGTCAGGCGGCAGAAATAGCTAAAGAAGCAAATGTCGGTGAACTGTATCTAACACATATCAGCCCTCGATACAATAATGGCAAAGATTTGGAAGATGAAGCTAATAAAATTTTTAAAAAATCCTTTGTACCAAAAGATTTTCA
>CAYMMP010000035.1:6955-12787 GCA_964391625.1 uncultured Thermoplasmatales archaeon | reverse complement strand
GCCACCTATATCTTCATAGCTTACACGAGGCCCTTCCATCTCAATTTCTTTTGCAGCTTCTTCTTTAACATTAATTTTTGTATCCTCGCTTATGGAGATAATTCCACTCGGGCTCGTGTTGATTATTATGAAAGGAAGGGAGCTGCCAAACAAAGCAATTCCTGGGATAATAACGCTATCGCCCTTGGTAACAGGTCTTTTCAATAAACCCTTTTTAATAAGAACATCAATGCCTGCGCCAAACTGAATCTGTTGGCCCTTAGAAATCAATGGAGCAAGCGTAATCTCTTTTCCTTCTTTCACTTCAGCAGGTCTAATTTTTACTCGTTCTCCAAGACCTGTGCCTGCATTTTTACGTGTTAGATTGTCAATACGAATTATGCCTTTTCCTTCGTCTGTGGGGTGCGCCCTCCAAACAACGGCAGCTGTTTTTTTAGCACCTTCTATTTCGATAACATCTCCAATAGATAAATCTAAATTTATTCTGGTCTGGTTGTCTATACGTGCCCTTCCGTACCCAACATCTTGCTGAAAAGCTTCGGCTATTTTCAACACAACTTCTTTTGATTTCATATAATCCCCACAAATTGACCTCAAGTTTACGGCCTAATAGAAAAGATACTATTATAATTTTTCCGCAACAATATTTATTAAAATACAACTTTAAAACCATCAAGTAGGTCTGCTCGTAACATCATTCTTAAATAAACAATGATAGAATAAAACAAGAGAAAATGAAAATCAAACACATCTCAGTGTTAGTCTCGGTGCTCGGTATCACCATATTGTATGTTTTATCAATGCTCTCTCAACCGCCAGTTATAGAATTATGCAAAATTTCAAACTATGAAGGAAAAGAAATAATAACACAGGGGGTTGTAGAAGAGTACCATAAAACAAGCTACGGAAGCCAGAGCATTATCATTGCAGAAAATAATGCGGCATCAACAGTATTTGTTGAGGAGGAAACAGATGTTGAATTTGGGGACATCATTCAAGTGACAGGGAAGGTTCAGAAATATAAAGAGGGCTGGGAAATAATAGTTGATACTAAACAAGGCATTGAAATTCTGGAGAAATGGAATAACATTTCTTCCCCGCTTTGGCAATTAGCAAACAACCCTACAAAATATCTTGGCTTAAATATCAATGTTTCAGGAATTATTGATGTAATATACGATCCTTACTTTTATCTTTTAGACTTTGACAGCAAATCTTCTCTTATGGTTTTTTACAACAATTCAAATAAACTTGCCTTGCAATCTGGTAAAAAAATCTGCGTGACAGGAAAATTTTGTTTTGATGAAAAGAACTTTAGATATTATCTAAAGCAGTGCGACGAATCCCACAAGTTATGGGACTTAGAGGACGGAGGATGAAAAGTTGTTACAATTAACTCTTGTAATTCTTTTTAGCATTTTTGGCGTTTGTACAGGGATTGCAACAGGCCTATTGCCAGGACTTCATGTTAACAATGTCGCACTTATCCTCTCCTCTCTTTCTGGCAGCATTGTCGCTATTTTTGACTTTCTTTTTGAATTTGGCATTTCTAAAGAATTCATTCTAGTTTTAATCTGTGTTTTTATAATATCGTGCTCCATAGCCCATACATTCCTCGACTGTATTCCTGCAACTTTCCTTGGTGCGCCCGATCCAGATACTGCTTTATCTGTTTTACCTGCTCATTCATTGTTATTAGAGGGCAAAGGCTATGAGGCTGTGGCGCTGTCAGCCATGGGGAGCTACGGTGCAATTTTATTTTGTTTCCTTCTGCTTTTTCCCATTCGTTTTATCATCGGGGCGCCTCTATTTTTTTATGACACGATGCAAGAGATCATGCTCTTTGTTTTGATTGCAATATCTATCTTAATGATTGCAACAGAGAAAGGCAGAATTGAACCATTTAAACTTAAAGGCGCTCTTCCATCTATTTTTGGTATGCTGTTTGCCTTGTTTGTCTTCATATTGTCTGGTATTTTTGGGATTCTTATTCTTGATATGTCTGTTGACTCGCCAATCGGTTTGTCTTCTCCTGTTTTGTTTCCAGCACTTGCAGGTCTTTTTGGCACCCCCACTCTTCTAACGTCATTAATGACGAAGCCAATAATCCCTAAACAAATCATTGAAAATCCAGTTTTAGACAGAAAAGCAAAAAAATCTTCAATTTTATCTGTTACAACAGGAAGTTTTGGTGGAATTCTTGTTTCAATTATTCCTGGGATAACATCTGCAACCGGGACCATTATTGCAATGAATGCCCGAGGCGAATCAGACAAAAAACAGACAATTATAACATTATCTGCAGTTAACACTGCATGTGCTTTTTTTGTTGTTGTAGTTATGTTTATTATTTTAAAATCTCGAAGCGGTGCGGCATTGGCTGCGATGGACTTGATTTCTGTTAGTGAATGGACTGATATATTAATGCCTACAAATCTAGCATATTTACTAATAGCAATTTTATTGGGAGGAACACTTTCTTATTTTTTAACATTGAAAATGGGTAAAGTTTTTGCAAAACATTTTGCAAATGTGCCATATGCTTTGATAGTAAAATTGACAATAGCGTTGATAATACTTCTAGTCTTTTTGTTTACAGGCTTGTTGGGGTTGTTAATTCTATTTATTGCTACATTTATTGGACTGTTGCCAGTGGAATGGGGTGTACGTAGAAGCCATTGCATGGGTGTATTATTAATCCCAATTATTCTTTATTTTCTTTGAAATATTTTGTTTTCAACATCATCAAAAAAATCAGAAGAATCTATATTGTTCTCCTTACAAAAATGTAAAGCTGCAACTTCTGTAGTTATGCCTTTCTCTTTTCCAATTTGTTTAATCTTATTTAAAATAGTTTCCTCATCAAGCTTTGTTTCTTTACTTATTCTTTCTACTATATTTTGTAGAACGCCTTTTGTTTTGACTGTCTTTTCAATCACTTTGTTTTCTTTAAAAAAATCTTTAGAAGGATAAAAGCCAATAGGAATATTAATATTTATATCAAAACTCGGAGCAACATTATCTGCTTTTTTAACAAGTAATCCATGTTTTATTGCAAGAGTTGTGAACCTTTTTGCCTCTTCTGGTGTAAGCCAATTTAAATCCATTGATAATGTAAGATAAAACTTAGAAAAGCTGATTTCAGATAAGCCACTTCTCTTAAAAACAAAGGCTATGGTTGTTTCTTCCTCAGAAGTCATATTTTTTTAAACTCCTGTATTTTGTTTATATCTATCAGTAGGCCTTTAATGCCGCAATGCTTCCAATATGTTATGTTTTTTACATCCCTTTCATAGGAAAAAACATCTCTTTTTGAGGCAATTTGTTTTAGCAAGTAATTCAATTCAAGGTCGTGCTCTATTTCCTCTCTTGTTTTGAAATTTACTAAACCATCCGGGTCGTAATACTTCAAAATTTCAAGACCGTTTGAGTCTAAATTCATATATATCTTGTTTTCTGATATCTCTCTGATTTGAGCAACATCAATCTTTGATAAATATTCTTTTCTGAGAGTTACAGCGGTTGCACCTGCTAAAAAATTATCAACAATATCTCCTATAGTTCTGGGGCCGCTATCGATCCATGGGTCAAAATCTCTTGAAAGTTTTTGGTATGTGTTGAGATTAGGTTTGTCTTTGTTGATTCCGTATAAATCTAAAACATATATTGTTTTTTCAGAATTATTTTTTGTCAAATCATCTAGCAGTTTCGATTGATCATCGGCAAGATTGCGACTGTCCAGAGTTAATAATGGTATCAACTTCATTGTGTCAAAAACCTAAAACTACTTTGTGTTTTTAAAGTAATCTTATAAAAAGAAGAAAAAAGACGAGAGAATTATGTACTTACTGTCTGTGTCAATCTTTTCTCAGCTTCTGCTATTTTAAGTTTTGTTTTGATAACAGTATCTGGGTTTAAAGAAATACTATCAATGCCACATTCAACTAAGAATTCAGCGAATTCTGGAAAATCGCTTGGTGCTTGCCCGCATATTCCTACCTTTCTGCGAGGCTCATGTTTATGCGCAGTTTCTATAACCTGTGCTACTAATCGTTTAACTGCATCATTCCGCTCGTCAAAAATATGGGATACTAAATCAGAATCACGATCAAGACCTAGCGTGAGTTGTGTTAGGTCATTCGATCCAATACTAAAACCATCAAATATATCAGCGAATTGATCTGCTACAATAACGTTTGATGGAATTTCACACATCACATATACTTCAAGACCATTTTCTCCTTGTTTCAATCCATATTCATTCATGATTTCTATGACTTTTCTACCTTCGTCAGGTGTTCTGCAGAAAGGTATCATTGGCTTGATGTTTGTTAGGCCCATTTCATCTCTTGCTTTTTTAAGTGCTCTACACTCTAAACCAAATGCTGGTTTGAATTTTTCATCATAATATCTTGATGCACCTCGCCAGCCAATCATAGGGTTATGTTCTGTGGGCTCATACATGAATCCGCCAATCAAGTTGGCATATTCGTTTGTTTTGAAATCACTCATTCTTACAATTACATCATTTGGATAAAAGCCTGCAGCAATCTTTGAAATGCCTCTTGCAAGGGTATCAACAAAGAACTCTACCTTGTCATCATATCCAACGCTTCTCTCATCTATTTTTTGAATAACTTCTGCTATCTTAGGATCGCTTGTAGCTTTCTCTTTAAGTTGATCATATTCAAGTAATGCAAGTGGATGTATTCCTATATATGAATTTATTATGAATTCTTCCCGGGCAAGACCAACACCGTCATTTGGAATTTGCCCTTGCTGGAATGCCTTCTCTGGAACACCTGCATTCATCATAATCTTTGTTTTAGTTTCAGGCAGATTATCAAGTTTTAGTTCGTCAACTCTGTATTTCAGTAAACCTCCATATATTCGACCAGTACCTTCTGAACAGTCAATTGTTACTTTTGATCCATTTTGTAATTTTTCAGTGCCGTCTCCAGTACCTATAACACAAGGAATCCCAAGTTCGCGAGAAATAATTGCAGCATGACATGTTCGGCCACCACTATTTGTTACAATTGCACCTGCAATTTTCATAATTGGCTCCCAATCAGGATCAGTCATATCAGTAACAAGAACCTGTCCTTTTTGGAATTTGCCAATGTCTTTAGCATCATGAATGATGTTGACTTCTCCCTGACCGATTTTACTTCCTACTGCCTCCCCTTCAACAAGTATGTCGCCTTTTTCTTCTAAAACATAGGTCTGCATTACTGCTGCATCTTTTTGTGAGTGAACGGTCTCAGGCCTTGCTTGAACAATAAAAAGTTCCCCAGTTTGACCATCTTTCGCCCATTCGATATCCATGGGTTTTTTATAATGGTCTTCAATTATTACGGCCCATTTAGCCAATGTAATAATTTCATCATCAGTTATTACGAATTTTCTTTTGTCTTCCTCACTAACCTCTTGTTGTGTGGTTCCTGTATCGCTATATATCATTCGTTTTTCTTTTGATCCTAATTTTTTTTCTAAAATTGGTTTAAAGCCTTTCTTTAATGTTGGTTTAAATACATAGAATTGATCTGGGTTTACAGTACCTTGAACAACATTTTCCCCAAGCCCATATGCGCCAGTAATGTATACTGCATCTTGGAAACCACTTTCAGTATCAATGGAGAACATGACACCAGAGCTTGCTAAGTCAGATCTAACCATCTTTTGGATCCCGACAGAGAGATAGACGCTGAAATGATCAAAGCCCTTATCGACACGGTAAGATATGGCTCTGTTAGTAAACAATGAGGCAAAGCAATCTCTTACCTTCTCTAGAAGTTCTTCCTCTCCTTTAACATTTAAGTAAGTTTCTTG
>CAYMMP010000035.1:0-6855 GCA_964391625.1 uncultured Thermoplasmatales archaeon | reverse complement strand
AGTGATGCATTCTTTCCACCAACAGATGGAACATCTTCAATTTTTAATTCTTCAAACCATTTATTAAATTCTTCAATCATAGGTCAAATCTCCTTTAAACCAAGTGGGTGGTAATATTAAGACATATATAAAACCTTTTTATATGAAATAAAAATTTAGAAATATTTTCCCTTTATTATTATAATTTAGTCTTCCAGAAAAACAGCAGCGGCTAGGACAGTAGTCCAAAGACCATTTTTGTCTCCTTTCGCTGTTTGAACAAAGCTCTGGGTGCGAACAAAACGCCCGCTCATCTTATATTCCTGCTTTCTTTCATCCCATGCTTTGTCAGGATCAAATTCTAAACCAAGAGTGGTAGCAAGCATACTAGCAGCAAGGTCTTCGGCATAGTCGCCAGCTCTCTGGGCAACTTCGCCATAACAATGATGCTCAGAAATATAGCCATAAGAGTCTCTTTCTTTAGGAACTGCAACACCTATCGCCGCACCAACAAGCCTGTTAGGTTCGCTAGTAGCATTTCTTGACATTACACAGTATGTAATATTGCCAGGTTTAAGCGCCTCAATTCCTTTTTCTCTACTGATTACTTTACACCTTGGGGGAACGATGCTAGATACATTCACAAGATTGCACTTTTCGATACCTGCACTTCTAAGAGCAAGTTCAAAAGATTGCAGTTCATGTTTGTGTTTTCCTACGCCTTTTGTAAAAAAAACTCTCTTAGGAACCATAGTTTTGGCAAGAATGATATCTATTTTATAAATATGTCGGTTAATCTATGAGCCATTTTCATCTTGAAACTCATCATTATTTTTAGCATCTTCACGCATTCTTAATAAATCTCTCATTTCTCTTTGTATATCTTCCTGTTTTGGTTCAAATATCTTCTCTTCTTTTATTTTTTTGTTTGTTGGAAGCGAGTCTTTTGTTGATCCTTCTTCATTTATTTGAGATTGTGTTTTAAGTAGATCTCTCATCTCTTTTTGTAAATCTACTTGTTGTTTTTGAAATGACACCTGTTCTTGTTGATATGGGGTTATAACATTTGATTGAACCAATTCTTCAACTAGCTTTTTGATTTCTTTATATGGATAAACGCCGTGCAATTCAAAATAACTCCTAGACATTGGAGTTTGAACCTCTTTACCACCACCAAAAAGTCCCATAAGTTTAGCCTTTTTTTCACCGATTTGAACACCGCCAGCGGCAAACGATTTATCAGCGCCGAGACCAAAACCGGATTGACTAATAGGAATTATGGTCCCAAAACCAAATATCTGGCCCAACACTCCCTGTTTTGCACTAATATCTGATACCTTATCATACCTAAGAGTTCTTTCCTGTTTTGTGATGATTCCTCCTTTAAAAACAAGCCTCTGGTTTGAAATTATATATTTATGTGAGCGGCGATACAACTCTACTATTAGAAAACCCAATATTGAGATTAATACAGTATATGCTGGTATAAAAATACCAACATCTTTTTGTAATCCTAACCACAGCACCAGACCTATGCCACTGGCTATCACGCCTAGATAAAGAAAGAAAATGCTCCATCTGATGGCAACAAGGGAGGCAAAGATTCCTACAAGTAAAAGAACAACTGCCCAAACCATAAAAACAATCCATTCAGATTCAAAAAAACCTCTCCATTCTGAAAAATTGATTAGCCATCCAACAAGCACTCCCCATATTATCAAAAAGATACATAGAGACTGATAGTTCATAAATGATAATGGATGTGGAGAAAGAACTTTCTCAAGTTTTTCGTTTTTTAAAAGATCTTCACTGGTCATCTGCATCCCCTTGTGTCTTCTTCTTTAACAGCTTCATCTCTCTTATGGTTTTAAATCTATCGCTTTTAGCTCTGTATAATAAAAATGTAGCAATAAACGTTGAAAAAAGCATTATAAAAAGAGAAGTACTGTAAACATAGTCATGTATTGAGAAATAGAAAAACAACGCCCTAGCAATTATGTACGATGAAAAGAGAACAATAATTGGAGCATACTTCCAAATCCCAGGTATCTCATCTAATATCTTTATAAAAAATATTATTAAATGAGAGATAAACAGCGAGATGATGGATATTATTGAAATCCATCCAAGAACTGCAAATATTGCGACATATATGCTCGTATTTAGATACAATGAGATATAAAAAACAAGATAAGCAATTGAACCCAAAATTAGTAGATATAGTGGTTTGTTAGAAATCAAACTCCAAATATTCTTGAGTTCATATATCATATCTATTTTGTGTGGTTTTTTTTCACCTATGTGGCTCGGTCTAATTCCTAGGCCTAAGAAAATAAGCAAAAATAAAAAGCCAAGATGGGCAGGATGCAACAAATCAAGGTTTGTTAAAAAATAAAAAAAACTATTTGCAAAATTGAAAAGACTCGCACCAAAAATTGCCAATTGGCTACCAAATGTATATTTTAGATTGATAAATTGATCAGGAATTACAATTAAAAAGCCATTTGGAATAAAGAGATATAGAACAACAACTGTTAGAAAAGCTGGAATAAAAAAAGGCCCAACAAAAAGAAAAACATTTGAGATCCATTCAAATATTCCCTTTTTTTCCTTCTTTGGTGCAACGCGCCCATAACTCACACTAATATAAAACTCTGAAATTCCGCTTTTTGTAATAGTATATCCCATGGCATGGCAAATTGTTTGAAACAATATTCCAAGAAAATTAGTAAATCTGCAAAAGGCCGGATGGTTGCGATTAATCTTATTTAAAAAATATTTCTGACTTTCGATAAACAGTAACTGTATGAACCAGAATAACAAAACTCCTAGTAATGGAGCCAAAGGTGCAAATACTACAATATCAATTGGTGAGCCTTCCATCCGTCTCCAAATATGTTAGTATTTGTTTACTATAAAATATTATCTTTCAAATAGAATAAGCTCTTTAAATCACCTTTATGTCTATTTTATTCCCATTGCCATCATACGCTTCCCAACTATCCAGAGAATAAGGATTTGCAGCAATGATATGAACCCTTCCATGTTTTCTAAACAATTCTAAATCCGCTTCAGAGGGGCGCGAAACTGGTGAAGGATGACTGTGTACGGTTCCAACGATGCTAAAATCTATTGGCAACATATGCAGTCTAAAGATTGCATGGGAATTTCCAGAGATTGTGCCTGGCAGGAGAACAAGTTCGACAATAGTGTCTTTGTGCTCTTCATCAACACGCAACAAAGCTCCAAATTCTTTTGGATAACTGGATTTGGCAGACTCAAGAATCAACTCAAGACAATTGCGTTTAATTTTCCATTCTTTAGGTTTAATAGGTTCTTTTTTTCTTTTAAAAAATCCCATATTTTATCGCACCAGCTTCAATCTAACCATCTGATAAAAGGACTCTCCAAAACGAACAAAACGGGCTTTTTTCTCAGAACCTGTAACAACTATGTCACTATCTGGTGTAATAACTTGAGGAGATTCTCCATCAATTACAATTTTAGTTTCTTTACTTTTTGCAAGAAGCTTAATGCCAACTTTTTTTTCTAATGGAACAACCCACGGACGGGCAGCAAGCTTGAATGGAGCAAGTGGAGCAATAACCATGGCATTAACAGCAGGGTCTAATATTGGACCGCCAGCACTAAGAGCATAACTAGTACTTCCAGTAGGTGTGGCGACAATAACGCCATCTCCACCAAAGGTATCTATAAGCTCATTTTCAACAAGAATCTGTAAATAAATCATCTTCGCAATGCGGGCAGTTTGAACGGTAATTTCATTAGCAGCATCTGGCAGGCGCTTACCATCTACAATTACTTTTAATTTAGCACGCTCTTCAACATTATATTTTCCATCAACCACTCTTTGCAAACCATGTTCATAATATTTCGACTCAACTTCAGAAAGAAAGCCCATGCCACCAGAATTAATTGCAAAAATAGGTTTTTCAATCTTTTCAAGAGCACGAAGGATTGTGCCATCGCCACCAACAGTTACAACAATATCTGCTTTTTTGTTAATTTCTTCATGAGAATGTCCTTTTGCATTGTGGTCTTTAGCAAATCTTTTTTCAACAAAAACCTCGCCTTTTTTACTTAAAAATTCATAAACATCATTAGCTAAAGAAGCTGCTTTTTTTGTATGAAAATTATAAATCAACCCCCACTTTATACTCATTTTTCTACTCCTTAGTTTCCTTTGCAACTTTCATAAGCGGTCGCAATTTCATAAGTAAGGTTGGATGTTTTTTTACTAGTGCCGCAACAAGACTCATTGTGCTGATTTCTTCAAACTTGTAATCTTTTAATGAGTCTGCAAGCATATTAAAAGTTTTATCCTCCATATCAAGCATAATCTCTTTTACCATATAATTTCTTTTTATTTTTTTACCAAAAGCCTCTTTCCAACCAACGTCATAAGCGGAGAGCATTTCCTGACTGAAATCTTGTTTTTCAACAGATTTACCAATTACCTCACCAGCTATTTTACCTCCTTCCAAACAATGTGTAAGGCCCCCACCAGTAATTGGATCAACCTGGCGAGCAGAATCGCCAACTAAAATAAGATTATCACGAACTGTATCAACAGGATTTGCGACAGGCACTGCACCAGCCAAGAATCTAATAGGCTCACCATCTTTCAATCTTGGATCATTTGCTATAAAGCGGTCAAGTAATTTCTTAGGTAGCCCGCTTTCACTAAGACTTGCCAGAACTCCTATGCCAACATTTGCAGTATCTTTTCCTTTAGGAAAAACCCATATGTACCCACCTGGAGCGATTTCTTTTCCAAGATAAAAATCACTATATGCATCCTTGCATTCAACGTTTGTTAGGGTGTACTGTACACATGTTTCAAGATCCTTTGGATTGAGACAAGTATTGATGCCGGCCCACTGCCCAACTTTGGATTCTACGCCATCGGCCCCAACAACAACATCAGCCTCTATTTCAAATTCTTCATCAAATTGCTTAACTTTCACTCCTTTTATTTTATCTTTTTCTTTAAGTAGACCAACGGCATTAGCATTCATCATGATTTTTGCACCAGCTTTTGCCGCTTGTCGTGCAAGCTCCTGGTCGAAAATATCACGGTACACAATATATCCTGTTTCGTTACCTGCCATGTCTGCAGAAAGAGTTACACAAGTTTTATCAGGCGAATAAATACGAGCGCCGTCCATCTTATTTGCAATCCAACGTTTTCCCTCGAGCATCTTCCATTCATCAATTTTTTTACTAATGCCTTCGCCACACAAGACAGGAGCACCAATCTCTTGCCGTCGCTCTAAAATAAGAACTTTGGCACCTGCCTCTGCAGCAAAACGACCTGTAACACTTCCTGCAGGACCAGATCCAACAATTACAACGTCATATTTCATTTTAATAACCCTCCCCGCTAATCGCACCAACAGGACATGTTCTTATGCAAATAGCACAACTAATGCACTTTTCATCATCGACAAACGCTTTACCACCGTGCCATGAAATGGCATTTTGTGGACAAACGGATATACAACCACCACAAGCTAGACATTTAGTTTCATCAACTTTTGCTTTAGGCTTTCCCATACGATTCACCTCTTGTAATACCAGATGCTATTAGATGAGCCACACGTATCGGCTCAGGAATGACACCCCTTATTGTAGAAAGCTTTATTATTTCTTTTGCTTCATCTATCGACAATCCAACATATTTAATATAAATAGGGTTGTGACGTGTTTCAACTTCATAGAGTTCTCCTTTTGATATCAAACTCCAGCGATTTTTCCAATCATCAAAATTTTTTTGCAAAGCATTTTTTATCTTCGCCATATCAGGTTTGTCTCTTGTGATAGTAATAACGGGAATATCTGTATCATTGTATATCTCTCCAATATCTACAACATTGAATCCACCCAATGCAACACCATCAAGTAAAACAGCTTTTAACTGTTTTCTATGGCGTGTCTCCTCTATCATCTGTTTACAAACAAATGTTGCGTCACCCCCATCAATAGATATCTGATTGCGCAGTACACCCTCAATATAGCTACCTCCACGCATAACAACACCAATAATATTTGCGTACTTCTCATTAAAAGTAAAAGGGGAATCATCAATTCCTAATAATCTTATTTCATGTTTCATTTTAATTAAATTGATAATCAAACTTATACTCTAAAAATATTTCATATAATTTTTTCGACAATTTTAAATGGCCTCTTGTTTTTCATCTTTTAAAAACTTAGGGAGGAAAACGTTTTGGTGAGAAAATATATACTTATAATAGGAGCACTTTTTATCCTATTTGGGGCAGGAATAACATGTTCAGCTACATCTGACAGCACAGGAGATGTATGGCACTATAAACAAAGTGGAACAGAATGGACCTGGGAAAAATTTACAGGTGAAAAGCCAAATATCGATATAACAGATATTTCCTATACTACATCAGGAGAACAAACCATTGTTACACTGACGGTAGCAGGGAGCATAGTGGACAGCCAGAACGTAATTTACTATATTTATCTTGTTAGTGATAGCGCATCGTCTTATGCTTATTATTCAAATGGTGTAGAATCTGTACTAAATGCGGATCCTATTTCTTATGAGACAAATACTGGGAGTAAAGCAGGTTCCAATAGCTGGTCTGTAACTTTTAATATAACTGCTAGTGGTAATTCTTATTCTATTTATGGTTATTCACTTGAATACACAGATATATCTCAGACGACAAATGTAGAGCACTGGGGTGATTGGGCACCAGATACATATTTCCCAGCATATGATTTGTACTATGGTGGTGGCACAGGAGATGCTGGAGATGAAGGCACCGGTGGAAATGAAACCGGAGGAGACACCACTGGGGACGAAACAAGTGGCGGTAC
>CAYMMP010000034.1:8911-12866 GCA_964391625.1 uncultured Thermoplasmatales archaeon | reverse complement strand
CCTATTGTAGATTTTAATAAACGTTCAATTATCTCTTTATTCTCGAATTGAGGCATCCACATTCCACTTTGTATTCTTAAATATTCAATTTTTAAATAATGTATTACATTTTAAAGCTTCTCATTAATTACTGTCCCAGAAACCCCTTGTCCTAGCATAAGTCAGTTCGGCACTTAAAATATCTCTAAGAAATTTAATTTGTGCTTCCTCTGATTTTTTTAATTTTGATACATTATGCTTTCTTAGAATGCGTGAAGCGGTATCTGGACCTATGCCTCTGCCAACTAGAGCCAATAAAGCTACATTTCCGTAATTTAACACGAGACTCGCGTTTTTATGGATTCTTTTAACCTCTTTATTCTCCCCTTTGGTTCTGTCTTTCTTTTTTAGAAGTTTGATTAAGTCTTTATTATACCTTCTTAATACAGCAATTTTTATTGCTCCACACTTCGGACATTTTGGTCTGTCTGCAGCTCTTCTTACATTGGTATCCCAATAGTAATTACAATTTGTACATACGAGAGTTATATCTGTATCTTCTAATCGATTTTTTAAAGCAAGCAAGATGGTCCTATCTGCTCTTTTAGGTATCATTAAACCCCTTATTGCTTCAAGACCCGCAAGAGAGATAGGTGAAAGTCTCTGGATGTGTATCTTTATCTTTTCATCTTGTATTTCTCTTAGTATTCTCTCAGTATTTTCAATGTCCATCCGTTCCCAAATTGTTTTATCGATTGCCTCATCAAATATTAAATTGTTTTCAAAAAGTGTAAAAATCTTTTTAACTCCAACATTTTTAGAATCAAAATCTTTTCGTATAGCTCCAAATTTTCTAGCAACGTGAATCAACTGCCCCCTAACAAAAGTGGAATTCTTTGAAATTGTATTGAGAAGATAGTACAATGTTTTGGGTTTTGTTTTCATAAGAATATCTTTGATTCTTTGTCCACGGATTCTGATAGGCATCTCAAGGTTAATTCTATATGCATCACTATTAACACCAATGCTCTCACCAAGAGATTGTATAAGCATAGCTGAAATCAATCTTGCCAAAGTTTCATTTACCTTGGTTCCAAAGCATGCATTAATAACTATTGTCTTGTCTTCAACATCAACAGTTATAGTTTTATCATCTGGAATCTCAAACCCCTGCTTTTTCTGATTTTTTATTTGATTTGTAAATTTGTCAAAGCTTTTATCATCGCATGGGTAATCGTCAACAGTTCTCTTTCTCAAGGCAACTCTCCTAAGTTTTCCCACTTCCCTAGCAACCTCAAACGGAATAGGTATGTCTTCGCCAGCCCAAGAAGGAACATTTCCTATTTCTTTTGACTGGGTGACTAATATCTCCTCTTCTTCCCGCTTTACAACAGTCCAAGGAATGCCTTTAAGAATAAATTCTGATCCTTCAATGCCATAGTCCAAAACAAAGCTTTCATCAAGTTTACCTATTTTTCGCCTAGTACTTATATCAACAACCATATATGTCTTCTCATCAGGAATCATTGAAATATTGTCCAAAAAATAATATCTCGAGTTGCTTCGTTTATTGATAATCTCATTTTCATCGACCCAGATGTTACGTTGACTTTTCAATTGCTCGACTATCTTACTGAAAGTTGTCTGTTTTAGATTGTAAAATGGGTACGCTCTTTTAATGATCTTAAACATTTTCTTTGCTTCAATACTGCCATACTCTAGTGCAATTGATATGATTTGATTAGATAAAACTGAAAGCGGGTTTTGTCTCACATTAATGACTTCAATCTCTGCGTTCAAAGCCTTTCTTGCTATTACAATGCTCTCGGCTAAATCCTCTGGGGTCGTTGCAATTATTACTCCTTTAGATGTCTTACCAATCTTGTGCCCAGATCGTCCAACTCTCTGCAAAATCCGTTTGACTTCTCTAGGCGAACTATATTGAATAACAAAATCAGTGTTACCCACATCGATACCTAATTCAAGAGAACTTGTACAGATTAGAGATTTAAGCTTTCCATTCTTAAAATTATCTTCAGCTTCAATACGAGCTATTTTGGAAAGAGATCCATGATGTACCCCTATAGGTATGTCTTTAGCCCATATATTGAAACGTGATGATAGAATCTCAGCACCATCTCTAGTATTGATAAATAGAAGTGTTGAAATATGATCTTCAATAAGCTCCTTACATCGCCTTAGCGAAGCAAATGAAAATGGTTCCATATGAAGCTTTTTAGCTTTAGAGTGGTCTCCCTTTCGGATTTCTGGAAGTTCGACCTTTATATCAATAAGTTTGGTAACATCAACCTCAAGAATTGTAATATCTCGAAAATTGTTGTTTTCACATCCGACTAAGAATCTTCCAACCTCATCTGGAGATCCAACAGTTGCAGACAAACCAATTCGTTGAAAATCGTGTCCCTTCTCTGAAGTTAACTCATACAAACGCTCCATGGCAACAGAAAGCTGAGCACCTCTCTCATCGTCTGCAAGCTCATGGATTTCATCAATAATAACGCATTTTACATTGCTGATATGTTTTCTAAGATTTTTACCGATAAAAAGTATCTGAAATGTCTCAGGAGTTGTTATAAGCATATCTGGGGGTTTTCTAGACTGTCGTGCTCTTTCGCTTTGTGATGTATCACCATGTCTAACAGCAATATTTATTCCCAATTCTTTTCCCCATTCAATTGTTCTCCTTAGCATATCTCTATTTAAGGCTCTTAATGGAGTAATATACAGAATTGAAATACCTTTGTTTTCTTCACTAGGCTTTTTATTTTTTAAAAAATTATGAAAAACTGGCAAAAGAGCCGATTCTGTTTTGCCTAAACCAGTTGGCGCTATCAAAAGGACATTTTTATTTTTTAAAATATGAGGTATTGCTTTGATTTGAGGTTCAGTAGGCTCAACAATATTTTTAGACAAAAGCAAATTTTGAATTTTTGGATTTAGAAGATCAAAAACTGAACTCATCTTATTGACTACAATAACAAGAATTATTTAGAATTTTCTTATGATGCTGAAACTATTCTATGACACTATAAAAAATCAGGCCGGTTCCAAACCATGTTATACTAAGAACATAGTACCATGCATTAATATAATTAATAGCAAGACCAATAACAAGAACTATTAACGGCAACACTACTAGGAAAAATGCAAGGATATATTTTCGTAAGTTTTCTGAAAGATTTAACTCCATGTTCATCACATTAGTGTAATATTATATTCCAGATTTCCGTTATTAGAGATCAGTTATTTAAGTATATCTCATTATTAATTTGTTAACCTTAGGTTTTATATGTATTTACTATCTAATGTTTTTTACTTTACCTAGATATGTGCCATCTAATAAATAAATCTGTGAATTGTAGATATTAATCAATTTTCCAAGTGGCCCTGTAATTCCATCTTTATTAACAGCAATTCCACCACATAAAGGATTAAACGCTGGCATTATCAATACCTCAGGATTTGCTGACTCAGGATACTTTTCTTCCAATTTATCTTTTAAAAATTTCGCTTTTATCCAGCAAGGCTCAAAATTCATATGCTTAAGTCGATCCGTAAGTCTTATTGTTGGATGTGTATGTGCCATGATAATGTGTTTTGTTTGTAAAATATCCTCAGAAGGCCATCTGTGACCATGTACAAAACCAATGTTTCCAATTTTAAAACCCTCCGAGGAATGA
The DNA here is from genome assembly GCA_964391625.1 of uncultured Thermoplasmatales archaeon. GTDB lineage: Archaea > Thermoplasmatota > E2 > DHVEG-1 > DHVEG-1 > CAYMMP01. The sequence continues at coordinate 9,186 of CAYMMP010000034.1, read as the reverse complement.
AGAATTATTCCATCAGATACAAAATTCTGGATATTGCCATCATGATTTCCAGGAATTATATGAATTAATCCAAATTCTTTTATTGAGTCTAAAAATTTTGTTACATATTTCTTCTCGCTAATTGTTGATGATGGAATATTATGTTTTACATCCCCCAACAATATAATCTCCTTTGGATTGTGTTCTTTACATATTTTTGTCAGGCGATCAACCATCTTTGATGTTTGAGAAGTTACGCTTAGCCCTTTTCCTCGAAGTTCGCTTTCAATCCCAAT
>CAYMMP010000034.1:3196-8811 GCA_964391625.1 uncultured Thermoplasmatales archaeon | reverse complement strand
AATACCTTTTGATAAAAGTGCACCAATAATCCCTGCTAAAACATCACCGGTTCCACCAACAGTCATCGCCTCATTGTGGATATCATTCAATTTAGTTTCAATTCCATTGCTGATGATATCAATTGGCCCTTTCAGAACAATCGTAACTCCAAGTTTCTTTGCCCATTCTTTAACACGTTTTTTTCTTTCATCCAAATTATTCGATAGTTTGACGCCTGTTAGTTCATTGAATTCTCCAGAGTGCGGAGTCAAAACTGTTTTTGAATTTTTGATTATATTGTGATTTTTACCAACAATCTTGATAGCATCGGCATCAATTACTATTGGCTTTTGACTTTTTACAAATAGTTCAATAATTTCTTTTACAGCTTTCTGAGAATCTGGAGCATCTCCCAAACCTGGGCCAATAAGTAACGCATCAGTCTTTTTAATTAGATTTTTGATAACTTCAACATCAGCTAAAACAAGAATATCTTTATCTCTCAACTCTTTAACAATTAATGTTGGAGAAAGTTTAGCTACCTCTTTTGCGAGACGAACTGATTTTATTAATAATGGCGAATAAGACGTAATCGCTTTAGCAACTTTTTTTGGCGTGGCAACATAAACCAGATCAATTCCAGTTCTTTGTGCTGCAAAGCTAGACAAAGCAGGTGCACCATAATACGGTCCACCCCCCACAACTAAAAGCCGCCCATTATCCCCTTTATGCGATTCTTTTTTTGGTCTAGGGTAATATACCTTAAGCTCGCCAGGGCCAACATATTCCACAGCCTTTTTTGGTATTCCAATGTCGGCAACCATAATTTCACCGCTGTTCTTCTTATTCATACCATATTTTTGATCATGGAATGTAATTGTATAATCTGGTTCAATTGCTGTTTTTGTTCCAAAACCTGTTGCAATATCAACTGAAACAATTGTTTTATTTTTTAATGAATTGATTTTTTTAACAATTGTTTTGTATGGCTCCCTTAAGTCTCCAGACAATCCTATGCCCAACATTGAATCTATAATTAGATCGTGCTCATCAAGCAATTCATCTATTTTTTCTAGTGAGGTTATGTTGTAAATTTTTACATTTTTGAGTCTCTTAAAATTCTTTTTAGAAAGATCTGTTTTAATATCTTCTGGATTTCCTGTTAAAAATACTGTGACTTTAGATTTTTTTGATAAATATCTTGCAGCAACAAGACCGTCTCCTCCATTATTTCCAGTTCCACATAATACAAGTATTTTTTTTGGCTTTAATTTATTCATAACAAAATCTGCAACGTTTTTCCCTGCATTTTCCATTAAATTTATTGTTGAAACTCCGTAAAAATCTGAATTTATGTCAAGAACCTTAACTTCACTCCCGGTTATCATACCAAAATGTTAAACAATAAGTAAGCTATATATGCTTCGAAACAAGTTGGAAGGTATGTAACTATGATGCCTGGAAGAATGAATCCGCGTCAAATGGCTCAGATGATGAAGAGACTTGGGATTAACGTCAAAGAAATTGAGAATGTTGAACAAATAATTATTAGAACTGATACCAAGGAATATATTTTTGATGATGCAGAAGTAACTATTATGGATGCCCAAGGTACAAAAACATATCAAATTTCTGGCAGACCCCGCATAGTTGAAAGAAAGGAAGTGGAAGAAGGTATTCCTCAAGCGGATATCGATCTTGTAGCAGAGCAAACAGGCAAAAGCAAAGATGAAGCTAAAAAAGCATTGGAATCTACAAAGGGAGACATAGCAGAAGCAATTTTGAAACTAACTGAACATTGATTTTGATAATTTTACTGTTTGAACACAATATTTCGTTTATTGACGAAGAAAAAATCGCTAAATGTATAAATATATAGGTATATAATTAATATTGTAAATATTTGACAAGGAGCATGAGAGCATTGGCCATGGGCTTTGATGAGTATCTCAAGAATTTTGAAAATCTTACTCAAAAATACATACCTCAAGAAAAAGATTGGACTCCTGTTGACGATGCGGTTTACAAGCCAAAAGATTTGTTTAGAATTCCTTTAAAGGAAGCGGAAAAACTGCAGTTTAAAGCATTGAAATATCAATTTAAAAACCAATATGAAAATAACAAGATGTATCATGGTTTTTGTAAAGAAGTGAAAAAAACTCCTGATGACATTAAGAACTATGATGATCTAGAAAAGATACCATTGATTCCAGGAGAATTCTACAAAGATTATCCTATGGGTCGAGATTTTGCTCTTTGGCTTGCAAATATTTTTACAGGCGACATACCTTCCATTAAAATATCTGGAAAAAATCCTAGTTTCGATGACGTAATAAATTCCTTTAATTCAGCAGGTCTTGCAGTTGCATATAGTAGTGGAACTAGCGGAAGGCATACCTTCATTCCACGTGATATGCGAACCTTTAATATTTCTGAATATTCGCTCGCAAAGCTTGCGATATCAATGGCCTATCCTGCATGGGATTATGACAGTCAAGGTTACCTTCTGATGCCGAATCCATTCAAAACAAATGTTTATGCCGGGAAAGTCTGCACAGTTTATTATGATGTAATCAAAAATGTAACTGCAGCAATTGATAAAGAAATCAACACAGAATTGATCAAAATGAGTATGACGGGAGGCTCTGGGTTTAAAGCAAAAATGATAAGGTCATATCTAGCTAAAATGAACAAAAAGATTATCAACGATATAATAAAATGGCTTGACAAAAATGATAAGCAAAAAAACAGAATAATTTTTGCAGGTGCTCCCTTTTTCTTGTTCGCCGTTACAAAGAAATTAAAAGAGCAGGGTAAGACTTATGATTTTTCTGATAGAAGTGCTATTCTTACTGGCGGCGGTTGGAAAGTTCATGAAGATAAAAGAATGCCTGTAGATAGATTTAGAAAACAGATGGAAGAAGTACTTGGCATAAGACCTGAACATTGTCTTGATGCCTATGGAATGGTAGAGGGCAATGGTTGGATGGTCCATTGTCCTGAGGGGCACTATCTACATATTCCAATTTCTTATTTCCATCCTATGGTCTTAGATGATGAATTTAAACCTGTTGGATACAATGAGTATGGACGTTTTGCTTTTCTGGATGCAGGGGCGTTTAGTTATCCTGGCTTTATCATCTCAGGTGATCGTGTTCGCATGCTTGAGCATTGTCCAGTATGTGACAGACCAGGTCCTGTTCTCGAACCAGAAGTTACACGTGCTTCTGGAAAAGAGATGAGAGGATGTGCGGAAGAGTTGAGACGAATGATATCAGCAGATATAGGTGAAGAATGATATGACTTTCTTACGTGAAATGAAAGACAAGGGATATATTCCGCAGAAAACGTACATGAAGATGATGATGGGCGGTACTTTATCGCTTTCAAAAACGCTTTTGTTCAACATGAGCGAATTAAAAAAATTAAGAACTATCCCTGACACCGAAGAGCGTTATGTCCGTCCCAAACGTGAATACAACATTCCAAAATTCAACAAAAATATGAAATTTTATGAATCAAATGAAAAATACTTGAGACCTACACTTTATTGTAATCCTTCGGATCCAGAGGTTATCGCACTCGCAAATAAATTAGGCGCTTTTAAGAAATCAGATAAAGAATTTGCCGAAGCTGCATTTCATCTTGTAAAAGAGAAGATGACTCTTGAAATTCTACCAATGAATGAGGTAGGTGAAACATTCAGACGTGGTACTGGCACCTGCTTTCATTTAATTACTGCTTTTATAGCATTATGCCGCAGTGCTGGGATAAAAGCACGCTACAAAATCTTTGCTATAAACATGATAAAAGCCTGGTATGATGCTGTTGTTGAGGCAGATCCTCTTGTTAAAAAATGGTACGATTCTATGGGATATTTTATGCTTGAAGGTGAGGGTGAAGCATATATCGATGGAAAATGGGTTGTTGCCCATGTTGGTCCAAAAGCTGAGCGTCAGGCAGCAGCAGGTATCCCAATCACAAAGTTTGGTGAAGATTCAATTGGAAACTGGTTTTTTGCAATACCTGGCACTATGATGTTTATGGAATCAATCCCCTATGGCTTCAGTGGCTCAACAAAACTTCTTAAAATAATTGCCCCGGGTTCAATGGAAAGAGTAAACATAAGCATATTGAAGCAAATAGAAAAGGGACGCCAGATAATAAGAGAAGCAGGGGGCTTAGAAGCGTATGATAGAAAAGCCAGATCAGAAAAAGGCCCAAAAAAACCGGTAATGGAAATTAAAAAACATGAAAAGATAATTTTTGAGGACTGACAAAATATGGAAAAAAAGATTTCCTATCCGACTCCAGATAAAGTATTGACAGATAAACCTTCGTTGAAGAAGTATCTAAAATATTTTTTATTTTTTGGACCTGGTGCCATAGTTGCATCATTAACAATTGGGCAAGGTCAACTAATACTAGGCCCTCAACTTGGCGCATGGGCTGGTTTTGCTCTTTTGTGGCTAATAACAATTAATGTTGGATCATATATCATTGCTTATGTGAGTTGTAGGTTTACGATGCTTTCAGGTATTGGAATAATGGATTTGTTTGCACTTAAAACAAAAAAAGGATGGCTAAATTGGCTGTTCATCATTATTATGATAATTTTCATACCAATTTTTACAGCTACAATCATGACTTCTCTTGGTCAAACACTTCAATGGATATTTGGATTTGGCCATTACTTAGTATGGGGAATCTCATTTTGCTTGCTTGCGGGGGTTGTTGTAATAATAGGTCGTTTCAAACTCTTTGAAATATCTCATTCAATCTTTATATTGATTTTATCTATTGGAGCAATTCTCTCAGTTGTGTCTGTCATAATAGCTGAAAATCAAAATATCTTTGACATTATCCCAAATTTTTTTACAATCGGACAGAACGTTCCAAGTGACTTTCCAGATTGGGTGAGCTCGAATCCTGATTACTCATCCATTACCAAAACATCTATTCCGCTGTATATGCTTGCATATCTTGGTACATTGACAATTACAATCATTACAACTATTGGTTATCTTGGCTGGATTAAAATCAAAAAATGGGGCATTTTTAAAGATAAAAAAGATTCATATGATTTCTCAGATGAATGTTTTAATAAGTTCAAAAAAGACGGTAAAATCACATATTTGCCTGATGACAAAAAAGAAGTGAAAAAAGCTCGTATTTTGTTAAAGCCTTTGAAAATTGATTTACTGCTTGCTTTTATAATTGTCTCCATTGTTTCAGCAGCATATATGATTGCAGGTGCTGTTATACTTGGTCCGCGGCATGTTCTTCCAAGTGATACAAGACTTGTCCAAAATCAATTGATTATATTTACATACCTTGCAGGTTGGCTAAAACCATTATTTCAAATAAGTGTATTTTTTGCTTTATTTGGAACTGTTTATGCCGGCTTTGAAGCAGCTACTAGAATGCTTTATGAAACAGGTAAAGCAATCAATACAAAAATTAACGATTTTGAATATAAAAGATTCATGTCCTACGTATTAATCTACATCCTTGTTTTTTCGGTACCTCTTGCAATATCAATCTCTAAAGGATTTTCAGTTTTATTTTTATTAAGTATAACTTTGCTTTTCATTGGTGTTATCGGTGTAATAATCTATGGAATTGGTGTAATTTA
>CAYMMP010000034.1:0-3096 GCA_964391625.1 uncultured Thermoplasmatales archaeon | reverse complement strand
GATAACCTATCTTTTAAACAAGAAATTGAAATTCCTTTTGATACCAGTTTACCAGAAGCAAAATATCAGCCAGTAGATACAAGAATTGTTTTTGAAAACCCTTGCTGGGGAAAGGATAAAGATACGCACTCGATACGTGTTGGATTTGACGATGGGAACGAGATCAATGAGCTAGAATCGCAGGTTTATGATATAAACTTGAATGGAGGCTCCCAGATTTGCGAATGCAGTATTGTTTTTCTAATTCCACCTGAAGCAAATGGCAAAGAAAAATACTATGTTTTTTACGATTCCAAAGAAACTGATTTCCCACATTATAAAGATCATATTACAGTTGAGGATACGCATTATTTTTATGAGCCTATTTCTGGCCAAAAAATAGATGTTGATTATTATGGGATTTGGGATGATGAATCTGTTATTTATTCCATTGTACAAAAAGGGGAGCTTTTAGGAAATCCTGTTTCTCAAGGAGTGCTAAAATTCAAACTAGGTTCAAAGGTAGTAGAAACCTACAATATCGATCAGCTGGGTGTTTTTGATATGAGATACGGTATTAAGGCTCAACCTGGCTATATCGGAAGCTCCTGGGCAACTAGTGTCAAAAAAAGTATTTTGGTAGATGGAAATTTGATGACTAGAGTCAGAATCGAAGGAACTTCTCCAGATGGCGATATTAAAACTGACAACATTTTTACTTATTATCATAGCCCTATTGAAAAACGTAGAATATTTGTAGATGTAAATCACGAGGTTTTAAAAGATGTAGATGTAGAAGAGCCAAGTATTCTTGATGGAACGTATGGCGGAATTGTGTCTATTAAATCTAGAAGTAATACAATCGAAAAAATGAACGTAGGCGAGATACTTCCTAAGATATATCTTTATGATGAGGGGAACAACATTGATATCTTTGATGTTCCCCAGAATCCAAGCACTGTGGAACGTGAGGTAGTTCTTTCCACACAGGATGACATTGATCTAGGAAAAAACTCTTGGATTTGTCTTAAGGACGAATCTACAGGAAAAACCCATGGGATTATACTGGACAGAAATTCTGGATTTGGTGAGAGTGATGATGGCGTTCAAGTAAAAGCATGGGTCAAAGAAAACATTAAATTGCCAGGTTTAGAAGCTGATACGGGCAACCTGTATGTTGCTAGAGACTCATATGACATTGGTAACAAACATAATAAAAATCTAAAAAAGGGTTTTAATGTAAACTATAAAGCAGTTTTTATCACTCTAGAAAATGAAAGCTACGAGACAATTGATAAAGAATCTGAAATTTATAAAAAACTTATACAAATGTTTCCAAAAATCAAAGAGAATAAAATAGAAGACGGAGAAGAAATTGAGCGGTTTTCTTTGAAATGTTATGTTCATATGGCCCCAAGTATTCCTTTAGGTTCATTGCTTTCTGCTGCAACAGGTAAAAAGATGCCGTACATCTATGCTGAAATTTACAAAGAAAATAGCTTTAAATCATCTGGTTCTGTAGGTCGTCTAGCACTTAGATCTGTAGACATTAATCTTAAAAACAAAACATTGATAGAGAAGGTCAAGACAATTTTTGGGATTTTTGACATAAAAAACAGTAGTTTTTTCAAAAAAATAGTTTTTCCAGATCTCGAAGAAGGTAAATATCTTGTAAAAATATTTAGAGAAAATCCGATTGTTGGTGAAGAAAGAAAATACATCGGATATGCAATCGTTGATGTCAAAGAAGATTCCGCAGTTCATATTTATTGTAAACCTGAAGCTAAAAGTTATTTTACAATTCTTGATCAAGATCAGAGGGGAATTGCAGAAGCAAAAGTTCAACTATTGCAAAATGATGTTATTATCTCTGATGGTTTTACAGATAAAAATGGATCAGTTATCTTAAATGCTCCATCTCAACCAAGAAACCCCTATACTTTGAAAATAATCTACAAGGGTTTTTTACTCAAAGAGAAACAAATTAAACTTGGCATTATTAACCATTTTAAAGAATATGTTGACAGTTTTTTTACTAATCTCTATGACCTATCTGTAACTATCAAAGATACATGGGATCTTGCTCCAGCTGTTGATGTCAATCCAAAGATTACAAGTTCTGAAATGTTTGAATCGGTGTCTATCCTCGGGGATAAAACAAAGGAAGGCACATATATATTTAGAGATCTCATACCTGCAAACTATGTTATACGCTTTAGATACAAATCATTTGAATTTGAAGATGAAATTAATCTCAAAAATAACAAAAACGTTGAATTTAAGTTACCTGCCGAATATAAAATTAATCTAGATATCAAAAACTCATTTGGCATGGATTTGGCTGACAAAGGGAATGTTATTGTTTCCAGATTAAGCAAAACAATTTCCGCAGATATTGACAAAAATGGTAAAGCTAGTTTTATGGTTCCACCTGGAGATTACAAAATTGATGTAGTCATTGATGACAAAACAGTTGCTTCCCAAGATACTGCAGTGAGGGGCAGAAAAAATCTAGACATTATAACAAATAAGGATTCGTTTTTACACTCAGCTATTACTTACTTAGGGATTTTAATAATCTTATTCTCGGCAATCTTTATGTTCTGGAAGAAAAAATACAATGTAGGTTTAAAACTGATCGTTATTGGGCTTTTAATAGTGGCACTTGTTTCACCATGGTGGGTTTTAGATGGTAATAATGGAGCTATTAACACGAGTACCAAAACTCTTTTGATTCCGCCAAAGATTGTTAGTCAAACAAGCTCAGATTCGATTATTGGCGGCCAAATAAGCCAAGTGCCTGATGAAGTTACAATGGTTCTGAACTTATTATCAATTTTAATAGTACTTTGTTGTATTTTGATATTTATTAGTATATTTATAAGAAATAGATTTAAGAGAACAACTAAAATCGTATCTGCATTAAGTTTTGTTATTCTTATATTGTCTGTTTTAATCTTCTTTTATACAATGTCTCAAATCACTATGATTGGTGTTGGTAATTTTATGGGTAGCGGAGAAGTCGATGTTACACTACCCGGTTTAGTTGAATCTAAAAGTATTCCTTCAAGTTGGGGTCCTGGGATTGGATTTTATTTGTCAATAATAGTTATTGCG
>CAYMMP010000033.1:0-13902 GCA_964391625.1 uncultured Thermoplasmatales archaeon | reverse complement strand
GACCCATCCTTTGTCCCAAACAATGGTCCACCAAATTCCCCCAAAAAGTGCAATATATTATGGCATAAATAAAGTTTTATAATTTTTTAAAAAATTGTTTAAAAAGGCCGTGCAAATAAATATACAACGCCAGACCAAGGCAATAGCGGGAAACAAGTTACCGTAACCGCCCAGGCTGTAAACCAATTATTAGGCAAATCTTGTTGGGTTTTGGACAGCAAGCTGTGAAAACAGCATATGGGCCATAATTAATAATAACGCAAAGAAGAGATTATATTTTCTGAACATTAAAAGGGAACAGTCATGGTCAATGGTCACAGATAGACAATACAATAAAAAAATATCAAAAAAGAAAAATCATATTAGAGCGACAACTCGCCTTTTCTTAAAGCTTCAACAGGTGAAAGCATTGAAGCTTTTTTTGCAGGAATTGCAGCAGCAAGAACTGAAAGAAGTACAGGCAAAGATAGTGCAATTAATAATGTAAGCCAATTTATTATAAAACCAACCTTAAGTTGGGTACCCGCAACAAATTCGACACTAACACCATACCAGTTAACAATGCTCATGACTGCTAGAGAGATAAATATCCCAAGCAGACCTGCAATTAAACCAATAACCAATCCTTGGTAAAGGAATATTTTAAAAATGACACGATCGCGTGCGCCAAACGCCTTCAGCGATCCAATCTCTCTTGTCTTTCTCATTATGATAGAATCCATAACATATTTTATTGCCGCCCCACATAAAAACAAGGTGACCCCTATGCTGCCCCAGAGCATTATTGTGACAACGTCTTGCATAGAGCCAGCAATATACACTAAAAAATCATGCCAGCTATAGACCTTTAGGGTTGGAAACAGGCCATTGACATCGTTCTTAACTTCTTTAGAATGACCGATAGGATCTAATTTGTGTAAAGGTTCAGGTGCTTTTACAACAACAACATCTCCTCTATTTTGATCTATCGTTATTGGATTATATCCTCTAAATGTCCCAATACCCGGGATAGAGTAATCTCTTCCACTTACTTCTCCATATCTTTTCACCTCGCGAAGAGAGTTGGCATGCATAAACCAAACCAGCGCGTCAAGAGTTGGAGTGCCGCTTTCATATAAGCCAATAACTTTAACGTTTATTGTGGCATAACTTGCCTCTTTACCTGCAACACTTATTGTGAGGGACAAAACCTTTCCTATCCCGACACCAGGATGGTTTTTTGTTACAGTTTTTCCAATGATGATTGGGTACGGCTCATCACCTTCTAGAAGACGTTCGCCTGTTCCATACACAAAATTTGGCAAATCTCCAGGTCCTTTAATTTCGATATAGAGCGGAGTATGCCCACGCAGCACAGGGTCATTATCATTGAAAAAACGACCTTCAACAATTTTATCTTTTATTCTAGAAACGTCACAATCCTTTTTAGGGTCTATTCCTTGTATGGTACAAGCATCTAACGCCTCTCCTTTAGTGCCATACGTTCCTTGCGCAGTGACTCTGATAGATGCGTCGTAACCTGGAAGATCTTTTTTTAATTTTTTTACTATTTCACCAGCATTTCTAAGCTCGGATTCAGTACCATAAACATCACGAAGTTTGGTACCAGGATCTGTGATGACAACATCTGAAGTTACAAGTTTTGTTGTATCATCTACCACTTGCATCATATAGTTTAGATAGGCATTCTCAAGCATAAACGAAGTCATTGTTAGAGCAATAACCACGATAATAATTGCATATATTTTTTTGTGATCTTTTAATTCGCCAAGAGCTAAACGACGACTAACGCCCATGCCTGCCCCCCTTATTGTTGCCAAGCCTGTCTAGAATTTTTTCAAAATCTGTAGATTTTTCACTAGTATCTCCAACAATTTTACCATCTTTTAAAGCGACAGTTCGTCTTCCAAAACGAGCGATATCAATATCATGTGAAACATAAACAATTGTTACATTGCGAGATTTGTTCATTTTTACTAAAATCTTCATTATATCCATACTGGATTCTGTGTCTAACGCTCCAGTAGGCTCATCAGCAAGAACTAGGACAGGGTCATTAATTAATGCACGAGCAATAGCAACACGTTGTTGCTCTCCTCCAGAAAGATGTATTCCTTTATGGTCTGCTCGATGGAATATCCCTACTTCTTTCAACAAAACTTCTGCCTTTTCTTGAAGTTTTGTTTGTTCTCTCTGCATGATACGTCCTGGAAGAATAACGTTTTCTAAAACAGTCAAACGAGGAATTAAATTATAATTTTGAAATACAAAACCTAGTTTTTCCCCTCTAAACAATGCAATTTCCTTGCCACTGATTTCTGAGGTATCTTTGTTTTCAATGTATATTTTCCCAGAGGTTGGACGATCTAAGAGCCCCATACAATGTAATAATGTTGTCTTTCCACAACCAGAAGTTCCAATAATTGATACAAATTCGCCATGAAAAAAGTTTAACGAAACATCATCTAATGCATTTACTACCACACCATACTCATTATACCTTTTAGATATAGAGTCTAAAGTAATGATGGGGGTATTCGCATTAGTCATGTTTTTCCAAATAGTATTAAGAAATACTAATATAAATAATTAATGATAATAAAAAATAGATAAAAAAGAGCGTTTTACCCTACGTAGTGAGACATCCCTTTAAAATCATCTTTTTTCTCGTTTTCTTTGATATTTAGAACATCTATTAATAAAATAACATGTAGTGGGACTATCCTCAGTTTCCCTGCCATGTCTCCATGACTTGAATTAAGCTCCATTAAAACACCTGTTTCATCAATACCAATTGAAATAAAACCTTTGAAAACACCTGATGTTTCAATCAAATTATCTCTAGATCCTAAAGAAGTAATTTTATATTCAGATCCCTCAGTAAGCTCTAATTTTTTATTTTTTTCCATATCTATTTCTCCTTCTTTTGTTTGTCAATAAGATATTGTAAATGCTCGACAGTTTTCCCATAATTCTCAATTGCTACTTTAAGGTGCGCCTCAACAAAATTCCATGCTTTTTGGAGATTTCCATAGCGCAGACGATATGCCTTTTTATTCTGCTTAGTGCTTTCATCAAAAACAGACACTTCCTCAAGAATATCAAATCCTTTCAGCTTATTTAGGTGTCTGTAAACTGTTGGTCGAGACGTCTTCATTTTAGTAGAAATTTCATCCACATACCATGCTTTATTGGGATGCTTTAAAAAAAAATCATTAAACAATTTGTAAGGAATATCAGGATCAGAACCTTTAGATAAATAACCTATTTGCTCAAAAAATAATTTTGCTACAACATCAGGATCGTCTTCACCAACTAATGGAGTATTGCTAACAACTTGCATCTCAAAGCTCATAATCACCCACCAAAAAGCAGAATATAATAACCGATTTATAATATTTGCTTAACATTGAAACGGATAAGCAGTAAATAAGTATAGAAAGAAGCTTAATATTAGATGATCGGAAGGTACTTGTCTAGCTCCCAAGAAGTGACCTGCATACGGTATTTATTCCATTCTTTTTGCTTTACATGCAAAAAGTTATTGAACACATGCTCTCCAAGCGTTTCTTTCAATAAATCGCTTTCTTCCATTAACGAGATGGCGTGTCCCAAGCTTTCAGGCAACTGGCGGATGTTGTATTTCTCCATTTCTTTTGCAGACATTTCGTAGATATTTCTTTCGACAGGATCGGGCGGTACAAGTTTATTTTCAATACCTTTCAACCCTGCAGCCAACATAACGGCAAATTGTAGATATGGATTGCCAGAAAGGTCAGGGCTGCGAAGTTCACAACGAGTGCCGTTTCCACGGCCTGTTGGAATTCTAATTAATGCACTTCTATTTCTGTTTGCCCAAGAAATGTATGTTGGAGCCTCGTATCCGGGAACAAGCCTCTTGTATGAATTCACTGTTGGGTTAAGAATTACTGTTATTTCTTTAACATGGGCTAGTAAACCCGCTATAAATTGTTTTGCTAGTGTACTTAATTGATTTTTATCTTTTGAGTTGTGAAATGCATTTTTTCCATCTATAGTAAAAAGGGATAGGTGTGTATGCATACCTGAGCCATTTTTTCCAAATATGGGCTTGGGCATGAAAGAAGCATGAAGATTATGTTTTCTAGCAATTACTTTTGTGACATATTTTAAAGTTATTACCCTGTCTGCTACAGTTATGGCATCAGAATAACGGAAATTAATTTCATGTTGACCATCAGAAACTTCATGATGGGAGGTATATGTTTCAATTCCAAGATATTTTAAAGCAGTACATATATCTATTCTTACTCCCTCTGCTAAATCACGATGAGACAAATCAAAGTAACCAGCGGCATCGTTTGGAATTGTGGTGTACGTGTCGTCCTCCTTTTTGAATAGGAAAAATTCACATTCTGGGCCTGTATTGTAGATATAACCCATTTTTTTTGCCTTATTCATCACTTTCTCTAGAACATATTTAGTATCTCCAACAAACCGTTTGCCATTATGTTCATAAATATCACAGTTTAATTTTGCAGTTTTTCTTTTTTCAATCTCTTCTGGTAAAATTACTAAACTATCTGGGTCTGGCATAGCGATTTTATCTGACTCTTCAATAGTTGCATACCCTGCAATTGAAGATGCATCAAAGGGAATGCCAGTGTCAAGTGCTTCTTCAAGCCTACTAGAAGGTATTACTATATTCTTTGGTATGCCTAGGATGTCTACAAATTGAAGTCTTATAAAGAGAACTTTTTCCTTCTTTACAATGTTTAAAACATCTTCTCTTGAATATTTCTTAGATTCCATAAGTTCCTCCGCTCCATGAGATAAATAAAATGATGTAACAGGTATATTTTATCATTATTAAAATCTACTCCATTTACTAGAGCAGACATAAAGTTTTAATAGGGGGCATTAATACGGGTGACCACCAAGTTATTTGGAGGAATCTTATGGATAAAGATGTTGAAAAATTTATGGAAGACATAATTGCAAAAAACCCAGGTGAAAAAGAATTTCATCAGGCAGTTCAAGAAGTAGCTGAGAGCCTAATGCCTTTTATTAATAAAAACCCAAAATATAAGAAGGCAAAAATTCTTGAAAGAATAGCCGAACCCGAGCGAGTTGTAATGTTTCGTGTTCCATGGATGGACGATGCCGGAGAAATTCAAATAAACAGAGGATATCGCATTCAAATGAACAGCGCAATTGGCCCTTACAAAGGCGGTCTTCGCCTTCACCCAAGTGTTAATCTAAGTATTTTAAAATTCCTTGCTTTTGAACAAGTTTTCAAAAATAGTCTTACCACCCTCCCGATAGGTGGCGGAAAGGGCGGATCAAATTTTGATCCAAAAGGAAAATCAGATGCGGAAGTTATGCGGTTCTGTCAAAGTTTCATGACTGAACTTTATAGACATATTGGTCCTAATACTGACGTACCTGCTGGGGACATTGGTGTTGGTGGCCGTGAAATTGGCTATCTTTTTGGTCAATATAGAAGATTGCGCAATGAATTCAGTGGCATATTGACAGGTAAAGCGCTCAACTGGGGAGGAAGTTTAATACGACCTGAAGCAACGGGATATGGTTGTGTTTATTTCGCCCAGGAAATGATGAAAACAAGGAACGAGTCACTTAAAGGCAAAATATGTGCTGTTTCTGGTTCAGGTAATGTCGCGCAATACACTGTTGAAAAATTAAATCAATTGGGGGCTAAAGTTGTAACTTTGTCAGATTCATCTGGTATGATTTATGATCCAGACGGGATTGATAATAAGAAATTAGCATATGTTATGGAATTAAAAAACATTAAACGCGGAAGAATAAAAGAATATGCTGAGAAATATGGTGTTGCCTATGAGGCGGGTAAACGCCCATGGCACATAAAATGTGATATGGCATTCCCCTCTGCTACACAAAATGAAATCAGTAAAGAAGACGCAAAAGCTCTTATTGATAACGGATGCATGTGTGTGGCTGAAGGGGCCAATATGCCTTCAACATTAGAGGCTGTTGAAATTTTCCTTGAAAATAAGATTTTATATGCTCCTGGAAAAGCAGCAAATGCTGGCGGTGTTGCTACAAGCGCTCTTGAAATGTCACAGAATAGCATAAGATTGCAATGGAGTAGAGAAGAAGTAGATGAAAAACTCCACCAAATTATGAAAAACATACATAAAAATTGTGTCAAGTACGGTAAAGAAGGCGACTATGTACATTATGTAAAAGGTGCGAATATAGCTGGTTTTGTTAAAGTTGCTGATGCAATGCTAGATCAAGGACTTGTTTAAAACAAACCCTAATCTTTTTATATTTTAACCACCAAAAATTCTTATCAAAGTATTCTATTCAAAAAAACAATTATTATGAAGCAAGAAAAAATATGTATCAATAATTCTGGAATTAAACTTCAAAATGAAGAATATGATTTTGCGTTACAAACATTTCATAATTTAATGCCTTTTAAAGTTAGAGAAATCCTTCTTGTTTCAAGTCTTTATGATGCATTTATTGTTGAAGAAGAAGGATTAATATCAGAGATGGTTATAGAAGAGTACAGGCGTCTTCTTTTAAGTTCCTCCCCACGTGTCACCCATGTAACCTCAGGTAAAGAAGCATTATCTAGGGTAAAAACAAACAAATATGACCTTGTTATAACAATGTCAAAAAATATCGGTACAAACCCCTTTGAATTTGGAAAAAAAATAAAAAAAGAATGTCCTGATCTGCCAGTAATTTTATTAGCTACAGATACAGCAGATTTACACTATTGCCAAGACAATGTAAATAAACCAGGAATTGACAAGTCCTTTTTTTGGTATGGCGATACCAGTCTTTTTATGGCTATTGTAAAATATGTTGAAGATAAAATAAATGTTAAATACGACACTAAAAATGCAAATGTTCAAGTTATTATTTTAACCGAAGATTCAATTAGAGATTATTCAATGCTTTTACCTGTAATTTACAGCGAGCTTGTTCAACAGACTCAAAGATCTATATCTGAAGATTTAAATGAAATGCAAAGACTTTTAAGACGTAGAGCTCGCCCAAAAATTCTATTAACAAATAATTATGAAAAAGCAGTAAATCTTTATAATAAGTATAAAAAAAACATCCTTGGAGTTATCTCTGATGTAAAATTTTTTAGGCAAGGAAAAATCGATAATAATGCAGGGAATGAATTCATTCGATTAATAAAAAAAGATAATAAATTTATACCTACGCTGTTACAATCCACTGATTTAAAAAATAAAAAGAAAGCAGAAGAAATTGGAGCATATTTCGTACATAAAAATTCACCAACAGTAATACAAGATTTTGAAAATTTTTTGTTAAAAAATCTGGGTTTTGGAGATTTTATTTTTTTAAAACCTAAAAAATCACAAAAACAGGAAAGAATAGAAATTACACGTGCATCAAACTTAAAAGAATTTGAACAAGCACTACAAAAAATCCCTCTCGAATCGATTAGATTTCATGCAAATAGAAATGATTTTTCAAAATGGTTGATGGCAAGATGCGAATTTAAACTAGCAAATAAACTAAGGCCACAGAAAGTTACTGACTTTGATACCTTAGATGAAATGAGAAAATATCTTATTAATGTCTTTAATGAAAGTCGTCGTGACAAACAACTTGGTGTGATGACAGATTTTGAACAACAAAAATTTGAATTTGAATCATCTTATACTAAAATCGGTGGAGAGTCTTTAGGTGGTAAAGGCAGAGGTATTGCATTTATAAGAACACTTCTTTCAAGATATAATCTACAGGAAAAATACAAAGATGTAAACATAACAATACCAAGTACCATTGCAATTGGTACAGATGAATTTGATAAATTCATGATTAAAAATGATCTTTATGAAAAATTAAATAATTTAGAAAATCCAACTGATAAAGAAATTGCAAAAATATTTCTAAAAGCAAAATTTCAAGATGATTTAAAAAAGAAATTAAAGGAAATATTAAAACATTTCAAAAAGCCCTTGGCAGTAAGATCATCAAGTTTACTTGAGGATTCGCAAAATTATCCTTTTGCAGGAATGTATTCTACTTATATGATTCCAAATAATCATGGAAATATCAACAATAGACTAGGGCAACTCTGTCAAGCCATAAAACTTGTTTATTCATCAATATTTTATAAAGATGCAAAGGCATACATCGAATCAACATCAGCAAAAATTGAAGAAGAAAAAATGGCTGTAATAATACAGGAATTAGTTGGTAGCGAGTATGATGGTAGATTTTATCCAACTTTTTCTGGTGTCGCCCAGTCCTATAATTATTATCCAGTCTCAAATCAAAAAAGAAAGGAAGGGATAGTAAGTGTTGCAGTTGGGCTAGGATATTCGGTTGTTGGTGGTGAAAAAGTACTTAGATTTTCGCCATACAAACCAGAGATAATTCCTGATTTTTCAACACCTTCTTTAGTACTCGAAAACACGCAAAGAGAACTATATGTTTTAAATACAACTAAAAAAGATTTTATTTTGTCTGAAAAAGAATTTGATACCTTAGAAAAAATATCTATAGAAGAAATTGTTGAAGATGGCACTCTTGATAATATTGTAAGTACCTATGATAAAGAAGATGGAATGATTAGAGATACGCTCTCAAAAAAAGGACCTCATTTAGTCACTTTTTCAGGTATATTAAAATATGACGTATTTCCCCTCGCAAAAATATTACAAGACATATTAGAATTAGGCGAAAAAAGTATGGGAACTCCTGTTGAAATTGAATTTGCAGTAAATTTTTCTAAAAACAAAAAACCTGTCTTTGCAATAATACAAATAAGGCCTTTGATAATCGCTCAAGAAAACTCCCATATCGATTGGGAAGAAAAAGACATTCACAAATCAAATGTATTAATGTATTCCGATAAGGCCTTAGGAAATGGGATTATTGCTGATATTAAAGATATTGTTTTAGTATCTCCTGAAACATTTGATTCAGCAAAAACATTACAAATCGCTCAAGAAATAAGCAAAATAAACAGCGAATTAATTAATACTCCTTATATTTTAATTGGTCCTGGACGTTGGGGTACACAAGATCGATGGTTAGGCATCCCTGTTCTTTGGAACGATATTTCGAATGCAAAAGTGATGGTTGAAACAGCTCTTGAAGATTTTAATATTAAACCAACTCAAGGAACTCACTTTTTCCAAAATATTATATCTAGAGGCATAGGATATATAAATATTACATTAAACAAAAGAAATAGTTATATTGATTGGGATTGGTTAAATAAACAAGAGAATCAAGATCAATATAGGTATGTCAAACACATTAAACTTAAAAAACCAATTACAATAAAACTTGATGGAAAAAATGGTCGTGCACTCGTTATAAAACCAGACTAAATAAAATTAATTTTTACGACATTTGTACATTTTTAAAACCAATGATTTATATCTAACTTGTTTATATCGGTCATTCCATAGCTATATTATAGGAGATGAGAATTATGGCTGGAAAAGGTTATAATGCTTTCAAAATGGCACAGGAGCAATTTGACCGTATTGCTGATATGTTAAATTTGGATGAACCTACTCGCAAACTCTTGAGAAATCCAATTAGAGAATATCATATTTCAATCCCTGTAAGAATGGATGATGGGAAAGTAAAAATTTTTAGAGGTTTTAGAATTCAACATAACGACGCATTAGGTCCATGTAAAGGTGGTATTCGTTTTCATCCCCAAGAAACAGCAGATACTGTTAGGGCACTTGCAATGTGGATGACCTGGAAATGTGCTGTTGTAGATATACCTCTTGGAGGTGGAAAAGGAGGAGTTATTTGCGATCCACATGATCTTTCTGATAGAGAACAGGAAAGATTGTGCCGTGGATGGATTAGGCAACTGTCAAATGATATTGGTCCAGTTAGAGATGTCCCCGCTCCTGATGTGATGACAAATAACCAACATATGATTTGGATGATGGATGAATATTCGATAATTAATCATGGTCATTATCCAGGAGTAATTACAGGAAAACCAGTTGGTTTAGGCGGGTCTTTGGGTCGTGCTGAAGCGACAGGCTACGGTTTGATTTATCAGCTTAGAGAAGCATGCAAAGAAATTGACATTGATATTAAAAAAGCAAAAGCATCAATAGAAGGTTTTGGTAATGTTGCTCAATATGCAGCAGAATTATTCATTGAATATGGTGGTAAGATAGTATCTGTCTCCTGTTGGAACCAAAAAGAGAGTTGTCCTTATAGTTTTTATAAAAAAGATGGAATTGACTTACAGGAACTAAGAAAAATAACTGATAGATTTGGTACAATTGACTTAAAAAAAGCAAAGGATCTTGGCTATGAAGTAAAACCAGGAAAACAATGGTTGGAATACGATGTAGATATTTTAATTCCTGCTGCACTTGAAAATTCAATTACAGAGGATAATGTTAACAATATAAAAGACAGCGTAAAAATTATTGCTTCAGGTGCAAATGGTCCAATAACTCCAGAGGCTGACGAGATACTTGATAAAAGAGGAATACTTGTGATGCCTGATTTTCTAGCAAATGCAGGTGGAGTTGTTTGTAGTTATTTTGAGCAAGTACAAAACAATCAGAACTACTATTGGCCAAAAGAAGAAGTTCTCGGCAAACTTGATAACAAAATGACAGATGCATTTTATAAGGCATGGGAACTATCAAAAAGGAAAAAAGTAAGTTTAAGAGATGCATCTTATATGATTGCCATTCAAAGAGTTGTAGATGGTTGCAAACTTAGAGGATGGATTTAAAAAATTAATATTTTGATTTATGTTTGTAAGTGAAAAAGAACAAAAAATAAGAAAAGCAATTCAAGAAAGCACAGGCATAGATATTGATATCGATCAGCAAGCAAATTTTGATTTTATCAAAAATTTCCGTTCTTACAAAATAAAAAAAATTTTACTTGTATCTTCTTCTTATAATTTTTTTCAACTGGAGGAAGAAGGACGATTAAATAACTTATTTTCAGAATACAGGTCTTATGATTCAGCAGATGATTGTCCAGAAATTGTTCATGTTGAATCAAAGGAACAATGTTTAAAAAAATTAAAAAATGAACATTTTGACTTAATTTTGTTATTCAATAAAACTGAAAATATTGATATTACAAATTTATCTAATAAAATTAAAAAAATAACTACCTCTCCCATAATTTTACTCGGGAATGATATAAATGACCTATCTGAGACATATAGTAAAAATAAAAATAATATTTTTAAGGCTTTTACGTGGAATGGAGACGGAAAAATAATACTTAGTATCGTTCAATACTACGAAGACTATAAAAATCTACAAATATCATCATCTGTAGATAATAAAAGATGCATTCTTTTAATAGAGGACTCTATTCAACATTATTCTGGATATTTATTATTAATTTATGAAGAGATAAATAATTATTTGAAACACATAATCAATGAAAATCTAACGAAAGAACAAAGAGCTCTTAGGTATAAAAGAAGACCCTTTGTTATTCATGCTGATAATTATGAAAAAGCCAAACGAAAATTTGAAAGATATAAAGACAATCTAATTTGCGTCATTACTGACAATTATATTGAACACGGCAAAACAAAAAAACAAATCGGCTTAAAAATTGCTAAAAAATCAATTGAATACAACTCACAATTACCCGTTCTTATACAATCTTCTGGGCCTCTTGACAAAGATAAAATTGAAAATAAAGGAATAAATTTTATTTCAAAAAGCTCTCACAATCATAGAAACTTCATTAAAAATTTTATAAAAAATTGTTTAGGTTCTTATGAAATAATCTTAAAAAACGAAAAAGGAAATGAATTAACAACAATAAAAAATATCAAATCCCTTGAACAGTCAATAAAAAACATTAAATCAGACATATTTTTCAAATATGCAAAGAAAAACACATTTTCTAATTGGTTAAAAAATATTGGTGAAATTGAACTTTCAAATAAATGCCATACATTAGAACAGAAAACCAAAAACGGTGATGATTTTAAAGACCAGATGTTAAATATAATAGAGGATTACAAATATTCAATAAATCAATCAGATGTAACAAAATATTCAAGGAAATCAGATGACCCTCTTGTTAAACTTAGTAAGATAAGTGAAGGAGCCCTTGGCGGAAAAGCTCGAGGAATTGCTTTTATTGCAAAGATGCTTTCAAAATACATAACTGAAGATATGTTTCCTAAATTAAAAATTACAATTCCTAGAAGTATTGTTTTATCAACTGATGTTTTTGATTTATTTATGGATAATAATCGCTTATCCGATCTTGGTTTTACCCATCTTTCAGATCAGCGTATTGCATCAAAATTTATGAAAGCAAGCCTACCTGCAAGCATACTCGGAGATTTAAGATCATTTATTAAAAAGTCAAGAAAACCTCTCATAGTACGTTCTTCAGGACTTTTAGAAGATTCTTTGATGCAACCATTTGCAGGCATATATGAATCAGTTATTTTTCCAAACGAATCATGGGAAGAAGACGTTCGTTTTCAAGAAGTTTGCAATTCTATAAAATATGTTTATGCTTCAACCTATTTTGAAAAAGCAAGGACATATATCAAAAATACGCCGAAGCACATGGGCGATGAAAAAATGGCTATCTTAATTCAAGAAGTTGTTGGTTTAAAACATGAAAACTATTTCTATCCAACAATATCTGGTGTTGCAAAATCCTATAACTATTATCCTTCGGGACCATGTAAACCTGAAGAAGGAATTGTTTATCTAGCATTAGGTTTGGGAAAGGCTATTGTAGATGGAGGTAGTAGCTATGCATTTTGTCCTGAAAGACCTAAAGTTCCAATATTTGGCACCCCTAAAGAATATATGAAATATGCCCAAACAAATTTTTATTCTTTAAATCTTAAATCTATTTATAGATACGCAAACTTTGATGAAAAAGTAGCACTTGAAACTCTTGATATAGATGATGCAAAAAGACATGGTGTTTTAAATAAAGTCGTGTCAACCTACATACCTCAAGATGATCAAATTTATCCTGGAATATATGAAGATGGCTATTTAGTTGTTGATTTTGGTCCAATAATATCTTATGAAGAAATTCCACTCGCAAAAGCTATAAAACTTTTATTAAAAATAAGTGAAATCGCACTTGGTTATCCTGTTGAAATAGAATTTGCGGTAAATCTCCCAAAAGATGAGAATAAACAGGCAGAACTTTTTATACTTCAGATAAGAAATATGATACCATTTGAAAAAGAAGTAAATTTTGATATCAATAAAATCTCAAAAGAAAAAATACTAATTTATAGCGAGAATGCACTTGGCAATGGCATTCACAAAAAAATCAAGGATGTTGTTTATATTGACCAAAAATACTTTGATTTATCAAATTCAAATCAAGTTGTAAATCAAATCAAAAAACTAAATTCAAAACTAATGGAAGAAAATAAACCATATATTCTTATAGGACCTGGACGCTGGGGCTCAACAGATCCGTGGCTTGGAATTCCTGTTATCTGGAGCGATATAGCAGGAGCAAAGGTAATTGTTGAAACCCCATATAAAGAAAGACATATTGATCCTTCTCAGGGCTCTCACTTTTTCCACGATATGATTGCTTCACAAGTTCTATATCTCATCATAAAAAAAGATGAAAATATTAATTGGGAATGGTTTAAAAAGCAAAAAATTATTGATAAAACAGAATTTATTAAACACATTGAGACACAAAAACCATTAAAAACAATTGTTGATGGTAGAATTGGTAAGGGAGTAACTGTAAAGTAAAACTGATTGTTATGAAAAATAATAAAAAAGAAAGTCTAAATGAATATGAAATAGATGCGTTAAAGGAGAGAGTAAAAGAGTTAAACTGTTTGTATCGTCTAACAAAAATCGTCAATAATAAAAATATGTTCTTTGACGAATCTTTACAAAAAAT
>CAYMMP010000032.1:8651-14095 GCA_964391625.1 uncultured Thermoplasmatales archaeon | reverse complement strand
GAAAAACTTATTTTTTGAACCTTTGATAAACATGCGTATTAACTATTTTAGTATTATTTTTACCAGATTTTCACCTAACGGTTGGTGCATATCTAAAGTTTTTACCAAAGGCAAAAATTTAGGTGAACGATAGTGAACTTTGTATGCTGTATTATTTTCCGTTCGCTTATGAATTTTTTCAAATTTGCATGTTAGTCATAAGATAATCGAGTTTTTTCATCTGTTAATACCGGTCGAATAATTTCTTTCCATTTTGGAGAGTTCCATGTCCCCAATTTTGTATGCACGTTATAATATTTTTGAGGTATCGGATGTGTCCCAAGAACAACTTTCAACCCATAGTTTTCCTCTATAAAATTCTTGAAATAATCTATCCAGGGGCATGGAGGATAACCAACTAGAAATCCAGTTGCAAGGTGAATCACATCTGCTCCGTTTTTCTTCATTTCCTCTGGAGCATATTCAATATTTCCACCAGGGCAGCCTCCACAGGTAGTATATCCAACGATATCGGCCTCCTCATTTTTGTAAATACTGAATCCTCCAACTCTCTCTTTCAATGCTCTGAAACATTTACCACCTGCGCAAGTACGATATCTATCACAGATTATAATCCCTATTTTTACCATGTTATTACCACTTATCGCTTTTTTAGAATGGGAATTAATTTCTTGAGGCATTCTTTTCCATCTTTATTACTTTTTCAAGGCGACTGCAAGTATTTCATTTAACATTCACGTGAATCTGTCACGTTACATGCTGTTGACCAACTCTTACATATCACTGCTTTTTCTCCAATTTAGGTATATCTTTTGGCATTTTGCCATGCCGTCGCTGTTCAACAAGGCCATAGATTCTATCAAAAATTTTTCCCAGCTCTAGGATAGAAGCCAAAGCCAGGTCAATTTCAGTCAAGACAGGTTGAAATTTAGTATTATCCCTCATCTTTATATAGTTTGGACTTATTTTTCTCGATAAAACAACATCAGCATCCTTGAATATTTCCATGGCCACTTTTAGTTTATTAACGTCACCATGACCTTTTGTTTCAGGTGATGTATTTTCTCGTTTTTCTAAAAACTTAAACTGCCCATTCTCAAAAAGATCATATATAAGAAAGTTTTTTGCCTCCCCCATATGATCTAAAATAATGTTTTTACCGTCATTTGAACCGAGTACAATTCTTAACTTTTTCATCTATTTTCCTCTCCTTTATCAATTTTAGACAGTTGCATTTACCGTTACAGATGGAACGTTAGTGAAGTCAAATATTTGCCTGGAAAGTGAGTACGTTAGCACCGAGCAAACTGAAGAATTGCAAAGAGTCGTGACTTCAGGTTGTGTTCCATGCTTAAGGATGATATATTTTATCTTTATATCTTTTTATTAGGCCTTGATCAACGTTCTCAATAGGGCTATCAATGTTAGATTTTAATTATTTTTTCTGATAATTGTAATATAAGAGTTATTTTAAAGCATATTCAACAGCAGCTTCAGCATGAATTCTGGTCGTATCAAACAATGGAATCTTTACATCTTTTTGCTTAATTAACAATGGAATCTCCGTACATCCTAAAATAACTGCTTCAGCTCCATTATCAACGAACTTATCTATTATTTTGATAAATTGGCTTTTTGAAGATTGATTAATTTTGCCCAAACACAACTCATGATAGATAACATCATTAACTATTTGCCTATCTCTTTCGTTTGGAATTAGAACATTAAGACCATATTTTTTAATCAACCTTCCTTTGTAGAAGTCTTCTTCCATTGTAAATTTTGTTCCTAAAAGACCAATTTTCCTTAGACCCTTGGCTTTGATTCTTTCTGCGGTTGCATCTGTGATGTGTAATAAAGGGATTTTAATATTATTTTGAACATCATCAGCTGTTTTGTGCATTGTGTTCGTACAAAGTACAACAAAATCAGCACCACCCTTTTCCAACCTTTTTGCAGCATCAACCATTATTTTTGCAGCATCTTTCCAATTTCCTTGATACTGCAATTTTTCTATTTCGTCAAAATCTACAGAGAACATTAAACTCTCAGCAGAATGAAAACCTCCTAATTTCTCTTTAACTTGCTCATTGATAATGCGATAATATTCAAGTGAAGACTCCCAACTCATACCCCCGATAAGTCCTATTGTTTTCATGACCGTATTACTAAACATTATAAGTATAAAAAGTGTTTGTTCTACACAGATAGTTTGTCGTTTGAGGTATGATACTATTCTTTGTGTATTGGGGAGTATCTCTCATCTTTTTGAATAGATTGTAAAGTGTTGCTCTGGTAAAAAATCAAACTCTTTTTCTAATAAATATCCAACATCTTGCATTTCTTGTATAATAATTTCTTTAGGAACATTATGTCCAAATATTCCATGAAGGGAGAAAGATTTGCTCTTTTTATACTCTATAACAATAATTTTACCATCTTGTTTTAGAAGCTCTTTCAACTCTCTAAAATACCTTGTTCGATTTGGTATGTGGTGGGTAACGTTACGCATAAATATAAAATCTAAACTTTTCTCAGGCAACTTTAATTTATCTCTTGATATAAGCTTTGGTATGACATTATTCAAACTCTCATCTTTTGCACTTTTTTTAATAAACGCTAAAAAATCTGGATTTGTGTCGACTGCGTAAACTTTTCCTTTTTGTCCTACTATTTTTGCAAATCTTAACGAAAAGTAGCCCCCTCCAGATCCAATATCAGCGATACTCTGTCCAGGTTTTAATGCTATAGTTTCTATAATTTGATCTGGCTTATTTTTTGGATTGGAAGCTTTTTCATTAAACATTTCTGCTTGAGAATTCTTCATTTTTATCCACTTCTGGTTAATATTTTTTTAAGTTTGACATATCTCTTCTGTTTATTTTTTGTATGGTATCAGACATAAAAATTTCAAAGTTTTATCTCCTGTATTTATCAGTTGATGCCATTCCATGGGTGGTATAAAAAATACATCTCCCTGTTTGAATGGTTCTTCATGTTTGTCATCTTTTGCAGTACCCGATCCCTCTAAAATAAACACTTCATGCTCCCAATCATGTTGATGATACGGCGAATATCCGCCGGGTTCAACTTCAAAAAGACGCATAGCAAAATTTTTTGCATTATCCTTTTTAGAGATCAACCAACGAACTTTAATATCTTTTATACCCTCTTCTTGGGGTTCTTCCAACTCAACATCTGTATAATGCACGTGTTTCATGATATCACCTTGACAGCACCCTAATTACAATCTTAAAGATTAATCTTATCATTGTAAACTCTATTCACAATCTTATATGAGAATTTTATCCTGGAATGTAAACGGCATACGAGCTGCTGATAAAAAAGGATTTTATAATTGGTTCAAAAAAGATCAGCCCGATATTCTCTGTCTACAAGAAATAAAAGCAATGGAAGAACAGTTTCCCCCTCATCTCAGAAATACACCAAACTACAATGTTTATGTGAGATCTGCTGAAAGGAAAGGATACAGTGGCGTTGCAACATATACAAAAGAAAAACCAATAGATGTTAAAACTGGTTTTGGCATTGAAAAATTTGATGACGAAGGAAGAATTTTAATCACTGAATATCCTGGTTTTGTGCTTTTCAATATCTATTTTCCAAACGGCAAAAGAGATCAAGAAAGACTCGACTATAAATTAGATTTTTATGATACATTTCTTGCTTATGCTGATAACTTAAAAGCTGAAGGTAAGAACATAGTTGTATGTGGCGATTTTAACACAGCACATAAAGAGATAGATTTAGCAAGACCTAAAGAAAATGAAAAGATATCTGGATTTTTACCAATTGAAAGAGCATGGATTGACACTTTCATTGATCATGGATATGTAGATACTTTTAGACATTTCAATAAAGAACCTGGGCAATACAGTTGGTGGGATATGAAAACAAAAGCCAGAGAGAGGAATGTTGGTTGGAGAATAGATTACTTTTTTGTAAATAAGGAATTTATTTCAAAAGTAAAAAATGCTTTTATCATGAAAGATGTTATGGGTTCAGATCATTGCCCTGTCGGGATAGAAATCAAATGAGGACAATTACATGAAAGAATCACTCGATTATATTTATAAACAGCAAAAAGAACTTTCAACA
Organism: uncultured Thermoplasmatales archaeon; assembly: GCA_964391625.1. GTDB lineage: Archaea > Thermoplasmatota > E2 > DHVEG-1 > DHVEG-1 > CAYMMP01. Next base: position 9,976 of record CAYMMP010000032.1, on the reverse strand, counting down.
TTAGGTGGAATAGGTGCTTTGTTAGGTTGGGATCAAATGACATATATGCCGCCCAGAGGAGCGTTAGAACGATCTGAACAAAGCGCATTGATCTCTAGATTATCTCATGAAAAAATTATTTCAGATGCCTTTTGGAATCATGTTCAAAATTTATCAAATCCTGATGTCTTTTCTAAAATTTCTGAGAAAGACAGAGCTGTTGTAAAGAGACTTGAGAAAGATTTGGAGAAGGCAAGAAAAGTCCCTTCTGACTTTGTAGAAAGGATGGCAAAAACAACAACCCTTGCTTACCAAGCATGGGAAGATGCCAGGAAAAAAAATGATTTCAAGGTCTTTTCACCGCATCTTGAAAAAATAATTTCTCTGGAAAAAGAATATGCGGATTATATCAATCTTCCTGGTCCAAAGTACAACAGCCTTTTAGATGATTATGAAGAAGGAATGACTACTGATAAACTAAGGCGAGAATTCAATTATTTAAAATCAAGTCTTATAGAATTATTGGATAAAATCAAATCAACAAAAACCTACGAAAATCAAGAGGAAATAAATGTTAGATTTGATGAAACAACACAACGTAAACTTTGCAACATAGTTGTTGATAAAATGCTCCTTAAAAAAGAAAGCTCCCGTCTTGACGTTTCTACACATCCTTTTACAACTGCTATGGGAAATGATGACATTCGCATTACTACAAGCTTTGAAAGACAAAGTTCACTATTTTCGTTCTTTTCGACTGTTCATGAAGCAGGCCATGGATTATATGAGCAAGGTATGCCAAGAGGCGAATACAAAGATACAGTTATCTCTGATGCGCCTTCGCTTGGCCTTCATGAATCTCAATCGCGTTTCTGGGAAAATCAAATTGCTAGAAGTAGGCAATTTTGGACATATTTTTATCCAATTTTTAAAGAAAATGCACCACAACAATTCACAAATATCGACTTTGAAAGATGGTATGGAGAAATAAATTTGGTTAAACCATCGTTGATTAGAGTTGAAGCAGATGAACTAACATATTGTCTTCATGTCATTCTTCGTTTTGAGATTGAGGTCGATCTGATGGATGATAAAATTAGTGTAAACGAATTACCAGAGATTTGGAATAATAAAATGGAAGAAATGCTTGGGATAACCCCACAAACAGATGTTGAAGGCGTATTACAAGACATGCATTGGAGCGGTGGTAGTTTTGGTTATTTCCCGACATATGCAATTGGAACAATTTATGCTTCACAGCTTTTCAAAAAATTGATTGAGGAAAATAACAATGCGCTCAATGAAATTGAAAGGGCAGATTTTGCAAATATTCTTAACTGGCTCAG
>CAYMMP010000032.1:0-8551 GCA_964391625.1 uncultured Thermoplasmatales archaeon | reverse complement strand
ATGCGCTCAATGAAATTGAAAGGGCAGATTTTGCAAATATTCTTAACTGGCTCAGGGAAAATATTCACAAATATGGTAGATTATTGACTGCTGATGAAATAATAAAAAATGTTTGCGGGGAAGGATTAAATTCAAAGGTGTTTGTCGACTATTTAAAAGATAAATACTACCTTTTGTATGACGTTTAATGGAGTTGGTAATTATTTCAAAATTGGTATTAGTTAGACATGGACAATCTCAATGGAACCTTGAAAATCGTTTTACAGGTTGGGTTGACGTTCCGTTATCAAAAAAAGGCATAGAAGAAGCAATATCTGCCGGCAAAAAACTCAAAGATGTAAAATTTGATACGATGTATGTTTCACATCAAATAAGAGCAATCCAAACACTTCAGTACATTTTAATCGAGTCAAATGACCCTAGAACGCCAATTATTTATCATGAAGAAAAAAGGATTAGAGATTGGGAGCATCATACAAGTGAGCCGGGCACAGAGATTCCAATCTATATGTCCCCTGATCTTGCAGAGCGTTATTACGGAGATTTACAGGGATTAAACAAGCAAAAAACACGTGAAAAATACGGCGATGAACAAGTTCATATCTGGAGACGTAGCTATGATGTACAGCCACCTAATGGTGAAAGTCTTAAAGATACATGCAAGCGTACAATTCCATACTATAAAGAACATATTTTAAAGGATTTGCAGGAAGGTAAAACCGTTCTTGTCTCTGCTCATGGAAATAGTTTGAGATCCATAACCAAATATGTTGAAGACATTTCAGATGAAGAAATTCCAAATGTTGAGATTCCTACTGGCATTCCTATAGTTTATACTTTTGATGAACAGATGAAGATAATTGAAAAAAAGATTTTATAAAAAAGAAAGGAAAAATTTTAGAATTTAATTTTCCTACTTGTTACGGCTACTGAAACAATTGAAATAGCTACTAAACCTGAAATTAACGCAGCATGTAAACTATTACTATTTGTTGTTTTTAAAGTCTCAGATTCAGCAGTATCTTTTAATGTAGTAAAATCACATGAATAAACCGGTGTATAATACAAGTTATCATATCTTTCATGTAGAACTCGCATCTCAAGAGTATGATTTCCCTCTGTTAAATTCATTGCATCTATTTCAATAGTCCAAAGCGCTCCATCTGTTTCAGAAACGTAAACACTATAATCAAAAATACTCCACCATCTCTCATAAATATATGCCATGTCACTTCTTTCTGCAACCATCCAAGGACCAGTACTATCAACTCTATATTGGAGTTCTAAAAGACCCCCATCCTGATCAAAAACCATTATATCAACAAGAGCAGTTCCTGTTAGATTTTCAAGATTTGAAGGGATATACAGAAACACTGGGTCATATTTACTTGAAGGTGTAAAGAAATCAAAAACAGCATCGTCTGTCAAATCTTCTAACAAGCCATTAAATAAAAGTCTTGTTACATATTCTTCTTCACCGATTGGGAAAAACTCCTGCAATTTTTCTTTCAACTTATCAGTCATATTTTTACAGCGGTCAACTAGCATAATGCCATTAATATCTGCAACCGGTTTTTCTGCTATAACATATACTTCGATTTTCCCTTCTCCGGCGTTTAAACTAGAAATTACTAATGGATAATATGGCTCAGGAGGTGTAAATTCAAATCTTAATGGTGTAGCCATTCCAATTTTTAAATCATGTAAAACTCTTTGATATTCTCTAAAGTTTTCATGAAGAGTCCCGTTTTCAAGTTGTTCAATAACATCTTTGAATCTGTTTTTTAGATCAATTTTATTAATTATAAAATAACAGTTGTCCATCTGTACATATCTATCTATAACATCATGAGCGTTCTCAGGAACCATAAGATTATTTTCAACCAACCAATCGAGAAGATCAGAAGCATTTGTAGCTTTTACAATAATAACATCATAAATATCAATTTCAGAGATTTCAATTACTGAAACATTACTATTACTATCATACTGCTTAATCGTTCTAAAATGAGTATTCCACCAATAGGATGCGCCAAAAAAATCTACTAACTCTTCAAAAACACTCATATTACCAGCAGTAACATTAGGTTTAGTAGTACTGATAATCGGTACAACCCATGCAATATCTGTTAAATTATCAGATTTAACAGCCGAAGATAGTACCATAATCTCCATAGTACCATCCCAATAAATCACGGCTTTTTGGGCAGGTTCATACAAATGTAAAAACTCTGCTGATGGATGCCAACCATCGGCCAATACTCCAGATCCAATAAAAGAGAATACTAGAGTTAGAATTCCAAGTATTTTTATGGTTTTTATAGTTTTCATTTTTTTCATTTTTATCACTCCGTTTAATTTTTTCATTGCCAGTAATTTTATATTTGAAAGTATATAAATAGTCGGAAAACGTTCGGAAAAAACCAAATATTTTACAGAAAATATAAGAAAAATTAAGAGATATTCTTAGAAGAGTATGGTAAAATAAAACTAGTATTTTTAAAGAAACTAAGATCTAAATTACCCCAATCATCAAAGTCATTTCTTCCAAGCTTCCCGTCAGAATAATCAAGAATTCTGTAAGTATACATATAATTCATAATGCTTCGATAGGTCGAATATTTAAAAAACTGTTTTGTAAAAGGCATTGTGGCAACCATATTATCATTTCCACCACAATCATCTGCAAACAGGCCCATTGTATGGCCAAACTCGTGCATAATCACGCTAATGATAATCCTATCTCTAGAAACCGATGGGAACTTATCTTTGATTCCATCTGGGAAAAGAACCCATGAATCCAGATTGTCCCAACCAAAAATAGAAAACCCTGAAAAGCCAGGATATGGTCCATAATTTTTGACAAAGCAATAATGGAAAATGCCTTTGCGAGGATTGTTCAAGTCGTTGTGTAGGAAATAATCCCAGTAAATATCATTTAGATGCTCGTAGTAAAAGTCTCCATCGTAATTTATCAATTCTCCCCCACCTAGTTGTCCAGCATCAATATGTAATGTAATTTCATGCTCACCGAATCTTTCTGCCATTTCGTTTATCCAAGAGTCAGTTGGCTTATTTGATTCTGAATCAAAATAATCCACCTCGATAAAAAGATCCTTTTTAAATGGATTTGATCCCCATTGATCTGTATAGCATTCTTCTATGTTATTCAATCCATCATTATCCGGATCAAGATTTGTATGATTATCCCAGGCAAATGGGTCATAGTCATACTTTTCTTCCCACCAATCTGGAACTCCATCAAAGTCCGTGTCATTTCCAGAAAATGTGATTTGTTTATAACGAGATGCATTAAAATCTACAGGATACTTTTCATAATCTATTTCCCAATCTGGACCTGCGTTTTCGTTCTTCTTTAAGAGCCATGGGAAAAACCTAATTATGCCAAATTTTGAAAACATCCTGTCCTTGATCTTTCTTTCAAACAATGCAGGACCTGTGAGTTTTCCCCACCAATTCTTGCGTGCATCACAATAAGATTTTTCAATATAGAGGCCAAATAAATTACCATATATGTTATTCTGTTTTAGATTACAGTTGCCATTGAAGATTGAAATTCCAAATCTAAAATTATCGTAAATCTCACAATTTTCAATGTTTACATTTTCAGATTTGGTCTTAATCCAAAATGCTTCATGGTCATGCAAAACAAAATCAGAGTATGTAATGTAGATATCAGAGCAATCATCAATACTTATCCCAAAACCATTGTGCTCAAAGTTACAGCTATAGATAGAAACGTTCTCACAGAAATACATCATCACTCCTCCCTGGTTATCATTGTTGTTGTAAATTGCGCATTTTGAAATGTTAATATTCGCGGAATCATTTAATAAAAGTCCAATTCCGTTTGTATGATAATAACAATTAGTTATTGCGATATTCTTAGAATGGTGAACTTCAGAAGCAAATGAGTTATGATAAAAAATGCAATCTCTGATATCTATATCTTGGGATGATTCAATTTTTATGCCTTCTCCATTTGAATAGAAAACTGTATTTTTTATCTCGTTATTATTGCCGTTTTTAATTAGCAATCCTGTTCTTGCTCGATAAATTTCGCTATCAATAATCAGGTTGTTATCTGAATTAACGAAAATACAGCTATTTCCATCAAAACCTCCTGAGTTTCTAAATATCAAATCTTTTAAAACTATATTATCACAGTTCAAATAAACGGCATAGTCTTGATACATTCCATCAATTATTGATTTCCCTTCACCAATAATGCTAATCCTTTTGTTGATAACAATATTTTCAAAGTATGTTCCATTAAAGACAAATATTGTGTCCCCTTCAGTACAATTTAGAATTGCATCATTTATTGTTTTATAAGGAAAATTTATGGTTCCATCCCAGGGACCAACTAAATTGCTATCATCTACATATCTTATATTGCCTAAACTTGAAATTCCCATACTTTCTTGATTTATTTGTCTACTTTGAACCTGACTGTTTAAAAAAATTAATAAAAAGGTAATTGCTAGAGCAATAACTTTCAATTTATTCATGTAGTAATCTAACTATTTATCAATATATAAATTTATTCGTATAAAATTATTATCACTAAGAAATTTATTTTTCACCAGATAAGCTCTTCGTTCCGATTAGAGTCTTTGTATCTACAACTCCTTTTGTTGCACGAATTTTTTTGATCACAACTTCACCTATCTCATCGATATCTGCACACTCAATCTTTACTAAGATGTCATATTCGCCAAATAACGGGTGTACTTCTACCACTTGAGGTGTATTTTTAAGTGATTCATATACTGCTTTTTCATGTAATGGGCTTATTGATAAAAGTGCGAATCCTGTTGCCATGAGAAAGTGAATTCAGATTATAGGTATTATACTTTTTCTTTTGGTAATCAGATAAGTATTAAATACTAGTATTGCATTATGTTAACAATTGACTAGGAGGTGATAAATTTGGAAGAAAAAACAAAAGATAGGTCAAGCATCACAGACGTTGCAGAAAAAGAATTAACCCTTTTAAGTAGACATTTAGATGTTTTAAAGACAGTTCAAACTCATGGACCAATAGGTATTATTAAGTTATCTCAAATGACTGGCCAGCCACAGCACATGATACGATATTCTCTTAGAACTCTGGAAAAAGACGGTCTTATTGTTCCATCTCCAAACGGTGCTATTGTAACAGATAAAGTACATGAATCTTTAGGAACCATTGAGTCAACAATGGATGACTTTTCCACTATGGTGCAAGACCTAAAAAAGAAGCTAAAATAAAAGATTTGACCATAAAAAATATTTGAATTATTCTTTTTTCTGGATTTAATATTAAAAACAAATCTTATAAACCTGTTCTTCTATAGCTTAGTTAAAATAGAAGGACAATAAAGTGATATGGATGAATAAAAAAATATGCGTTTCAGTTTTATTTATAAGCCTTATCGCACTAATGTTAAGCCCATCTGTTGTTGGTGCAGACACTGTGGAGATTACTGATGGTATTAATGATGTTGATAAATATAATGAAGCAGGCGATATTGTCCAAGAAAATATAAGTATGCCAAATTTTGATATCAAAAAAGTAGGTTTTACTCAAAACGGTCAAACAGTAGAACTTAATCTAGAATTGGCTGATGGCGGTGAATTTCAAAAAACAGAGGATGAAACATATGATATTATTTTATTTACGACATCATCGAATCTATTGTATGTGATTCAATACACTGGAGTTGATATGGAGATTGAGGGGGTTAATTTAGAACTTATTATAATGGATCTTGACGGAAATTTCTACGATCCTTTATCCTATTCTGTAAATAACAATGTATTGACAGTATCGTTTGAATTAGGAAATAAAAATGAAAAAGCCCTTACAGCATTTGCTATAATTGAAGCATATGCTGGAAAGTATAGATATGACGATTCTTTGCCAGATAATTTCACATCGTATGAAGATGTTTTTACTCTAAACCCTGATGCTGGTGGCCCTTATGAAGGAAAAATTAACCAGAATATAGAATTTCATGCCAGTCTTGAAGGAAAAACCCCGTCAGATTATGAGTGGGTTTGGGTTATTCAAAATACTGATGAATATTTTTACGGACAAAATCCAACATATAAATTTGCTCTCCCTGACAATTATACAGGGCTTTTATATGTATATAATGATGAAGGTGATTTCGGCTCAACAAGTTTTTATGTTAACATCACAGGCGGCTCGACATCCACTGGCGGTAATGCAGATGAAGGCAATTCAGGATCTGGATTAATGATGTTTGCCATATTAATTGCAATAATAGTGATTGTAGGTGTTGTGGTAGTTATTGTGGTATTAAGAAGATAAGATACCCTTTTCTTATTTTTAATATCGTTAGTTATCTTTTTATTTAGTAATTTGATGACTATGTTCTGAGGCAAATATAATGGCAGCTAAAAAGAAGAAAGACAAGAAAGAAAGTAAATACGCTTACAAGAAGAAAACTGCTTGGGAGATTTTTACTAAAGATCAGATTAAAAAGGCATTTAGTTTTTGTGAAGATTATAAAAAATTTTTAGACAATGCTAAAACTGAGCGAGAAGCTATAGAAATAATAAATGATGTGGCAAAAAAATCAAAGAAAAAGATAATTTTAAACAGAGATAAAGAAGCTGCTATAATTGTACCTGGTAAAAAATCTGTTCGAGAAGGTCTTCGTATTATTATATCTCATATAGACAGTCCGAGACTTGATTTAAAACAAATACCACTTTATGAGGAAGCATCGAGCAATGTAGCACTTTTCGAAACCCATTATTATGGTGGTATTAAAAAATTCCACTGGGTTGTAATACCTCTTGCTCTGCATGGTGTTGTCGTAACAAAAGATGGCAAAAAAATCAAATTCAATATTGGCGAAGATCCAAAGGACCCTGTTTTTGCTGTGCCCGATATACTGCCTCATTTATCACATAAAGTCCAGGATGGTAAAAAGATTGATGATGCCATAACTGGGGAGAGTCTTGACATCATAGTTGGAAGTGAGCCAGTTAAAGATGGTGAAGCTTCTGACAAGATAAAAACAGCAATAATTGACAAATTGCATAAAGACTATGGAATAACAGAGGAAGATTTTGTTTCAGCTGAATTAGAGGTAGTCCCAGCGTTTAGATCTAGAGATATTGGATTTGATAGAGCATTAATAGGCGCATATGGTCAGGATGATAAGGCTTCTGCGTATACAGCGCTTAAAGCAATTTTAGATACAAAAGATCCAGAGCATGCTGCTGTTTGTCTTTTTGTAGATAAAGAAGAAATCGGGTCAGAAGGTAATTCAGCAGCTCAAGTTACAACATTTTTAAGATCAGTAATAAAAGAAATTGATCCAAAAGCAGACATTGACTCAATCATGTTAAAATCTAAAGTAATTTCTGCTGATGTAAATGCAGCTGTAACTCCAAACTATACTGAGGTTTTTGAACTTAAAAACGCATCAAGTCTAGGAAATGGAATAGTAATGTCTAAATTCACTGGATATGGTGGCAAATATTCTGGGAACGATGCATCTGCCGAATATGTTGCTGAAATTAGAAATCTTCTCAACAAGGAAAAGATTCCATGGCAAGCCGCAGAACTTGGCAAAGTTGATGAAGGTGGCGGTGGGACTGTTGCCAAATATTTTTCACGCTTGGGAATGGAAGTTATAGATTTGGGACCTGCTGTTATGAGTATGCATTCACCATATGAGATTGCAAGTAAAGTGGATATCTATTCTTCATATTTAGCTTACAAAGCTTTCTTAAAGTAAAATGATTAAAAATAAACTATCACTAATGGGTTTTATATTCATTATTGTGAGTATAGCTATAGTGATAATTGGGTTATTAATTAATGAAGATATAATCGCAAATATTGGCTGGATTCTATTTGTTTTTAGTATCGTTTATTTAGCAATTATGCCAATTTTTTTGTTAAGACTAATTAAAACAGAAAATGCTGTTAATAGTTATTTTAAACCTAGAAAAAATTACCCTCATTGTGGCCATTCAATTCCGATTGATGCTAATAAATGTCATATTTGTAATAAGGAAATCAAATAAGAGTTTTAAAACAACCTTCCCCTGATATTCTCAAACATGTCTCTAAAGCCATTTCCATTTTGACAATATTCAGGATTGCAAGGTTTATCTATTCTATTTGCAACTGGAAAGCCTGCAAGACGCATTACAGGTCTTGTTAATTTCTTACCGTGCTTCCATCTGTAATAAATCCAATGTGCTAAGAAAAATCCAGGACCATAAAATTTTTTCATCTCTGGTGTCCAGAAATCAATATTGTTTTTCCAACTGCGGGCAAGTAGTTCCCATTGTAACTCTGATAGATTTTCCAAGTTTGTCCTTTTAGAATCGCTTAATAGCTTTGCACTTAAATAGCCCTATTTTACTGAATTTACGTGCAAAACTGAATAAACGTGCAAAGCCGTGCAAAGCCCATAAACCCTCGATTTTTATCTTAAAACTAGGCAAACATTTAAATATAAGTTCTATCATGTCGGATAAAAACATATCGGAAAGTATT
>CAYMMP010000031.1:0-14244 GCA_964391625.1 uncultured Thermoplasmatales archaeon | reverse complement strand
TAAAAAATATAAGAATTTTATTTATACTTTAAATGTTTAATAAAAAAGATTTATTTATCAACACCTTATAAGTTATTTAATACAATATTTGATGGTGGAGGCGTGATTCTAGGGATATGGGACGGTCATGACGCCGGAGCGGCTATTATTGAAGGTAATGAGATAAAGATAGCTGTTAATGAGGAACGGTTAACTAGAAAGAAATTAGATGTTGGATTTCCATATGAGTCTATAAACTGTTGTCTTAACTATATTAATTTGAAACCTACAGATGTTGAAAAAATAGCTTGCTGTACAAGTGATTTTTCAAAGACAATGACAAGAGTTTTCCCATCAATGAAAGACAGATATTACCTTCTTAGAAGGAGACAAATATATCCGAGATTTGCAAAAAGACAAAAAAATTTGAAATATAAGCTTACAGAAATTGGAACGTCCTATCCAACTAAAAAAGCAAGTGAAATAATTTTAAAGAAACATTTGAAAAGAATGGGTTTTAGTGATTTTGAGTTTAAGATTTTTGACCATCACCTAGCCCATGCTGCATGTGCTGGATACTGTTCTGGCTTCAGCAAATCTACTGTAGTGACTATAGATGGTGTTGGGGATGGCGCTTCAGGTAGTGTAAACATTTTTGATAAAGGCAGAATTGATAGAATATCAACTATGTCCTCAAAAAACTCTTTAGGTATATTTTTTGAACATGTAACAAATTTGTTAGGAATGAGGGAACTGGAAGATGAGGGTAAAGTAATGGCTTTGTCTGATTTTGCCTATCAGGTTCCAGATGAAAGAAATCCAATGTTACGTTTTTTTAATGTGAGTGGTCTCAACATCAAAGCAAAATATTCTTCTACAAGAATGTGGGAGGAATTGAAAAAAATATTGTGGCATATGTCACCTGAACAGTTTGCATGGATGGCGCAATATTCCTTAGAAAAATATGTCCTTGAGTTATTTACCAATGCAATTAAAGAAACAAATCTTCATGACGTTTCATGGGCTGGAGGAGTAGCATCAAATATAAAAGCTAATATGAAAATAAGACATTTGCCTGATGTTGATAAATCGTTTGTTTTTCCACACATGGGAGATGGTGGATTGGCTTTAGGTGCTGCATTACTTTTTAATTATGAAAAAAACGGGATTTGGAATTACAATTTTGATAATGTTTACTTTGGGCCCGAATATACTGAAGATGAAATCGAAAAAGAATTGAAAAAAAACAAAATGGAATTCACCCAGCATAAAAATATTGAAGCCCCTGTTGCTGAATTAATTGATCAAAAAAAGATAGTTTTTCTTTTTCAAGGACGAATGGAATATGGTCCAAGGGCTCTAGGCAACAGGAGCATTCTTGCTTCAGCCTCATCATTGGAATCAAAAAATGATTTAAATATGAAAATAAAGAGAAGGGAGTGGTATCAACCCTTCTGCCCGACAATATTGGAAGAAGATGCAGAAAAAATTTTTTCTGATTACGACATACCAAATAGATTTATGACAATGGGTTATATGGTCAACAAAAAATATCTTGAAGATATGGCTGCTGTGATAAATATCGACGCATCGGCAAGGCCACAAATTCTTGGAAATGAAAATATCAAATTTAAAAATTTATTGAAAGAAGTTAAAAAGAAATCAGGCTTAGGTGCTATACTGAATACTAGCTTTAATTTACATGGTTATCCAATAGTTAATACTCCTAAAGAAGCATTAGATGTTGTTAAAAAAAGTAAAAGTTGTTATATGGTAATTGGCGATTATTTAATTGAAATGTGAGATGAAATGGACGATAAAAAAAAGTTGGTAATGATTATCCCTATCATCCTAGTTTTGTTAATTCCTTTGATATTAACATTCTTTATTGATTTTTTTTATGATGTAGACGAAATAAAGAGTAATTTAATTTGGATTATCCCAATAGTTCTTGCCGTTACTCTAGCAACTATGATATTTTCTTTTATTTGGAGTTTTAAGGACTTCAGAAATTTATTTAAAAAAATAGATAGAAAAACCTGGATTGCCTTATTATTAATTTTTCTAGTTGGTTTTTCATTACGTGTTTTTGTAGCTCCTCAAGTTCATAGGTTATATTATGATGAAGACATCTATTTAGACATAGGATATAACATCGCAAAAAATGGAAAAGCTTCTTATTGCACATATGGCAATCAAGAAGCTTGTTATGAAGCTTTCTATATGAAACAACCAAACGGTTATCCCTTTTTGATGAGCGGAGTTTTTTTATTTGGCGGTGATGAAAGTACAGCTCATTGTGCTACTGCAATAATAAGTAGTTTAACTATTATATCTATATTTTTTATTTCGTATCTTCTCTTTAAAAATAAAAAAATTAGCTTATTTTCCACTCTTATATTTTCATTGGTACCCGTAGCGATTCGATGGGCTCCAACAACCACTTCAGATACTGTTTTTATCTTTTTTACATCATTGACAGTTTTAGGTTTTCTTTCTTATTTTAAAAGTGACAAAACTAGCATACTTATGTTTTCATTTTTTTCTTTAGCTTATGCCATCCAGATGAGACCTGAAGGTCTGTTACTTATTATATTGATAATTTTTATGTTTCTTTTAATAAAAAAAAATCTTTTGCAATCAATTCTAAAGGTAGATTTCTTGTTAATTTTATTAGTATTTTCAATCTTAATAGTACCGCATTTGATTCATTCAAATTCTGTTAAAGATGAAAATTGGGGCACTGAGGGTGATAAACTAGGCACGGAATATATATTTGATAATTTTGAAGACAATGGTATTTTTTTCTTTGACAATGTGCGTTTTCCAGTATTTTTTACTATTCTCGCGTTTTTAGGTCTTGCATATGATAAAATGTGGAAAAAGAAATTATTTTTAGCCTCCTGGTTCTTAATCTTTTTTGGTTTGTATCTCTTATTTTATGCAGGTAGTTTTGATTACGGTGTTGATGTAAGATTTTCACTGACAATGTATGTCCCTATAGCTATTCTGGGCGGATGTGGGGCATTTTTAATATCTAAAAATATAAACAAGGTACTGAAAATTTTTTTCGATAAAAAATGGATTTCCCATATTGGGTTGATAGCTGCAACTGTATGTGTTGTTAGTTCTTTCATCCCTTTTATTGGATTTGTTAGTTCTACTGGTGAAAGGGCATGGGATGCAAGATTGTGCCATGATTTTTTAGTTGAGAAATTGAATGAATTGGATGATAATTGTTTAATTATTACTATGATTCCATCTGTTGTAGAAATCAACGGGAAAAATTTTATGCATACAGAGTTTGTAGCAGATCAATCATTAATGAATAGACTCCTAACTGAAAACAATTGTGTATTTTATTATGAAGACTATTGGACTTATGTTCAATTCAATCAAACTTATGGAAAATATATACATGATAATTACAAACTTACAATTTATGACTCAGTTCGAGTAAAAGGTACAGAATACACTCTATATTATATCTCATTGCAATAAAAATTCCAACAAAATTAAAACTTTTTTCACAGATTCTTGGTCTTTCCAGATGCAAGATCAATTAGATGTTTTTCTCCATCTTCTGGCCCCTTTGCAAAAAGAATATCTCCCGGATCAATTTTTGTATTTTTGTTTGGACCGTAAAGCCATCTTTTACCATGTCTCATCGCGATAACCATCATACCTGTTTCGCTAGCTAGTTTAATCTCACCTAGCGTCTTACCTGCCAAGATAGATTTCTCATCTACTTGAACTCTCGTGAATACTTGATCAGATTCCCGAATACTCATCTTTAGTATGGGATGTAGTTCAACATCTCGCAAAACAACATCTGCAATTTCCTGTGCTGCGTCAGCAATTGTTTCACCAAGTTCTGCAAGTCTTAAAATGGCTAAGGCATCGCGAACTTCTAATTTCTGATCATCAACAAGCTCTAATGTTTGTTTCTGAATATTTTGGTATAGTTCGTCAATCAAATCTTCCAAATCATAGACTTCTTCTGCTATAGTATTATTATCATATATTAAAGAAGAATATGCTAGATCAACCATCAACTCAGACTTGTCTTTGATTTCTAGTACTATGTCCTCAACTGATTTTTCCCTCAATCTAACACCTCCATTTCACCTTGTAAAAACTTGCTAAGTTCTTTGAAACCTTCATCTGTTCCACGAGCGATAAGCCAGTCATTAGCTTGAATGCTAGTATCAGATTGGGGGTTATATATCCAGCAATCTCCACGTCTAATAGCAATGATTCTCATACCTGTCTCTGATTCAATTCTTAGGTCGTTGATTTTCTGTTTACAGGCCTTTGAAGAGGATGAAACTTTAATTCTGAATAGTTGCTCATCAGCCTGCTTTAAAATCTTTGGAAGAATCGGGCCTGTTTCCTTTCTTGAAAGAAGTTTTACAATATCTCCTGCCGTATTTGAAATGCTTTCTGCAGCCTCAGCAACTTGCAGAATTCCAGCAAGTTGCTCGGCGTCTTCTTTAGTTCGGGCTGCCATCATCGCCATCATTCGAATATCATAGTTCAATTTGTCCATTCGAACATCTAAATATTGAACCTCTTCTGCAATCTCTTTATTATCAAATAGAACTGCAGAATAGGCCAAGTCAATAATGAGTTCAGAGATGTCCTTCATTTCAGTTAATAGTTCTTTAACCGATGTTGGCTCATATTCAATCTCGGTGAACTCTTCTTTTTCCCATTTGGGTGTTCTTTGTAATCTTCCAAATATTCCTTTGCGTTTTTCTTCTACCATATTCCAAAAACTCCTGTTATTAAAAATAAAAATCCTATTCCCAAAACATCTCCAACTGTAGTTACAACAGGTGCAACTATATCATCTGGATCCAAACCATACTTAAAAGAAATAAAAGCGGTGATTACACTAACAATAGCTATTACAAAGACAAGCAAAAAGCCTGTCAAGACGATGATAGTTACAAATTCTATCAAATCTATATCACTTACATTATTTCCTAATGATGCTACTAAATAAATAATTATCCCTAAAACAAAGTATGCAATGAATCCTATGAGTAATGAAATCAGGACATTATCATGCATTTCTTTATCTTTAAGACTGCGGGTGATGTAACCTACATGTAAACCAGATGCAAGGCGGGCTCCTAATACAGAACCAATATTCCCTCCAACACTGTTTATTACTGGAATGGAAATTAAAAAGATTGGTAGTGTAATTAATAATTTCTCGTTTCCCTGGAGTATTTGGCCTGCAAATATCTCGGCAATAACTGCAATTGTTAGAAGAGGCAAACCATTTTTTACAATTGTTTTCCAGTTATAAATCACAATATCGCCTCCATTAAAAGTGCACTGCCAAAGATGCATAACATTGTAATAATATCGCCGAATGTCGCTAGAGCAGGACCTGTAATATTGTCTGGATCATAACCTCGTCTAAACACTAAATAAATAATTCCAATTGTAAGTAAATTAAGAATTAGGCCTGAGATTATTCCTGCAAGTATTACTATTGTAATTAGTAATGCTGGATTTGGATAAACACCGATAATTAAAGAACTGATATATGCTAAAACACCAATAATTATTGATACTAGAAAACTCAAAACAAATGAGCCAATTATATTTTGTTTTAGATCTTCATTCCATAAGTTTTCATCATCAATAATACCTAGATGGTATGCAGAACCCAGACGAGAGCCTAATGCAGTACCAATGTTGCCACGCATGGCAATGATCCCAGGAATAACAACTATAAGTCCAGGTATTTTGTTAAAAAGATCTACCATTAAGCTTAGAGTGCTACCTGCAACTATGGCACCCAAACCGCATAAAACGATTAGGGGGAGGCTCTGCTTCGCCATTTCCTTGGCATACATGGCATACTACCTCCTTCATAGTTGTTTCACACTCCTTATTTATAGATAATTGGCTTTGTATCTATCCCACACTTGATCAATGTGGTCTTGCAACTCTTTAATCCTTTTTACATCTTTTTCGGGCTTAAAAAGATGTCTAAATCTCCCTTGATATCTAATCCATTCCTCGACAGGTTTGCGATCTATTTTGCCTTCAAGGATTAATTTACTTTTCCCGTTAAAAGTAACTTTATCATTTTCATACTCGTAAAGTGCCCAGGCACCAGTTTCGACTGCTAAAATACCCATGTCAACTGTTTTCTCCATGGGAAAACGCCAACCAGGTGGGCATGGAGCCATTATCTCTATGTATTTTGGTCCTTTGATGCTCTTAGCTTTTTTGATTTTATTATATAAATCTTCTGGATAACTCACACAAGCTTGAGCAGCGTATGGTATGTGGTGCGCTTGAATTATTTCGCCCATTTCTTTTCTAAATTCTGTTTTACCACTAACTGTGGTTGTAGTCCAAGCTGCATACGGTGTTGCTCCACTTCTCTGAATCCCTGTATTAGAATATATTTGATTGTTATAACAAATATAGATAAAGTCAGTTTGACGCTCTAATGCACCTGATAAAGCTTGAATACCAATATCATAAGTACCACCATCACCAGCCCAGGCAACAACCGTGGTATCTGTTTTTCCCTGAGCCATGAGTGCTGCTTTTACACCACTAGCACCAGCTGCTGCAGCTTCAAATGCTATGTTCATAACTGGGACATTAAAAGATGTTTTTGGGTGCAAGCTTTCAATTACTGATGTACAACACGCTGGTACTACTAAAACCATGTTTTTACCAATGGCTTTGAACATTATACGTAATGCCATGGTCGCAGGGCAACCAGGGCATGCTGCGCTACCTGGAAGGTAACCTTCTTCTCTCGGAAGATCTTTAATTGCCATTTTACACATCCTCCAGTCCAAACCATTCAAGATGTTTGGCCTTGCCGTCAACTACCTTTTTACACATCTTTTCAATATCTCCATATGGAACATCTTTTCCACCTAGTCCGGCAATATAGCCATAAACTTTTGCATCAGATTTGTTGTATAATGAGGATTTAACTTCGCTAAAGACTGCTCCTTCCATTCCAACAGAAATATTTCTATCAATGACTATCAAATCGGCCTTTTTACTAAGCTTTAAAATTTCTTCTTTAGGGAATGGTCTAAAAGTTCTAACACGGGCCAGACCAATCTTATATCCTTCTTTCTGAAGATTGTCAATTGCAACTTTACTCTCTGCACCAATTGCCCCCATTGAAAGCAATATATACTCAGCATCCTCACATTTGTAATGTTCTAAAAGATCTCCATGATACCTACCAAATTTCTTTTTCCATTCATTTGCTATATCAACAATCAATTTCTTTGCATGCTCCTGAGAATCTTGCATGTCTTTTCTGATTTTTTCGTATTCTGGTGGTAAGATTATATTTCCAAAAGTAATTGGGTTGTTGACATCAAGTTTCCAGGTAGGTTTACGTTTCGGAAGAAAAGCATCAATTTCTTTTTGCTCAGGGATGTATACTGGCATAGAAGTATGAGATAAAATAAATGCGTTATAACTAATCATTACAGGCAAAGATATTCTACTATTCTCTGCAAGTTTAAATGATTGAATAATAGTATCAAAAATTTCTTGGTTACTACTGCAGTAGAATTGTAGCCACCCAGTATCTCTCTGGGAAATTGAATCATTTTCATCAGACCAAATATTCCAACCAGGACCGACAACACGGTTGATATTACACATCACAATTGGCAGTCTTGCAAGGGCTGCCCAGTGAAGCATTTCATGCATTAACAGTAAGCCATGACTGGACGTTCCTGTGAATGTTCTTACACCTGCTGCACTGGCACCGATACAGGCACTCATAGCAGAGTGTTCACTTTCAACACAGATATATTCGCCTTTGAATTCTCCTGTTTTAACATAATTTGCAATACCTTCAACCAAAGTTGTTTGGGGAGTGATTGGATAAGCTGCAACAACCGCAGGTTTACACATCACTGCTGCTTTAGCGGCAATATAATTGCCAGTATCTATCATAACAGAGCTCATTTTCTCTTTCCCTCCCTCTCCATGACAATAGCTTTTACTTTACATACATTGGCGCAAACGCCACACCCTTTACAATATTCATAGTCGATATCGACAGAATCGTCCTTATTTCGAATAATTGTTGCTTCTGGGCAATATATCCAACAACGCAGACATTTCACACATTTTTCTTTGTCAAGAATTGGTTTGAAAACCCGCCAATTACCAGTCTTGCCCATTGCACCTTTAATAGGATAGGATAAAGTTGTTTTAATATCGTATTTTTTTACTATTTTATCACCACCTGGTCATATGCATCTTGCGTTGCTTTCACGTTTCTTTCTGCTAAGCCTCCACCCCATTTGGTTTTCACTGTACTTTGTATAGATTTGAGAGTCACTTGGTCGAGGATTCTCGGAACTGCGCCAAGAATTGGGGTATTGACAACAGGTATTCCACCAACAAGAATCTCATTATTGAGAGCAATCCCAGTTGCATCTACTGTTGCCACATTGACCTTTTTTGAGAAATCAAATTCAGATGGTTTTTTTCTTGTGTTAATCAATATTTTACCATCTTTTTTCAAACCCTTGAGAACATCAACTATATCCATTATACTCTCATCTAATACAATAACAATATCAGGATTGTAAATCTCACTTCTAAGATGTATTTCATCGTCAGAGATTCTAGCAAAAGCTCTTACTGGTGCACCACGTCTTTCCGCACCAAAAGATGGAAACGCTTGAACGCCTTTGTTATCATCTTTTAGAGCTGCAGCTACAAGAAGGTTTGCCGCTGTAACAGCACCTTGACCTCCTCGTCCATGAAAAACTATTTCAACTAAAGATTCTGAAGACATAATAATACACTCCCGAAAATTCGGAATGAAAATGATACATATAACTGTTTTGAATAATAATTAATAAAAAAATTATTAAGACGCTGCCCTATTTGCTTTGCAAGATGTTCATTTTTTAAATTGGGAGAGGAATACAATATGTCGAACGATGTGAGAAAAAAACTTGTGATAGATGGCAGGAGATTAGACGAAATAAATGCATTCTTAATGGACCCAAATAACAAGATTGTTAATGATTTATTAGCAGTTGTTGAAAAATATGGCAGTCCTGAAGAAATAAATAAAAAAGCAAGAAATGCTGGCAAAGTCGAAAACTTAATGGCCAGATTAAAAGAAAAGAATTCGTCTTATGTCAAAGATCTGGAATGGCTAATTGAACAAAGAGATAGTGGAGCATTCATCACAGTTGATGAATATCGTAAGAAAGTTTTAGGCGATAAGGCAGACAAGATGGATTTTAACGAAGACTTTGCAGTGACATTGGAAATCAGTGCATGTCAATATTTTCCATTTTTTATGAAACAAGCTAGACAAGCCGTTAAAAATCAAGAATTGATGCCTGGTCGTTTTATTAGAGTGAGACGTATGAAAGAGCAGGAGGAAGACGGCGATCTTCTAGCAATGGCTGCTGCTATGCAAATTCTTGGTGCAAGTTGGTGTGAAACCTTAGACACAAAAGGCACTGATGGTTCCAATATTCATCTCGGCGGTCCTGAAACAATCACAGGATATTTTGGAGGTGTAGGCCAACCTAATGATCATCCAATTAAATGGGTTGATGAATTTCTTTATTACTATACAAACTATGGTGTAAAACAGGTTCTAAATATTAATCCAGGGACGATTTTCTTGGGGTATTTAATGCACAAACTTGGCATTGATATCGAGTTTAAAATTTCTGTTTATATGGGTAATGATAATCCTTATGCTGTTTTTTGGACTCTTATGGCTGCACGGTTATTTTCACGTAAAGACGACTCCACTTCGTTAATTGGTTTTAATTTTTCAAATTCTGTGAACAACACGACAATTGAGCTTAGTAGCGATATTAGAAAGGCCCTAGGTCTTGAAGAATTCGTTAGATTTGAACATCATATTTTAGAGACCTGGAAAAGCATAGTTATTCAACCTTATGATCGAAGAGAAGATCTTTTAGAGATTGCACCAAAAATAAAAAACATATCTGCAAAACATGAAGGTGCAGAAGTCGACGTTGATAAAAAAAGAGAGCATCCTACTGACATACTTGATTATTTCTTACCAAAATCTGATATAAATGAAAAAGGATGGATGCCATATCTGGAGCAAAATTATTTAGACAAACATGAAGCAATAAATAATACTGCAAAAGCATTAACTGAAAAAGGTCTTTCATTTGTTGCTGCACCAAATTTACACTACAGGGGATGATGATTTTATGCACTTTAAATTAGCATTTATTGGATTTGGAACAGTGGGTCAGGGATTAACTGAGATTCTATTGGAAAAAAAAGAATTGCTAGCAAAAAAATATGATTTTCAATATTCTGTTGTAGCAATTTCTGATTTCATAAAAGGCTCAGTTTACGATGAAAAAGGACTTGATATGAAATTAATTTTAGAATTAGTAAAACAAGGTAAAAAAATTGACGATTATCCCAGAGGAACTAAAGGAATGAATGCTATTGACACAATCAAAAAATCAAATGCAGATACAATCATTGAGGTTACTTATACAGATATTAAAACAGGTGAACCCGCAATAACTCATGTTAAAACAGCATTACAGTCTGGAAAAAATGTTGTTTCAACTAACAAAGGCCCAGTCGTTAAACAGGTTCTAGAGCTTTTGGAGTTAGCAAAAGAAAACAGAGTTTCTTATGGTTTTGAAGGAGTAGTTCTAGCTGGAACTCCGGCTATAAATCTTGCATCTTATACTTTGGCAGGCAACAACATCAAAGGATTCAAGGGAATATTGAATGGAACGACAAACTACATCCTAACTAGGATGGAGGAGGGAATGAGCTATGAAGATGCGCTTAAAAAAGCACAAGAATTGGGATATGCTGAGGCAGACCCAACTGGTGATGTGGAAGGACTTGATGCTCTGGGAAAAGTTGTGATTTTAACAAATGTCGTTCTGGGAAAAAGAATCGGCTGGCAAGATGTTGAAAGAAAGGGAATTACGCAGATCACAAAAAAGGATATTGAAGAGGCAAAATCTCAGGGAAAAAGATGGAAATTGATTGGCAGTTCTGAGATTCAAAAAGACGGATCTGTAAAAGCTAAAGTCTGGCCTGAAAAACTACCATTAAATAATCCACTTGCAGGTGTAATGGAGGCAACCAACGCTTTGACATATTATACTGATGAGCTTGGTCCTGTAACCATAGTTGGTCCTGGAGCAGGCAAACGTGAAACCGGTTTTGCGTTATTGATCGATTTGTTGAATATTAATCGCAAGTTAGTAAATAAGTCGTGATCAAAATGAGTGGAGGTTACACTGGAAAAATTTTAATTGTCGATTTAAAAAATCAAATCACTAAAGTTGAAAAAACAAATTTAGAAGATGCCAGAAATTTTATTGGAGCCAAAGGGCTTGGAGCAAAATATTTGATTGATAATTTGCCAAAAGACACGGACCCGCTATCTCCAGAAAACATTCTAATTTTTACAACAGGTCCTTTGACTGGCACTAGAGCACAAACCAGTGGTCGGGGAACTGTTGTTACAAAAAGTCCACTAACAAACCTATTTGTCGATTCTCATTTTGGTGGAATATTTGCTGCTGAGATGAAAAAGGCAGGATGGGATTTTATAGTTATCAAAGGCAAATCTAAAAATCCAGTTTATCTTGCTATAAAAGACGATAAAGTAGAGTTCAAAGATGCATCAGAACTTTTAGGAAAAGAGTGCCTAGAAACTCATGATTTTTTACAAAAAATAGAAGGAAGAGTGAAAACTGCATTAATCGGTCCTGCGGGTGAGACTCTTGTGAGGATTGCCTGTATAACCATAGACGGTCATCGTCATGCTGGTCGTGCTGGAACTGGTGCAGTCATGGGATCAAAAAATCTAAAAGCAATAGCATTGTCTGGAACAAAAAAAGTTCCACTGCATGATGAAGAAGCATTTAATGCAAAAGCAAAGGAAGTGTTGAAACAGATTCAAGAAAATAGCTTTGTGCCAATTCGTAGGAAATATGGCACCCCTTACTGGGTAAAACCGATTAATGATGAAGGATTTATACCAACTAGAAATTATTCCGAAGGATACTTTGAACATGGTGAAGAAATAAATGCTGAAACCATGCAGGAGCGAATAGTTGATGGTGGAGGAGCATGCTATAATTGCGTGATTGCTTGCTGGAATAGATCATCAATTAAACAAGGACCTTTCAAAGGCACTAAGCTAATAGGTCCTGAATATGAAACCATTGCCCTTATGGGATCAAATCTTGGTTTAGAGTCTATTGAAGATGTAGCATATGTTTGCAATCGTTGCAATGAGCTTGGCATGGATACAATCTCAATGGGAGGAATACTTGGGTTTGCAATTGAGGCATTTAATAAAGGAGTAATTACAAAAAAAGATCTTGGTGGATTGGAAATTGGATGGGGCAAACCTGTTGAGTTAGCAAAGTTAATGGAAGATATTGCGCATGGAAAAAATAAAACTGCTAAACTGCTAGGTAAAGGAATAAAAGCAGCATCTAAGTCATTGAAGGCCGAGGATTTTGCAGTTCACTGTAAAGGAATGGATATCCCAGGTTATGATCCAAGGGGTACTTTTGGAATGGGTCTTGCTTATGCAACTTCAGATAGGGGAGCATGTCATCAGAGAGCGTGGACAGTTAGAGCAGAGCTTAACGATCCTGAACTTGAACGTTTTTCATTTGATAAAAAAGCAAAAATTGTAAAAGATGTCCAAGATGAAAGAGCAGCCTTCTTTTCATTAGTTCTTTGTGATTTTGCACCTATCTCTGAAGAACATTGTGTAGATATGTGGAATCTTTCTACTGGATTTGATCATACTGTTGAGAGCTATCTTAAATGCGGTGAAAGAATTTGGAATCTTATTAGGCTTTTTAATTTAAGAGAAAACCCGGAATTGGGTGTTGATGAACTTCCGCCAAGATTATTCAAAGAACCATTCACTAAAGGTCCAGCTAAAGGAATAGTTTTGACAAAAGAAGGATTTGAAAAAAGTTTACAGGAATATTATTCCCTTCGTGGTTGGGATGAAAAAGGAATTCCAACAAAAGAAAAGTTAAAAGAATTAGGTTTACAAAAATATATATAGGTGAATATATGCCAAAATTGAGTAAAGGAGCAGCTAGAATTTATGGGGAGGCAGCATTTGAAGTTCTTGCAAAAGCGCAAGAGCTAGAAAGACAAGGAAAAGAGATTCTACATTTTGAAATTGGCGAGCCAGATATGGAAACGCCAGAAAATATTGCTAAAGCAGGGATAGATGCAATAAAGAATAAAAAAACACACTACACTCCTTCGATTGGCAGATTGGAGCTTAGAAAAGCAGTTCAAGATGAGATTGAAAAAACCAGAGGCTATAGGCCTGATTTGGAGCAAATTATAATAACACCCGGCTTAAAACCTGGAATATTTTTCTCAATGCTTGCAACGGTTAATCCTGGTGACGAAGTAATTTATCAAGACCCTGGATATCCAACATACGGCTCTGCAACATCTTTCCTTGGTGCAAAAGCTGTTTTAATTCCACTCTTAGAGGAAAATGATTTTCGAATGAACCCTGACGATATTAAAAAAAGAGTCACAGATAAAACAAAACTAATTATTGTAAATTCTCCACAAAATCCTACCGGTTCTGTTATGACAAAGAACGAGCTAGACGAAATTGCAGAGCTTGCTGAGGAGCATGATATTTTTGTAGTTTCTGATGAAATTTATTCAAAAATGACATATGAAACAAAGCATTATTCTCTAACTGTCAGAGATGAGGCAAAGGAAAGAACAGTTCTTTTAGATGGTTTTTCAAAATACTATGCTATGACTGGCTGGCGATTGGGTTTTATGATCGCTCCAGCTGAGATGGCAGACAGATTGGAAGATTTCCTTGTTACGTCAATATCATGCACAGCTGATTTTACTCAATGGGCCGGCGTGGAGGCGTTAACTGGTGATCAGAGTTTTATCCCTGAGATGATGAAAAGATTTAAGGAGAAAAGAGATAGGATTGTAAAAGGATTAAATTCAATCCATGGTTTTAGTTGCTTATCCCCAAAAGGGGCATTTTATGCATTTCCTAATATCAAAAAAACAGGTATGAATTCTCAGGAATGTGCTGATCACTTACTTTACAAAGCAGGAGTAGCAGCATTACCTGGTACTGCTTTTGGACCTTATGGTGAAGGATATCTGAGGTTCTCTTATGCAACATCTTTGGAAAATATAGATAAAGCAATAGAAAAGATAAAAGAATCTTTT
>CAYMMP010000030.1:0-14377 GCA_964391625.1 uncultured Thermoplasmatales archaeon | reverse complement strand
GAGTAACATTTCCAGGACTTTATGCTTTAATGGCTCGTAGACATATGTATGAATATGGCACAACAAAAAAACAACTTGCAGAAGTTGCTGTCAAAAACCATTCAAATGGTGCACTTAACCCAAATGCTCAGTATCAACGACCAATAAAACTTGAAACTGCAATGAATGCAACCATGGTTGCAGACCCTTTAGGACTTTTTGACTGTTCACCAGTTACTGATGGTTCTGCTTCCATTGTTTTATGTGCAGCTGACAAAGCAAAAAAGTTTACTGACAAAGCAATAAAAATAATTGGATCTGGACAAGGATCAGATACACTTGCACTTCATGCTAGGGACAATCTATGTACACTAGAAGCTACGGTTTATGCGGCAAAGAAAGCATACAAACAAGCAAATGTCAAACCTTCTGATATAGATGTAGCAGAAGTGCATGATTGTTTTACAATAGCAGAAATAATAGCTATAGAGGATCTTGGTTTCGTAAAAAAAGGAGAAGGTGGAAAAGCAATTGAAAACAAGATAACTACGTTAGATGGAGAACTTCCGGTTAATACAAGTGGCGGTCTTAAAGCAAAAGGGCATCCTGTGGGAGCAACAGGTGTAGCTCAGATAGTAGAAATTGTAGAACAACTACGTGGAACTGCAGACAAAAGGCAAGTAAAAAATGCAAAAGTAGGGCTTGCTCATAATGTTGGCGGGTCTGGGGCAACAGCAGTTGTACATATATTGGAGGCGATGTAATAATGGTTGAAGGAGTAGCAAGATTTTGGCGTGAGATTCCCCAAAGATACAATCTCATAGGAAATGAATGTGGATCGTGTGGCAGAGTTTACTTCCCTCCAAGAGAGCCATGTCCATTTTGTAGACGTAAAAGTTTAGGAAAAATGAAAGAGTTAAAATTAAAAGGTACGGGAACAGTATTAACTTATACAATTATCCATTCTGCCCCTCACAATTTTGAAGGACAAGCGCCATATCCTGTTGCAATAGTAAAGCTAGATGAGGGCCCACGTGTGACAGCACAAATAGTTGATTGTGATGTAAACGATGTAAAAATTGGTATGAAAGTCCAATCAACCTTTAGAAAAATCCAACAAGATGGCAATATTGGTGCTATCTATTACGGATATAAATTTAAACCGCTGAGGAATAAAAAATGAACATACGAGATGCACTATCTGAAAAAATAGCAGGTGAAATAACCCTTAGCCCAAAACCTGGTCAAACGATTCGCAAATGGCGTAGCGTTTTCGGTATTAGTCAAACCGAACTTGCAAATTATTTGAAACTTTCACCTAGTGTAATAAGCGATTATGAATCTGGGAGAAGAAAATCACCGGGCATTCAGACTGTTAAAAAGATTATTCGAGCATTTATTGAGGTTGATGAAAAGAATGGTGGAAAAATTTTACATCAATATGATTCAATGGTTGATACTCAAGAAGGAATAATGGAGATTATGGAATATCCTTTTTCTATTTCTGCCGAGAAATTTATCTGGGAAATAGAAGGAAATATACTTACGACCAGCAAAATTGGATTGAAGAAAAATGTAAAAGGTTTCACTCTTGTAGACAGTTTAAAAACAATTGAAACGATTAACTCTGGTGATTATAATCGTCTTTATGGCTGGAGTACAGAGCGTGCAATAATCTTCACTGGCATTAGATATGGCCGCAGTCCTATGATTGCAATACGTGTTCATCCTGTTAAACCAACAGTTGTTGTTTATCATAAACCTGGTTCTGTTGATTCTTTGGCTGTTAAACTTGCAGATCGTGAGAACATACCTCTTGTTATTACAAATCTCCCTTTGGATACTTTAAAGAAAAAACTTGTAAAGTTGGGGGAAAAATAAATGGACCTTATAGGCTTGTGTAGTATCTGTGGAAAGCCTGGAGCTATGAATACCTGCAGCCTTTGTGGGCGTCTTGTTTGTAATACTTGTTTTGATCATAGCCATGGAGTTTGTACTGCTTGTAAAACTGGTAAAATTCAATAATGCCTACTGTACAAAAAAGAAAACACTAAATATGACTTTTAGATTTTAAATTAGAAATATAGAGGAGGGTATAAATATGGCCGCTGTTAAATGTAATAAATGTGGAGGAATTATCCCAGATGGGGCATTGTTTTGTCCAGCATGTGGAGCACCAAAAACCGCTGAGCAACCAACCCCTACACCAGCACAGACCACACCACCACCTGCGCCGGCACCACAACCGGTACCAAGGGGCGGACCTGGCTTGATTGGTATTTTTGACAAAATATTTTCAAAAGCTATGTTGATGCTAGGTATTTCATTAAGTATTTTGTTAGCATGGATTGGAAACATAATAGCAACATATGCAAATGATTCTGGTGGAATTAAGATTGGATTGGTAATAAACTCCTTTGGATTTGCTCTATTGGGGCTAAGTCTAATAGGTGGAGGAATTGTCAATAAAACTCTTGACAAAAACGTTAGGGCAGGTATGGTAGTCGGTGGAGCAATAATGCTTGGTATGAGTATGGTACTTTCGTTATCGAGTGTGCTTTCAGCTTTAGCAGATATGTCTAGATATGGATTTTAAAATTTTAGAAAACTAATCCTCTTTTTTTTATTATTTTTAGTTTATTTCTTTTTTATAAAAATTGGAAAAAGGGCCCGAGGCGGGATTTGAACCCGCCACAGAGGATCCACAGTCCCATATGTTAACCAGGCTACACTACCCGGGCCATATTTTCAGAGGCAGACAATAAAATAAGAAATACTTATACTTTACCAGCAATAAATAGTTTTTAAACTCGACAAACCTAAATAATAAATTCACAATAAGCGTTTTCAAGCAGGGGTAGCCAAGCCTGGTCAACGGCGCAAGGTTCAGGGCCTTGTCCTGCAGAGGTCCAAGGGTTCAAATCCCTTCCCCTGCATCTTTTCATGCATTTTAACAGGAGAAAAATTAATTTTTAACCAAATTTATTCCCCTGCACGATTTCACCGGTGAAAAAACATAAATTCTTGATTAACTTGTTGTATTAATAGGAAAAGAAAATATAATCAAATTGCTTGTCTCAAACTTTTAAATTCTAAAATAGTCGTAAGTCAAATATTCATTAGAAAAATTTATAATAAGAGAATTTATGTTAACCTTAAATTAATTTAATAGAATTTGGAGGATATGAAAGGATGGAAAATATTTCTTTAGAAAATAATATGGCAGGTAGAATTAAAACAGGCATTGAAGGATTGGATAATTTAATAGATGGCGGGTTTCCAAAAGGATCTTTTGCTGTTGTAACGGGTGGTCCTGGAACAGGAAAAACAATATTAGCATTGCAATTTTTAGCAAATGGTGCACAAAAATATGATGAGAAAGGGCTTTTTATTACTGTTGAACAAAGCGCCGAAGATGTTGTTTCACAAGCAAAACAATTTGGATGGGATTTTAATCAATTAGAAAATGATGGAAAGATAAAAATCGTTTCATTAGTTGGAAAGATGCCATTTGAAGAATCAACTATGCAAGAAATAAAGAACCATATACAGGAAAATCACTATGATAGAATTGTTTTTGATAGTGTTACCTCTTTATTGAATGCGCCATTTTCAAAATATAGTATAGTTGATCATGCCGATAGAGGACTCCAGCCACACGCACTAAGTGAAATGAGTAGGGCCAATGTTACAAACTTTATAGATTTTATAAAAAAACAAGGAATAACTACTGTTGGGATATCCCAGAAAATTGAAGGAATGCCTGGAAATACAATAGATAATGTCAGCGAGTTTAAAGCAGATGGGCTTTTAGTTTTAAACTCAACAACGGTCGGAAAAAATGTAAATAGAACTATACAAGTTAAAAAAATGAGAAAAACAAAAATAGATGCTATTCCACACAATTTCGATTTTTCTATCAGTGGGATATTACTAAATGAATAAGGGTAATAATGCCTGTTAAAGATAGAATTGTAAATTGGTATATCCAAAATGTAATTATCCCTAAGAGAGAAATAATAGATAAGCCTGGATTTATAATAACTGCTTTTACTGACAAAGACCAAGAAACATATCTACGGGATTTATTCTTGCCAGAGCGATTATTTGAATTGATTGAAAAAAGATTAATCGAAAAATATGGTGATGACGGTAGACAAGCACTATATTCCGCTGGTAAAAAGAATGGTTACTTATATGCATCATTGTCTAATTTTCCAACAATTAAAAATACTACAAAAAAAGAATTTGAAGAATTTGCATATTTGTTAGTTAGATTTGTTGAAGGTACATATGCAAGTGGAGCAGAACATAAAATCGATATTGAAAATAAGATTTTTTCAATTTATTTTGACGATTATATTATTTGTAGAAAAAATGGCCATGGTTTTTTAATGACCGATGGTGGAATTACAGGAATATGGGCTTATGCCATAGATGATAAGTCTATAGAAGGAGCTCAATTAAATTGTCAAGGCAGAGGTGATGCAAAATGTCACGTTTTTTGTGCACCAGAATCTCTTATTAAAGAAAAAACAAATAAATTTTTTACAGAAAAAGAACTAACAGATCAAAAATTTGATGAGATGTATAAAACAATGAATGAAATAAAAAAAACAAATTTTTCAAACAATTCATTAAAAGATATGCTTGACGCTGGATTTTTTGAGTATAAAAAAGGAGTTTTATCCTATAAAAACAACAGATTCTTTCTATGCGACTCACATCTTTTGTATTTACTTGAGCAAGAAATTAAAAATCTAGAGGGTGGTGAGCAAACTCTTTTTGAATCAAGTTATGAATTCGGTAAAGAACTTCAACAAATATATGATGAAGATGATTATAAAAAATTCATACCTGATTTTTTTTCAGCATTGGGTTTTGGTGACATTACTTTTTTAGATAGAGATGATAAATTAGCATCAGTTTACTATCCTTGGACAATATTTTCAGATAAATCAAAGTTTATTATTTTCAGAGGGATCATTTCTGGAATTGTATCAAATTCCACTGGTAAAATCATAAATTATACTGATTATGAAGTTGACATTGGAAGCTATTTAACACTTACAATTAAACAATAAATATTTTTATGTAAAACAAAAAATACCTATGATCAATAAAAAAGGCCAATAATAAAATTCTCCGTCAACCAATATAAAAGATATGTTCGAAATATCTATATCTTTTGAGCGGGTTTTTTGAATATAATAAAATGAGTAAAAGAAGATAAAACCTAATAAAAAAGCGTAATAAGGAATGATTCCAAATAAGACTCCCAATATAATTGGCATAATCGATATTAAATTAATTATTTGCAAAACATCTAGACATTTTTCTTTTCCAAGTAATATCGGTATCGTTTTTAATCCTCTTTTTGAATCTATTTCAATGTCTTTGATATCAAAAAAGATTGTCGTTATAATTATTCTTAGAAAAACAAAAATTGAAAAAATAAGCGCTAATAAATCAAAATCATAAAAGATGAAAAATGCTGTAAAAGGAACTAATAGTGTCCATGAGAAGGCAGTGTAAATTAGTTTTATCCCCACTATCTTTTTAAAAAATTCTTTTATGAATATTGAAAAAAAGATTCCGAGTATTAAAAGAATTGATCCAAAGAGGATACTTTGAAAATTCCCAAAGAAAAACAACAATAAAAAATAACAAAATGCATAGATAAACACAATAAAGTATCCATATTTTTGATATTTTATTAGATGGTTTGATCTTTTATTTTTTGATAACAGATCCGAGTCTAACTCTTTAAAATGATTATAATTATAGATACATTTTGTCCCAAAATATACAATTAATAAAAATTCCCATTTTATTTGAGAACTCATTAATAAAAAAGAAGAAAGAACTATAGAAACAGCGCCAAGCCCCAACCAATGACCCCCGTATATAAATTCACTCCAAAGGAAATCATTGTATTTCATAATGGGCAATTCATTTATACAAATTAATAGTTTTCTTTATATTTTAAATGATTTATCTTATAATGTCATCATTACAAAATTTCCGATTAAAATTACAAAAGGCCAAAAGAAATATTCTGCATCAACGACAACGCCGGATAAATGTTGTATGTCTGCCTTTGAATTCTTTGCCTTAGTTATATAATAAATCCTGTAAAGACAGAAAACAAGCAGTAATATTGCAATTGGCTGAACAATATTTAGTACAATTGCAATAAATAATATTACAAACGAAAGTATATTTAATATATTTATAACATTTAGAAACTTTTGTTTTCCAAAATAGATTGGCAATGTTTTTAAATTTTGTTTTTTATCTGATTCCATATCTTTTATGTCGCAAAAACTTGTATCAACAACATAGTGTAAAAATATAAATGCAAAAAAGATAATAAATGTCCAACTAATAGAGTAATTACAATATAAAGCTGTAAATATTAGTAGCAATGAAAATGAAAAAGACGTATAGAGATTTTTAAAACCAACAATTTTTTCAGTATATTTTTTGAACATATCTGCATATAATATCCCACTCACAAATAGAAAACTGCCAAATAGAATACTAAGAATATTTGCATATAAAAAGAGCATTACAAAGAAAAGAATTCCACATCCTATTAAAAATAAATATCTTTGTTTTAGATTCTTTCTAATGTGTTCTGATCTTTCAGTATTGGTGAAGTTATCCACATTAACCCCTCTGTAACGATCATAATTATAGATACAGTAAGTACCAAGATATGAAATCAATAAAAACTCCCAGGAAATTGCCATATTAAAAAGTATCATTGTTACAATTGCTAAAGAGGGAGAAACCAAAGCTACTAAGTGGCCACCAAATACAAATTCTTTCCATAATTTATTTTTAAATCCATTTAATTTTGTAATTAAATCTTCGGTAGAAAAACCGTTTATTTTTTGAATGTTTTTATATCCAAATACATTCATTTTTCTTTTGACCTCAAATTAATTATTAATTATAGTAACATAAAGCCCCAGTCCAAAAAATTCCTACAAAATTCGAAAAACAAGCTATTTTGTTTATTATTGTAGGAATTTTAGTTAAAATTAAGTTATAAGAAAAAAAGAATTCATTGTCCAGAAACATATAGTTTTTTGAAAAAATAATTACTAATCATAAATTTTTGCTCAACAGGGGAAAACATATTTTTTTCACCGGTGAAATAGAGTTCAAATCCCTTCCCCTGCATTATTTATTATTTTGGTAAATTCTTATGAAATTTTCAATTGTTCTATCATATGTTTTTTCAATATCATCTGGGAAATAACATGCTGGTAATTCATTACGACTGCGATGATAACTAATACATTCACAACATAAACCTTTCTTTTCACAAGGATACGTACAATTGCAGTTTATTTTATTTTCTTTAATTTTACATTCGGTCATAATTTCTCCCCTAACTGACAATTTTTTTGAATTCTTCTTCATTAATAATTTTTAAATTCAATTTTTTTGCTTTATTATATTTGCTTCCAGGATTCTCGCCAACTACAACATAGTCAATATCTTTTCCTACCGATGATGCTACTATTCCTCCTTTTTGTTTAATAAGATCAGAAGCCTCCGGACGCGATATGCTTAAACCCCCAGTAAATACAAACTTCTTTCCTTGAAGTGGTAACCATCCTTTTCTCTCTTGTTTAGTTTTAACACCAATATCTTTTAATCTTTCTATGAGTTTTTGGTTCTCCTCTGTTGCAAAAAATGTTACGATAGATTCAGCTGATTTGTCTCCCAAACCATCTATTTCTTTTAGTTCTTCTTCTGATGCTTTAGCAAGCTCATCAATTGAACTATATTTTGATGCCAGGAGTTGTGCAGCATACTTTCCAACATGTCTAATTCCCAAGCCATAGATTAATCTAGATAAGTCTTGTTGTTTACTTTTTTCAATCGAATCAAGCAAGTTCTGAGCAGATTTTTCCTTGAAGCCTTCTAATTTTAGAATATCTTCTTTTTTAAGAGAATAAAGATCAGCAATGTTGTCTATCAATCCCGCATCTAAAAGTTTATCAATAGTTTGTCCACCTAAATGTTCGATATCCATTGCATCTCTTGACGCAAAATATCTAATTCTCCATTTAAGACGGGCCGGACATCGCTTATTTGGACAGCG
The DNA here is from genome assembly GCA_964391625.1 of uncultured Thermoplasmatales archaeon. GTDB lineage: Archaea > Thermoplasmatota > E2 > DHVEG-1 > DHVEG-1 > CAYMMP01. Next base: position 6,276 of record CAYMMP010000030.1, on the reverse strand, counting down.
AACAGCAACTTCGTCTAAAGGTCTAACTACTTCAGTACCACATGCTGGACATTTTTGGGGGATTTTTTTCCGTTTCTCAACCCCTGTCCTTTTTTCTTTAATGCTTTTTACAACCTGTGGAATAACATCTCCACTTCTTTCAACTAAAACTTGATCCCCGATTCTTATATCTTTTCTTTTAAGTTCATCAAAATTATGTAATGTTGCCCTAGAGACAGTAACTCCGCCAACTTCAACGGGCTCAAGTACTGCCACAGGAGTTAAAGTGCCAGTTCTGCCAACTTGAACGACTATGTCATTTAATTTTGTAGTAGCTTGTTTTGCAGCAAACTTATATGAGATCGCCCATCTAGGATTCTTTGATGTTTCGCCAAGCTCTCTCTGTTTAGCAAAGGAGTTTACTTTTATTACTGCTCCATCGATCTCATAATCTAATTTTTCACGTTTCTTTTCTAATTCTTTACAGTATTTAATTACCTCTTCGATATTTTTGACCTTTTTAATCAAAGGGTTTAAACGAAAACCAGCTTCTTTCATAGCTTTGATAGCATTTTCCAATGTGTCAAATTCTTTGTTGGAATATGAAAGGTAATAAACAAAAATGTCCAAAGGCCTAGATGCAACAATTCTAGGATCAAGCTGTCTTAAAGACCCAGCTGCAGCATTACGTGGATTTGCAAAAACCATTTCACCTTTCTTTGCCTGCTCTCGATTGTATTTTTTAAAACCTTCAAGAGACATGTATACTTCACCACGGACCTCCACATCTTTGAGAGTATTTCCTCGAAGTCTTAATGGAATGCTATTTATGGTTTTTAGATTGGGAGTAATATCATCTCCCTTAACGCCATCTCCTCTTGTCGCGCCTCTAATAAAGATACCATTTTCATAGAGAAGAGCCACCCCAGCACCGTCTATCTTTGGATCTACGATGTATTCAACTTCACCTACATTCTTCCTTACTCTTTCATCAAACTCTCTTAATTCATCAAAAGTATACGTATTAGCGAGAGATAGCATAGGAACTTTGTGCTCGACTGTTTTAAAACCTTCTAGGGGCCCACCACCAACTCTTTGTGTTGGAGAATCAGGTGTGATAAGATCAGGAAATTCAGATTCAAGCTTTTCCAATTCTTTTAGTAGTTGATCAAATTCATAATCAGAAATCTCTGGGTTATTTTCTACATAATATTTGTAATTGTGGTGACTAATTTCTTTACGAAGTTTTTCTATTCTTTTTTTAGCTTCGCTTTTGTTCATTACACCACATCACAATCCAAATATTTTTTCAATTTCTTTAATTGATTTTGTATTTAAAATATCTTGTTTTTCAAGCCATCCACGACGAGCTGTTGCAACACCATATTGCATAAAACCTAAGTGAGTTAGATTGTGTGCATCTGTTCCAACAGCAAATTTGACTTTTTTATCTTTTGCCTGCTTAACATACAAATCATTCAAATCTAAACGGTCTGGAAATGCATTGATTTCCAGATATGTATTCGTATCGCGAGCTGCATCAAATATTTGGTCCATGTTAAGATTAAGCGGCTCTCTATGCATCAAGATACGACAAGTAGGATGTGCTAATATGTTGGCATTCTCGTTTTCCATTCCTTTGATAATCCTATCTGTTGCCTGTTTTTGATTCATTTTAAAAGCTGTGTGAATGCCCAATATTACATAATCAAACATTTTCAATACTCTATTACTATAGTCCAGCGATCCATCAGGTTTGATGTCACATTCTGTTCCACATAAAATCTTAATATCACTGTATTTTTTGTTTAACTTTTCAATTTCTTCAATTTTTTTAATAATTTTTTCTTCAGATAACCCTCTTGCAACTTTTAGGGATTGAGAGTGATCTGCAATGCCGATATATTCATAACCAATTTTTTTAGCCGAACGCACAATGTTTTCTATTGTTTCATTTCCATCACTCATATTTGAATGGATGTGCAAATCTCCTTCTATATCGCCATATTTAACAAGCTTTGGTAATTTGTTTTTGGCTGCTACTTCAACTTCTCCACGATTTTCCCTAAGCTCTGGTTCTATATAGCTCAATCCAAGTTTGGTATAGATTTCTTCTTCGTTTTTTCCTACGATATACTTTTCAGATTCCTTTTCAAAAAGACCGTATTCATTTAATTTGTAACCTCTTTTTATTGCTAAACTTCTCATCTTCACGTTATGCTCTTTTGAACCTGTAAAATATTGTAATGCTGCACCATAACTGTTATCTTCTACAACCCTAAGATCAACTTGCAATTGGTCATTTAGAATAACACTTGATTTAGTACTTCCTTTCATTAAAACACGATCCACATCATAATATTTTACAAAAAAGTCCATTATTTCATTTGGATGATCTGACGATGCTAAAATATCTATATCGCCTATCGTTTCTTTCATCCTTCTGAGACTACCGGCTAAATTTAATCGCTTTATTTTCTTGTTTTTCTTAAGATATTCTATATATTTATAGCCATCCTCATATGCAACATTAAGCAAAACCCTACCACTTGTTTTTTCCATCAACCGGATTCCGCGTAGTATATTTCTTTCAGTTATTTCTCCAAAACCTTCAAGATCACGTATCTTTCCATTTAAGCATGCTTGACGCAGCTCTTCAATTGTTTTGATTCCAAGCTTGTTGTATATTGCAGCTACTTTTTTGGGACCCAGGCCTAAGATATCAAGCATTTTTAAAAGTCCTTCAGGAATTTCTTTTTTCAGTTTTTCAAGATATTCTAGCTTTCCAGTTTCCACTAATTCTCTGATCTTTTTTGCTATTGCATCCCCGATACCAGGAATTTCTTTTAATCTATTTTGTTTTACGACATCTTCGATTTCTTTGTCTAAAACTTCGATAGTTTGGGCAGCTATACGATAGGCTCTAGTTTTAAAAAAAATCTCACCTTTAAGATCAAGCAAGTCTGCAATTTGATAAAGAACATCAGCAACCATTTGATTTTTCATAGGTCCTCTACTCATCAAAAAAGATTACAATGTCTACAATATCATTGTCTTTAAGGTTAAGTTTTTCTCTGAGAAAATCTGGTGAAATGAATTCAAGAACATTAGAATAGTGACTTCTCATAGGTAAAACTATGGCACCTTTAATGCCATTTATTTCAGCACGAAAACACCGAACACCACCAAATGTACGATTTTTAGTTTCAAACTCCTCGATGTCAATTGCATTATGATTTTTTAATAATCTTAGCTTATTTCTTTCAATAAACTCGATTTCTACGTTTAGAGTGCCAGGATGTGGGGTAAAACCAAGTTTTTCTTTGAATTGTTGGACATAACCGCTTTGCTCTGTATAGTATCTGCCCTCACCTAAACCAGAGACAACCTTTCCCTTGAAATGAATTCTATCAGTAAGTTCAAAAATCTGCTGATAATCTAAATGTTCTTGTTGTAAAATCTCTTTTCCCAAGGGCGTTATCTCAATTAATTGTTTTTTAATGCCAAATTCTCTAGTTATCATACCTTCCTTATCTAATTCTAATAGATATCTAGATGCTGTTTGTTGACTCATATCTAATTTTTTAGCTAGTTCAAAGGAGGACATCTCTATTTTGTTTTTCAATGCTCCAAGTAAAGCAATTTCTTTTAGCGTTTGTAGCAGATATGTTTTCATCCTTTTAACCTACCCAATTAAATAATCTTTGATGCTATTCTTTCCCCATCTCTAGTAAGAATATATTTATTATCTTTTTTCTCAAGATATCCCGTTCTTACTAGATCTTCAGCTATTTTTTTTGCAACGTTGGGAATAATACGATATTTTTTTGCAATCCTATCAATGTTTGATTCGCCAGTTGCAATTCCTTCAAAGACAGTTACACGAAATTTATTTGAAAGTATATATCCTTCGTCCATGGTTTACCTTAATTTATATCTATCACATAAAGTTTTTTAATTGAATGAAATAAAAAAATGTAAAAAAATAAGATATTATTTATTTGCTTTTTATTCTGCAATATCCACAACTTTTATTTTGAATATTAGAGTCTTTCCTGCAAGAGGTGGATTAAGATCAATTGTAACATGTCCATCTGAGACTTTTGTAACTCTAACAGGTAACTGTCGACCATCTTGTAAGTCAACCATAAAGATCATGCCTGGCTTTATTTCTTGATCTTTTGGAAACATGTCTTTTGGCATATCTCTTACAAATTCAGGGTTGTGAGGGCCATAGGCGTCCTCTGGTAGAAGTTTTACTTCCTTTTCTTCTCCAACTTTCATGCCAACAACGGCATCATCAAAACCTTTGATTAGCTGCCCTTCGCCAACAATAAATTCTAGCGGGCTGTTATGTTTTTCAGAGCTGTCAAAAACGGTTCCATCCTCTAATGTGCCGACATACTCTACTTTAATCTTACTGCCTTTAATAACAACTTTCAAGAAATCACCTAGCTTAAATCTTTTTTACACCTTTTGCGTTCAGGCCACGATCTGTTGCTTCAGATTCGAATTCAACTTCATCGTTTTCATGAATATAGCCATTTGGTAATTCACTTTGATGAACAAAATATTCTTTTTCGTCTTCACCTACTATAAAGCCATAGCCTTTTCTTGGATTAAACCATTTTACTTTACCTTTCATATATACCACTTATTTTGTTGCACAAAAAGGAAAAAAACAAAAATCTCAAATCTGATAGATTAATATGAAATCATCATTCTTGTCCTTTATGAGTTAAAAACGGCATTAAAAGCAACACTTATATAATTTTGGATAAAATCTTGCAACTTTAAAACTAGGAAAACATATAACTACTAAATCATTTCTCTGATTACAGATGATAAAAATACCAATAATTCTAGATTCAGAAAAACTTCTTGATAGAGCGTTCAAAAAAACAAAAAAAATAGAAATAATGGATAGAGATGCTTTTTATAAAAAAAAGAAGACAATTATTGCAAAAACTGATTCTTTCTCCACAATAATTATCGATACATTGGAAAGCTATGTTAAAAATTTTCCATCGATTAACAATATGTCTGAGTTCTATCAAGAGATATTGCGAATAAAAATAGATATTAATAAGTTGAAGAAGGCACTTGGGGCAGTGGATTGGGCTCGTAAGACATGTAAGATGATTTATACAAGACAAGCAAGGGCGCTTAGAAAAACAAAAAATATTGATTTTTTGATGCAAAAACAGAAAGAAATACAGGGACGAATTTCAAGTGTTTTAAAACAGATTGATGGCGAACTAAAATTGCTGGCAGAGGCACAATTGTATTTGAATAAACTTCCAGACATACATGAGGTTCCGACCGTTGTAATTGCAGGTTATCCAAATGTCGGTAAATCTTCTTTATTGAGGTGTCTTTCTTCTGCTAAGCCAGAGATAGCACAATATCCATTTACTACAAAACAAATCTTTGTTGGACATATTGCAAGAAAAGAAAGATATATCCTAAAACGTTTTCAGATAATTGATACTCCTGGTTTATTAGATAGGCCTCTGGAAAAGAGAAACAAAATTGAGCGACAGGCAATAGCTGCTCTTAGGTATCTTGCAGATGTAATTATTTTTATTTTAGATCCATCTGAAACTTGTGGTTATTCCCTCAAGGATCAGAAACATCTTCTATCTGATTTAAAAAAAATGTTCAAAGAATCTGTTTTTATAGTTGTAGAAAATAAATCAGATATCAAAAAAACTAGATCAAAAAACATTAAGATATCGTCAGAAAATAAAGAGAATATTAAAAAAGTGATAGATGAAATTTTTAGTAATTATCCAAAAGAAAAAGATGAAAGGTAAGATTAGAGAGGCTTCTTTTTTCTCATTTTTAGCATGATTGCAGCTGCTACTATTACTAGTACTATCAACATTGTTATAAGCATTAGGAACAGTGTTGTTGGGAACATTGTGACATTTACGCTTGCTGCAGATTCATAAACTTCTCCCGAAGTGTCAGTTATTACAGCTTTGAATTTGTAATATCCGCTGTTTTTTGGAGGTGCCATTGTCCATTCGTAAGAATCTTCGCCTGATTTATTGTCATAAACTGTGTAGTTTTCAGGCCAATCTTTATTATTCTTTGAATATTTGTAGTACAATGTTACACTTTTAACGCTAAATTCTTCTGGGAATTTAACAGATATTGTGAACTTGTTATCCCAATGCCATTGACTAAAATCTGAAACATCTATATAATAACTTGAAGCATTTTCACCCTTAACAATCAGTGGAGATTCCTCGTCAGTCGAATTATATTCATTTCCACAAGAATCTACTACTT
>CAYMMP010000029.1:0-14576 GCA_964391625.1 uncultured Thermoplasmatales archaeon | reverse complement strand
AGTGTCACCGGCCGGCTGAATAAGCAACGAATATTTTAATCTATCGAGAAAAAAAAGCTTTATTCTTTCAATTCAAGGTAGAAGCCATCAAAAGACAAAATAATACTATCTTTACCCTTTACATGCGCTTCTTTTTCAATTTTCAAATAACCATCTTGTATCAGGCTGATATTTTTATCAGATTTTATATCCGGGACATCTGAAATTTTGATATCTCCATCTTTTTCAATTTTCTTGATAATTTCTTTTTGATTTTTATTTAGCCATTGGATGACTTTTTTAGCATCTGCTTTGAAATCTGGACCTATTTTAGCATAAATAGGCATAATCTTTGTTATTTTTTCTTCAGTAGAAGGCATGCCCTCCATAAATTTATGATTTTCAGGATATTTTAATGTAGATTTGATTATGGATTCATTTGGTTTGATTTGAGAAATAACTTTTTTTGACGCATATGTGGCAATACTTTCTACAGGAGCATTTAAAGGGATTCCTTGTTCGCTTTTCCATGATCTAACTTGGGAGATGTAATTTTTAACAAATTCACCAGCTTTTTCTTTTTCATCATCTATAAGCAGTGGCTCAGGCCACGAAGAAATATGTATGCTTTTATCTCCTTCAAACTGTGCATAGTGGTTCTGATAAAGCTCCTCAGTTATATGTGGGAAAAACGGTGCGAAGAGTTTTAATGTGCCAATACCAAGCGTATAAAGCGTATATTTGATGCTATCTATGTTCTTCTTCTCATAAATTGAAGATTTAATCATCTCGATATAATGATCCGCCAATTCATGCCAAAGGAAATACTCCACATCCTTCATTGTCTGGCTATAGTCAAATTCATCCATCTGTTTTGTACATTTTTTAATAAGTTTGCTGTACTTTGTTAATATCCATTTATCGATGTCAATTAATTCTACTTTCTTGGGCCTTTCATCTTTGATAACATTAGCAATAAATTGTTGTACATTCCATATTTTTCTAAGTAACTTTACACCACGTACAACATCTTTAGTTCTAAATGGATTGTCTACTCCCAAAGCACAGCTAGCAGCATAGCTTCTAAAGGCATCAGCCCCATATTTTTTTATTACTTCAATTGGATCAATAACATTTCCAAGGCTTGCATGCATTGGGGTTCCATCTTCAGATAGAATAAAGCCCCCCATCATCATATTTTCAAAAGGTTTTTCACCAGTAATTAGCGAACAGCGAAGAATTGTGTAAAACGCCCAAGTACGAATTATATCATGAGCCTGTGGTCTTAAACTCATGGGATACAGCTTCTTGAATCTCTTATCATCTCTATTCCAAAACGTATTGTACAATGGCGAAATACTGGAATCCATCCAAGTATCAAACACATCTTCATTGCCCTTTAGTTTTCCACCACATTTAGGGCATTTATCAACAGGTGGTTTGTCAATGGTTGGATCAACATAGCAATCTTCTTTTCTGGCTAAAACTACTTCACCACACTTTTCACATTCCCATAAAGGAATTGGTGTTGCAAAGTAACGTTGACGAGAGATAACCCAGTCCCACTCAAGGGAATTAACCCAATCCTCAAGTCGTATTTTCATGAACTCTGGATACCAGTTCATCTCATCGCTTTTCTCGAGAACCATCTTTTTGAAATCTGTTGTTTTCAAAAACCATTGCTCTGCATTTATAAATTCAACAGGCGTCTTACAACGCCAACATGATCCCACACTTTGATCTAGCGGTTCTTGTTTAATTAGGATATTTTCATTCTTTAGATCATTGATAACTGCCTTACGAGCATCCACTATCTTCATTCCTTTGTATTTACCACATATGTCAGTCATGCGCCCTTCTTCATCAATGCTCATTTCTATAGGCAACTTATACTTGAAAACCCAATTCAAATCTTCTTTATCACCAACTGTACAAATCATTACTATGCCAGAACCAAAGTCTGGGTCAACTGCATCGTCTTCGACAATTTTTACTTCTTTATTAAACAAAGGGACAATTAGGGTTTGATCAACCAGCCACGGAGCGCGCTCGTCAGTAGGGTGGACAGCCACAATCTGACAGGATGGGAGCATCTCAGGGCGGGTTGTAGCAATTTCAGCATAAACGCCTTTCTCATCTTTTCCAATAGAATGATACTTTAGCAGTTGTTCTGGTTGTTTATCTTTAAAATAAAATTTAATTGTATTTAGCTTGGTTTTTCTATCTGTGTAAGTTACCTCTGCATCGGCCATGGCAGTCATACAGCGGGGACACCAATTTACTGGGAATTTTCCCTTGTAGATCAATCCTTTATTATACAATTCAATGAAGCTAATCTGAGTAATACGTCGGTAGTATTCTGCATCTGTTTGGTAGTAAACGGTAGGGTCCATACTTTCCCCAAGAAGGAGAAACTGATCAGTCATAGTCTTGATGTTTTTATTTGCAAATTCAGAGCAAAGCTTTGTAAATTTATGGCGATCTATGTCTTTTCTAGTAATGCCTAATTGACGTTCTACACGCTCCTCAATAGGAATGCCGTTTACATCAAAACATAATGGAAAAAATACCTCATAACCACGCATGCGTTTGTAACGTGCTGCAAAATCTATATGGGTATAATGAACGGCATGACCAGCATGTAGAGGGCCAGAAGCATATCTGGGTGGGACATCAATACTATACGGCTTTTTCTTGCTGTTAAAATCGAAATGATATATCTTCATTTCCTGCCATTTCTTTTGCCATTTCTTTTCAAAAGCTTTCTGATCATATTGTGCCATTCAAAACAGGTCAAAGGATATTTCTTTATAAATTATATGGTTATTTATCAGCCGAACCATAATACATGTCCTCTTTCCAAAGAAGGGAAAGAATGACTGTTAAAAACAAACTGATAGACAAAATACCAATAGTAAAAAACATATTCTGTAACAAACCAATTCTCAAAATCAGTACTATGCCCAAAGAAAGGATCATAAGACCAGAAAATAGTTTTAGAAGTTGTCCCTGAAATTCACTAAGTTTCCATCGACCGAGAGTCATAATAACAATTAATACGATTATCAAGAGAGGTATAATGTAAATAACATTGTAAAAAAACAGATACAGGTAAGTTTCAAAAGAACTTAGATTAAACAATGGAAGAATAGTTCCTGTATAAACCAACGGAAGGCCAAGCGAGCATAACAATTCAACTGTGTTTGCACTTACTGCAAAAATTATTGTGGCAGCAATCAGAGAAGGGAGCGATGATATTTTAACAATGGTTCTCATCTGTTTATAAAGTTTAGATTTTTGACTTTCAGGGATGCTTGCCGACACGCCCTTCTTAAAGTAAAAGAAATCCTTGATATTTAAAATACCAAACAGTATTGCTACAGTACCAGCAACAATAGCCAAAATTGATGAATCCAACGAGTCTTTAATTTCAGATATTAACAGCATCAAAAGGAAATAAATAAACCCGGAGAAGAATATGAATATCCCACCAACTAACAACATTCTTTTTCTAGAGCCAGTGTGAAGCAACATGCTTAGAAGGAATAATAAAATAAAAAATGAACATGGATTTACACTATCTGCTGCTGCTAAAATTATTGTTATAACTGGTAAAGAATATTTTGAATAATCTACAGAGCCAAAAATAGTTGAAATCTTTGTACCAGATGCATTTACCGAGACATTCTGCGAATAATTACCTGAAAGATGATATTCAATTTCGTTTTTAAGGTTTTTATAAGTTAAATCCAGAATTCGATATTCAAATCGATCGGCATCACCAAATTCCTCTGTATCTAAAAGAGTTATTGACTTTTTATAAAGTTTGCTAGTTGAATTTACAGAAGTGTTTTTTAAAACGACAGAAGGGATTGTTTTGAACTGGTACGCCCGCCATTCCTTTCTATAATCATCATTAGTTACCGGTTTTCGAGTTATTGTGACATTTTGATTATTTGCATAATCGTCCTCAATTTTTTCAATAGTCGGTTTAATTGATTCACAAGCAGGGCACCCATCTTCATAATAAAATTCAAGAACTATCTTTCCTGCTTCACCTGTTGTTTCATTTGTAGATGGCCCAGAATGCATTGCTAGAATCGATAAAGAAACTATATAAACTAAAATAATCAACAATGAAATAAACTTATATTTATTCATCTGTGCAAACATCCTCTAGCTTAACATCTGTGAAGTTTTGTTTCGTATATAAGTTTTTAGTTAAAAAGATAGATAAAATGATTTTTTACTCTAAGGGGGTAATAAAAAGTATAGGGAATATTACATTACCGGCTTTCAATTAATTTCTTTAGTTGATCGAGATCGTTTTGAATGGACTGGACTTCTTTCATCTTTTCTTGTTCAAAAGTTTTTATAATTTCGTCTATTGGATGTGACAAACTATAGATGTGAACTGGACGGCCTTTACCTTTCTTCCTAAGATCTCGTTTTTTAATCCATCCTCTTCTTTGTAGCTCTTGCATTGCAACGCTAACCTCTGGTTGCCTAAGATTTGCTTGATGTTCAATCTCTGCTGATCTGCATTCCTCGCAATGTGAAATATATAGAAGAGTTTTTGCTAGATTTTTTGGCATCCCCAACTCCGAAAAAATCTTTACTACCTTGTCATCCTGTGAATTTAATTTATAAGGCTTATTTTTTACCATCAATATCAACTCAAATATTATATTTTTGTATGTATATAAGTTAAATGTTTATAAATCTTTTTATTTTATATAAAAGAATATATTTTAGTTTGGTATTTTGATCTAAAAATTTAATCTAAAAATCCAAGTGCTTCTTCTATGCGCCCCATCTCGATTCCGGTAGTAGAATCCCCTATTATTGCTCCCTTTGTATTGGCAACAATACCGCTACCAATAACAGGAGAACCGTGGTTAACTGTTCCAATCATTACAGGTACTTGAAATACCTTTTCCAAAATTCTTTTTTCATCATCTGTGACTTTGGGATGACAGAGAAGCCCTTTGTTAGTAACAACAGCAGACATACCAACCGTTTTTAATGAGCTAATGGTGCCTTTGTATATAGGAACCTCAAAAATATCCTTAATTTCTTTTATTGTTTTTTCTTTAAAATCTGGATGAACTAAAGCCCCGTAATCATTTACAAGAATATCATTTCCAGCTGCATTAATCTTATCCCCTATAACACATACATTAAGATCGTTTTCTTCAACAATTTTTAGTGAATCTTTATCAATAAAATCACAAACTACCGCTCCTGTAGAGTTTATACTTAAAAGAGAGCCAATAACTGATGCATCAGCAATGCTTAATTCAACAACCTTTACTTCAAGAATTTTACTGATATTCTTCCTCTGTTTTTTGGACAAACCCTTCTGTATAAAAGCAACAGCATCATTAGTTCTACAAAAAACACCTAAATTAGGATTTTCATTGAAATTCATTAATTCGAGACGGGTTTTAACAGGCATTCGCAGCATCACCATTTATTACCGAAAATATTATATATTTCAATATATATTTCCAATTGGTTTTTAATATGAAGCGAAGATTGCGTGAAATAGGAGGGTCATACGCCATAACAATCCCGAAACAAGTATGTGATTTATATAGTTTTAAGCCAGGGGATCTATTAGAGATAGAACCTATAAACATGGGTGAATTAAGGTTAAAGAAAAAACTAACTGGCGATGCAAATACAAAAAAAGCAGAAAAAGCAGTGGAACGCATAATTACCAATTACGAAAATAAAAAAGCAATGGTGTAAAAAAATTATTTACTTTTTTTTGTAGTTGATTTCTTTTTTGTAGCTGTCTTCTTAGTAGTTGATTTTGTGGGTTTTTTAGCTTTTGTGGTTGGTTTTTTAGAGTTAACTTTTTGTTTTTTTTCTTTTTTACTTTCTGTCTTCTTTTTAGCAGATGCTTTTTTCTTGGGAGTTTCTTTTTCCTCTGTTTTTTCCTTATGCGCTTTCTTTTTCTTAATCTTTACTTCACCATCAGCAGTAGGTGCAATGTCATAATCCTCGGCACCAGCAACACCTTCCCCTTCTTCACTTTCAGCTTCCAGCTCTTCTTCTTTACGTAAAATCGGCTCTTTCTTTTCTTTTTCTTCTTTGAGAAGCTCACGGCGTGATTTTTTGAATTCAAGTTCAGGAAGATAGGCTTCAACGACGCCATCATCGAATTTTACTGCTTTAACACGGATTTTGCTTGGCATATTATACTTACCTTTTGACCAAAGAGCAGTATTTAAAGAATCGTCAATCCATACATTTTTTTCTTCTACTTTCATATGATGAGTAATGTAATTTTTTACTCTTTTGATGGCAGTTGGTGCTGCCTTCGAAGATTTGTAACCTATTTTCTTAAGTGGTATAACATAAATTCTTTCGATTTCTTCTGCCATGATTTATCATGCCCTTTTAAGTTTGTTTCTACGCCAGTGACGGGTTTTAGGATGACGTGTAAACCTTCTGTTAGTTTTAATCATAATCCATGCAGGAACACGTCTATTACTATTTGTAGCTTTATTTAATCGAATCTTTTTGCCCACTGTCTTGTGAGTTGACATTTTTAATTACCTTCTTTTAATTTTGATGTCTCTTTTCTTAGGAAGTATTTTTTGAAGCAGCATACGTAACTGCTCATCATTTATTTTATTTTTCAATTGCCCACTTTGAGCAACCATTATCAGCTGATTTTCGATTTGCTCAACAACTTCAGGACGAGCAATTTTAATCCGACCAAGACGCTCACGTGCATCTGCAGTCAATATTGAGCGCAGAATAGCTTTCTTTTGCTCTTCAAACTGTTTTTTTTGATTTTCTTGTTCTTCCAAAGATTCTTCTAATGCAGCTTGTTGCTGCATTTCCTGCAATTTCTTTTTTCTTAAATTTTCAAGTTCTTCGTCCATTTTATACAACTAATTATAAAACTTTAAAGTTTTAATATTTTTTTAATTCGGGATAATCATCAGCAATCTTTTTCATTACTTCATGCGCAGTATTATCTAGAAATGATCTACCTTTTGGTGTAAGAACACGACCTTTTCCTTTGATTTTTGTTACATACCCTCCTTGTTCTAATTGTTGAAGTGCTCTTCGCGTTATTGAACCACTTCCGCCACGTGCTTTATATGGTTTTGAGCCGCGATCTCTTTTGCCACCATACTTGGATCTAAGTCTTTCAACACCGATTTCATTCTTGACATAAATTTTGCGTAAAATTGAAGCACAGCGGATATGCCACCAGTTTTTTTCTTCAGGCGGGTTCTCTTTAGGTACACCAGTCCTTGAAAATATGTTGTTCTCAGGTAAGCTAATTGCTTTATCTTCCTGTAATTTTTTTGCAACTTCATCAATAAATTCCTTTGCAGGAACATCATGTACTATCGTCATATGACTAATACTCCTAATTATAAGATTGAATTGGGTTACGGTAATAATTGATTTGTTATATAAGTATAACGGAAGAAGTTTTTCTGTTTTATTTTATTGGAAATCTCATGATTTTTTTGCAATAAAAACAATGTGTGATAATCTTGTTCCGACTAATTCTAACAGTACATGACTCGCCTGGCAACATATATCGATAACAATGTTTGCAGTAACTTCTTTTAAATTTTTTTGGTATCGGAACAAGGGTCTTCATAGATATTCTTCTTGCTATCTCTACATATCTATTAGCTAAATTCAATCTGCCAGAGTGCGCAGATTTTTCAGCCATAATAAATAACTCTGAAATTCTTTGTTTAGCAATATTTTTTTGATTTTGTTTGCTTATGTTCCTTCTTTTTGACATATATCCTCATATAAAGATAATTATAATATGAAATCTAATTTAATATTATATGCCTAGAGCTATAACTTTAAAAACCAACCAAGTAATCAGTAGCATAATGAATGTATGCTTGATCCCTGCTACAATTTCGCCTTCTTCAAAAACTCCAGCAACTAAACCCATAAAAGCACCTTGAAAAAGTGCTGCTGTAAAAAAAGGCATCGCTACCTCTTTCACTTCAAGTCTTGCTAAACTAAAGCCTGCGGACCCAGTTGTTGTCTCAGGGGGATTATTGCTAACAATATTTGGTAACAATGTAACACATATTACTACAATTATCAAAAGGAAAACAAACATTCCAACATAAACTATTGCTACATAAGACATTAAACTAGCTTTTCTTTCAGAGTCTATAAGTTTTATTTCTCGTGCGTCTTTTGAAGCGGCATCAAGAACATCAGCAACATGTCCACCACTACGACTTGCTTCTATTATAAGAGATATAGTTCTTCTAATCAACTTAGTATTAACTCTTTTTACAAAAGAATTTAATGCATCTTCAACACTACTTCCCCAAGATATCTGTCTAGCGATCTTTTGAATTTCAGGAGTCAAAAGACCATAATTTCCTTTAGATGATTGCATAATTGCCTTTGTGAAGGTCATGCCTGCCCGTCTAGATTCAGCAAGATCGCGGACAAAATCTGGGAAACGTTGATCAATTTTTCTGATTCTTCTTATTCTAAAAAATTCATAAAATCCAAAGATTCCTGTGAAAACAAGGATTCCAAAGATTATAAAATCATACCAAGTTCCCAATATAATATTTCCAACATAAATTGGATTAATAATTCCAAAGTAAGCATTTATCCCTAAGAAGATCAATGCTGCTGCGGGAATCCCTGAAGCTAAATAAACTATCAATCTTTGCATTTGACCTAAGTGACTTATACGCTTCAAAAATCCCTGCTTTTTTAAAGTCTCGCTTTCTACATCCATGTTTACTTTTCCTCACACATTTGTTATCATAGACGACAATATTACAGCAAATGCCATATGAATTATCGGTACAAATATAATAGATATTAAATATAATAAAATTGCATCATATTGATTAGATACTATCATCATAACGGGCAAGACTACAAGAATCATCAATATGCCCGCGACAGCAGCAGAAACATATGCTTCAGCCATTATTCCCAAACTTTCAATCAGTTGTCTTTGCTCCACTCTATTTTCACGAGTATATTGATCTGCTTTATTCATAAAATAAGGTTTTAGGGCTCCACCAGATTGAACGGTGACAACAGCTCCTTGCAAAAATTCTTTAAATTTTTCAGATGGCGTGCGATTAATATTTGCTTTGATGGCTGATACTATGTCTCTACCCAACAGTTCTACATCCCTATAAATCCATAATGCTTCTTCTCGAATTTCTCCATAAATTCTTTGTTTAGAGAGACTTTTAAAAATTTCAGTAGGTGTAACGCCTGCAGCAGACATAGCTGCAATGAAATTCAGTGCGTATGGAAGATGTAAATTAATTTTCTTTGCTCTAGATTTTGCTCGCATATTTGGCATACGCATAAAATAAAAATAAAGTAGGGCAACAAGTGAAACATCCAACAACAATAATAAAAAAGAGAACCCTATATCCAAAGAGAAAAAGATTATTAAAAATATACAAGAAATCGAAGAAACAACAGCTGCTATTATTATATTGACCCATATATAAGAAAGATATGCTGCTACACGCATATTTATATGAGCTCTTTCTAAATCCAACTCCAATTTATCAGTACTAAAATTTTCAGCAGTCTTTCCGAACCACCTGTAACACATTTTCTGATAGTTATTAAGCGGCATTCTCCTCACCTTATAGACAATACGTATAGCAACTTATTTTGATTTTTTTGTTAATATCAAATATCTGTTTTATCCTTATTATCTTTTTTCAAATCTCCAGTCTCTTTCGCTTTTTTCATTCCCTTCAAAAAGCTCTCAGGATTTTCAGCATACCTTGATATGACCTTTGCGACTTCTTTGAATGTTCTAATATTGTTCTTTACCATCCATTCAAGAATTTCAGTTCTAGTTCTGATCTCTTTTGTAATTTGCTCTTTACTCATATCCCAACGAGCTCTTATTCCCTCCAATATGTAGCTTTTACCAGTATATATAAACTTATCTTGAATTGGATCCCATCTGAAGACTTCATTTGTAAGAATCTCTTTTGTTGTTGGATCAATATCAATTATTTCCACAATCTGTTTACATCTTCTTACTCTTTTACCATTCACACGGGTTGTTACATGAATCGAAACTACATCTAATGATTGGATCATAATACGTGGAATTTCAATTGGTTTTCCTTCAAGACGATGAATCAAAGCTTTGGCTGAATCCGCATGAACTGTACTGTATGTAGCATGGCCTGTAGCCATAGCTTGAAACAAAACATAGGCTTCTTTGCCACGTATTTCACCGACCAGAATATAATCTGGACGTTGACGTAAAGCAGCCTTCATGAGATCATACATGTCAATTTCACCAATCAATTTGTCTTGAACTACTTCTCCAAAACCAGTACGTGCAACGCCAGGTATCCAATTAGGATGAGGTAAATTGATTTCTCGAGTCTCTTCAATAGAAACTATCTTTGCTTCACGCGGGATGAATAACGACAAGGCATTTAGAATTGTGGTTTTACCAGATGCTGTGCCACCTGCTATAAGCATATTAACACGGTTTTCTACTGCAAGCCAATAGTAAGCCATAATCTCGGAAGAAGTTGTATTCAGTTCAATTAAATCAGGCGGTGTAAATGGATCTGCACGGAATTTACGAATGGTGAATGTTGATCCTTTAGTTGTAACCTCTGTGCTCAAAGTCATTTGAATACGACTGCCATCAGGCATTGTTGCATCAAGCATAGGCTCTGCAATGCTTATGTGCTTGCCACATTTTTGGGCGAGACGCACAACAAAAAATGAAAGCTCTTCTTCATTTTTAAAAGATATATTGCTTCTCACGCTGCCATATTTTCTATGGTACAAAAATATCGATATTCCTGCGCCATCACAACTAATGTCTTCAATATTTGGATCGCGCATTAAAGGATCAATTTTTCCAAAACCAAGCGACTCTCGTTTAATATAATATAGTATCTTTTTCATTGAAACTTTGTTGATATCCATATCATAATTGTTAACAACATTTTCAACTTGTTCTGTTAGATATGCCTCAATTTTATCTGATTCTAGCTCATCTAAACGCATATTAAGTGACTTCATCAAGGTTTCCCAAATAAAATTAAGATGTTTTTGCTCCTCTGGAGTGAGGTAAGGCTCTATTACCTTATAGTATTTTTCAAGGGTTTCTGTGTTCTTTAATATTTTAGCAAAAGCATATGGTTCATTAAGTGGGTAGAAATCTAGCTGTGAATATTCTGATTTAAAAATAATAGACCCTGTTTTTCCACAATTTGGACATTTAATGTCAACCGTTTCACCTGGCTTACCCTCACACATAATTTTGGTATGACATCTCGGGCAGACTGCTATTTTTTTCTGCATTATCTTCTAACTTCCAATTTGTGGCACATATTTATATTTTTATTTATATATTTTTTATACTTTTAATATCCTTTGGTTCAATATTCTTTAAAATGTCTTGAGGGTTCTCAGCATACCGTGTAACGATATTTGCTACCTCGCGAAATTGTCTGATGTTGTTAGCATTCATCCACTCGATTACTTGCTGACGGTTTTTGATCTCATTAGTCATTTCTTCTCTAGTTAAATCCTTTTCAGATCTTATCCTCTCAAGAATATAGCTTTTGCCAGAATAGATAAATTCATCTTGAATTGGGTCCCATCTGAAGACTTCATTTGTAAGAATTTCTTTTGTTGTTGGATCAATATCAATTATTTCTACAACCTGTTTACATCTTCTTGCTCTATTGTTTTTAACTTTTGTAATAATATGTAAACAGATTACATCCAAAGATTGCAACATGACACGTGGAATATTGATTGGTTTACCCTCCAAACGATGGATGAGAGATTGTGCTGAATCCGCGTGAACTGTACTATATGTGGCGTGGCCTGTGGCCATAGCTTGAAACAAAACATAGGCTTCTTTACCACGTATTTCACCGACCAGAATATACTCTGGACGTTGACGTAAAGCAGCCTTCATGAGATCATACATGTCAATCTCACCTTGAACTTTATCATCAACGACAACTCCTCCGCCAAAACCAGTTCGTGCAACGCCAGGTATCCAGTTTGTATGCGGTAGATTTATCTCACGAGTTTCTTCAATAGAAACGATCTTTGACTCTGCAGGTATAAACAGAGATATCGCATTAAGCGCTGTTGTTTTTCCAGAGGCAGTTCCACCTGCAAAAAGGGTGTTAATCCCATTCTCAACAGCAATCCATAAATATGCTATCATCTCAGAAGACATCGTGTTGTATTCAAAAAGATCTGGGGGCGAGAAAGGATCATCCTTAAACTTCCTGATTGTAAAAGTTGAGCCTTTTGTAGTAATCTCATCACTGAGTGTCATTTGAATACGACTGCCATCAGGCATTGTTGCATCAAGCATAGGCTCTGCAATGCTTATGTGCTTGCCACATTTTTGGGCTAATCTGTAAATAAAAGAAGAAAGTTCATCTTCTTCGTTGAACTTAATATTACTTCTGAGGGAACCATATTTACGATGATATAAGAAAAGAGGAACACCTGCACCATCACAACTAATGTCTTCAATATTTGGGTCGCGCATTAGAGGATCCAATTTACCTAGACCTAACGAAGATTTTCTAAGATAATACAATACCTTCTGTTTGGATTCTTTAGTTAATCTTAAACCATACTCTTTAATTATTTTTTCAGCTGCTTTTGTAAGATATTTGCCTTCTCCATCTAACTCCATTTCTTCAGTATCAAAATTCAGTCTACGCATTGTTTCTTTTATAAAATCTAAAGCCTCCTCTTCCTCCTTAGTTATACTCACTTCTACAAGGAAATAACATTTTTCAAGGGTCTCTTTTTCGCGGAGTATTTCAACATACGCATATGGCTCCTGAAGAGGATAAAATTCGAGTTCTTCCCATTCATTCTCAGAAAAGCCAAGATCAGACAGTTTGACAGACTTGACGTTCAAAACCTCTTTTGGCAATTCTATATCTGTAGTCAGTTCCTTAGATTCAGTATAAATTTCTGGTTTAACTGAAGGGGGCATCGACAATTTTCTCCGATCACTTTCTGTTACATGTGGACTCCACCCCTCAAAAGAATCTTGCTCGTCAAAAAATACATGCTCTGGTTCATTCTCACCACTGTGCATAGAGGAGAAATCAAATTTTGCATCTTTATCCTGCAGAGATGTTTTTTCTTTATTGAAGAGTTTTGGATCAGCCAATGTTTGTCCTTCTTTCGTATGGTTCTTTACGAGATCTTGTGCTTTTTTCTCTGTTTCATCTTCTTCATCAACATTTAATTCATTTTTATTGTCTTCCTTTAATTTTTTGTCAATAAAATCAACTTCATTTTTAGACTCTTTTATATCGGGTAGATTTTCTACTTTGAATCTGTTTTTTATTGAATAATCTGCAAGTTTTTGCTCTGCGATATCAGTTTTTTCATTAACTTTTTCTTCAAATTTTTCTTTTCTTTTGAAAAATGATTTTTTATGTTTTGATAATTTATCAGAATCTGTATCAGTTTTTTCTTCAACAAGAGCCTCTTTAATTTTGTTATCCAGACGGTGATCGTCATCTGTAGTCAAATCAGAATTCTGGTCTTTTCCATCATCTGGCAACGGAATTCTATCTATGTTTTTAGATTTAGCAGTATTTTTTCCATTTGACTCAATATGTTGTTTTGCAAATTCTTTTGCTTTCAATTCTGATATACTGACCGATTTGTTAGCCTTCTGAGTTTTTTCTTCTATTCTAGTGAGTTTTGTTTTTTTCTTTATTAGCCGTTTTGGTTGTCTATTATATTTACTTTTTAATTTTTTAGTATTAACCACTTCTATAAAATCATCAGAATCCAACTCTATAATTTGATCTATATTTTTTGATATTGAGTCGTACTCTTTTGTTAATGTTTTTGTTTTGCTACCAATGTCATTTATCTTTTTCTTTTTTACTTTTGTCTCTTTTTTCTTTTTTGGTTTTTTACCTAAATTTGTTTCTGCGATTTTGATTATTTTTGTATTTAACTTTTCTTTATTTGCCTTCTCTTTTCGTTTAAGATAATAAATACGATGCCCATCTTTGCTCTTTAATGAAATTTTTTCAATGTCTGATTTTTTAATTTGATTTTCATTAGAGTTACCATCACCATTATGTTTTAAAAAAGTTTCATCAATCACTTGCTCAATTTGGGAGAGGTCATAAAACTTTTTTGAAAATGAGTTTTTGTTTTTATCTATTATTTTATCAATTTCTTCTTTCATGACATCTCCTCCATGCAGGGAAATAACCTACTTCCCACTAGCTGTTTCTTTTGCATGAGCATCCCTTATTTTTTCCATTGGATGGATAGTCCTTACTCTAAAGAAACTTTAAATTGTGTTAATTGTGCGCGCATCTCATCCAATTAAATTTTGATATTAATTATATATTATTTATAACTTTCTTTATTGTTGAGTTAACTTAGATAGATTTATTACTCAATTAATAATAATGGGCAATAATAGGGCCCATGAGGTAGTCTGGATATCCTACCGGCCTTCGGAGCCAGTAACAGGGGTTCGAATCCCCTTGGGTCCGCTATTGTAATTTTTACATTTTGAACATATTTTCTAGAAACAT
>CAYMMP010000028.1:5262-14683 GCA_964391625.1 uncultured Thermoplasmatales archaeon | reverse complement strand
AAAGCTCTATTATTCTCAACAACGTCTTTATTAAGTTCTATTGAGCGATCATCACCGATAATCTTCATTTTGCCCATATCAACTACAATATCACTATTTGTATGTAAAGCTTCATTTTCTTCGTTAAATTTTTTATCATTCTTTATGACATTTGCAGAAACGATTGGTTGGATTAATAGGATACTAACTATAATCATAATTAAAATGTAACTTTTTTTCATTTTTATCACCAAAATATAAATTAATCTAATTTATATATATATTTTTCTATAAATACTTAGTATTTAAATTTATCTTAATAGGCTTATTAGTCGGGGTGACCACCCATATTAGTCATAATTTTTAAATAGATATTACTATATCCGTGCATCGGTAAGTATGGGGAAGCAAAAAATTATTCCAGTTATAGCAATGACGCTCTTGCTAATAGGTGTTATCTCAGCATTATACGTTAATGCAACACAGATAAACAAAGAGACGATCTTAATAAAAAATCAAGAATACACTTTTGATGATCTTTTGATATTAGGCGGAGAAAAAACAATTGAAACAGTTGATGGTGAAGTGTCTGGTATCTCTCTTGAAAATATAATGAAAAATATTGGAATTAGTTGCACGTTGTGCAGCAAATACACAATTAAGGGTGCAGATGGTTATCAAAAAACTGTAGATTGGAATGTCTTGAAAACAGGTGTCTTGACTGAAGAAAATAGAGTTTTTTTCCCAGATACACCTAAGGCGTTATGGGTTAGTAATATTGTTGAAATTGAGGTGAATTAAAATGGATAAAAGATTAATTGCAGGAATTTTAGTTTTTGGATCGTTGTGGGGCTTTTCTGAAGTTATAATTGGTACAGGTTTGCAAAATGCAGGTCTCCCATATGGAGCTATTATGACCGGTGTTTTTGCTCTTAGTTTTCTTGTACTAAGTAGAATGATATTTAGACAGCCTGGCATGCAAATGGGAATGGGGCTTATTGCAGGTGGTTTAAGAATTTTTAATCCATTTATTGGATGCCATCTATGCTCAGCTATAGCAATTATGGCTGAAGCAGCAATATTTGAAATCATCTGGTATAAAATGGAATCAGACTTTAGCGATTTAAAAACAATAACAATGCAAAGTTCCATTGGAATAACAACAGCATATCTTGTTTATATTGGTGGATACATAACAACCCAAATTCTTACTCCAATTGTTGGAGGGACTGGGTTCTATCTAGAAAATTTAATAGTATTTATGCCAAGAATTCTTGCGAGTGGGCTTCTGACAGCACTTTTAGGTGCAGTAGCATTACCAGCAATATTACAACTTAAAAAACTTGATTTGACAATTAAAGATCGTTTATACTATCCAGCAACGGTTGGGATATCAATCCTATGTTGGATTGCTGTTATTGGATTAAGTATTATTGGAAGTTGAGTCAAAAGGTGTTCTAGATGAATGCAGGCAAAACAGTTAAAATTCTAAAATTTTATCCAGAGAAATGTAACGGTTGCCTTGAATGTGAAAAAGCTTGCTCGAAGGTTCATTTTAAAACAGAAGAGGGTGGAGATAAATCAGCCATTAAGATTATAAAATCAAATGAAACATATGAAATGGATGCTTGTAATCAATGTGGCCTCTGTATTGATTTGTGTCCTGTTGGGGCATTAACACGTCGTAAAAACGGTGTCGTATGGCTTGATAAAGATACTTGTATTGGCTGTCAATCGTGTGTAGGTTTTTGTCCAATTGAAGCTATGAAAAAGGCCGATACTAGAATTGAGCCGTTCAAATGCATAGCCTGTGGGGCATGTGTCCGTGCATGTCCATATGATGCACTTGAACTTATCGAGGTAAACGTTGATGATGTTAAAGAAACTGTATACTACAAACAGGGGGCAGACTAATGATTGAAAGTCAAATACCAATCGAGGAATATGAAACAGGGAATACTAAACACAAATGGGATCTTAAAAAACTAAAATTAGCTCATCACAAGGTTGCTGAATACAGTTATAAAAAAGGAGAAATCCAAAAAGGATTTGCAAACAGAACATTGTACATCAACCTAAGCACAGGTGAAATCAAAGAAAAAAAAGTAACAGACGAGATGAAAAAACTATTCACTGGTGGCCGTGGTTTTGGATTAAAACTTTTATGGGATTCAATAAAACCTACAACACGTTGGAATAGTGACGAGAATGAATTAATAATAACAACGGGTCCACTTTGCGGTGCTACACAATACCCAGGATCCGGTAAATCGTTGTGTGTGACGATTTCACCATCTACAGATATTATTTGTGATAGCAATGTCGGTGGATTTTTTGGACCATATTTGAAATTTGCTGGTTTTGACGCAGTTGAAATACAAGGAAAGGCAAAACGCGATGTAGTAATTGTTATCGATGGCGAGAAAGGAAAAATCTCCATCGAAACAGCACCTCTTGAAGAAACAAATTCTCATCTCTTAAATGAACAACTAACATATATGTATGCCTCTGAAGACACTGACAAATCCCGTCAAAAGATATCTGTAGTCTCAGCAGGCAAAGGCTCAGAAAACTCTTATTGGGGTTGCCTAAATTTTTCATTTTACGATATTCGCAGAAAAGTCTGTCGTATGAAACAAGCAGGAAGAGGTGGACTTGGAACAGTTCTGCGGGATAAAAAAATCAAAGCAATAGTTGCTAAAGTCGAGAAGTTCACAGGAATATCTAATAACCCTGCAGATCCAGATAAAATAGCAGAACTCGGTATAAAATTGCACAAAGAAATTCGTGATCTCGATAGATATCAATGTAACATGCGGGCAGTTGGAACGGGGCATCTTGTAGAAATCATGGATGAATATGATTTACTTCCATGCGAGAATTATCGATTTGGCAGTTTCCCAAAAGCTTCAAGAATTTATTCTCCAAAATTTTATGAACTTTTTACAAAAATTATTCCAGATGGGTGCTGGCACGGATGTACAATGGCCTGTGCTAAAACAGTTGATGGATTTGAAGTTATAACTGGACCGTACAAAGGTCAAAAAGTGACTGTGGATGGTCCAGAATATGAGACCGTTGGTTGCGGATCAAATATGAGCCTCTGGGATCCAAAGTGGGTTTTAGAGTTCAATTTTTATTGCGATACATATGGCCTAGATACAATATCAACTGGTACTGCCATAGCGTTCTATATGGAGATGTACGAATATGGTATTTTAAATAAGGAACGATGTGGCGGACTTGAGTTATGCTTTGGCAATTTTGAGGCAGTAATGGAATTCTTACATAGATTAGCACGTGGAGATAAAGATGAATTCATACAGATTGCCTCTAAAGGTATTAGAAGAGTAAAAGATTGGCTTAAAAAGAAAGGTTGGGGAGACCCACACCTAATAGAAGATTGTGGCATGGAAAGCAAAGGTCTAGAATATTCGGAATATGTAACAAAAGAATCGCTTGCTATGCAAGGTGGTTATGGATTAACACTCAAAGGCCCACAACATGATGAAGCATGGCTTATTTTCATGGACATGGTAAACAACGCAATTCCAACATTCGAAGACAAAGCAGAAGCATTGCATTATTTTCCCATGTGGAGAACATGGTTCGGTTTGAATGGTCTTTGCAAATTACCATGGAATGACATAGAACCGGCAAATAATGCTGAAACAGATGAGCCGGCAAAAGTTCCTGAGCATGTTCAAAACTATGTAGATTACCAGAATGCCATGACTGGATGGAATGTCGATAAGGAAGGGTTAATACTTCAAAGTGAAAGATGCTACAACTGGCAAAGAGCAATGAATGTATGGTTGGGTCGCGGTCGTCGTAAGGATGATTGGATACCATATCGTTCAATGGGTCCAGTTACAGAAATGGAATACCTTTCTAGAAAAGATAGATATGACGAGCAACTAATCGAAAAACTTGGTCTTAAGAAAAATGAAGTAGAAAAGATGACTATAAAAGAGAAAATAAAAATACTTTACGAATATCGTCAAGACCAATATCAAAAACTAGCTGATGCAGTGTACTATAGACGTGGCTGGACTCCAAATGGTGTACCAACTCCACAAAAGATGAAGAAACTTGGTTTTACAGATAAAAAAATGCTTGATATGTTGCAGAAGGCAATTGATGAAGATCAAAAGAAAGGTCTTAATAAGTGGGGAGGCAAATACGGTAAAGGTGAAAAGCCACCAAGCATAGATCCCAAATATTGGGAGAAATGGTAAAAACCATGGATAAAGAAAAAATTAAGAAAAAACTCAAAGAATCAAGTGTTGGAATAGCAGGCGCTGGTGGTCTTGGTTCTAATGCCGCTGTATCTCTCGCTAGAGCAGGCATTGGTCGTCTTGTAATTGTTGATTATGATAAAGTCGAAAAAAGCAACCTCAATAGACAATATTATTTTTTAAACCAAATAGGAAAGGTAAAAGTTAAAGCTCTAAAGGACAACATAAAAAAAATTAATCCTTCTGTAAAAGTAGAAGTTTATAATGAAAAGCTTACAAAAGGATCTATGGATAGATACTTTAAAGATGTTGATGTGATAATAGAAGCACTGGATAGTGCTGAGATGAAAACTGCTTTTGTAGAAGAGATTATGCATAAGCTTCCAAAAATACCAGTTATTGCAGCATCAGGTGTCGCTGGTTATGGCCATTCTGAGAGAATTGTTACAAAGCATCTTGGCAATCTATATATGGTCTATGATGCAGATGCAAAATCTAGTGATGATGATGTTTTAATGGCTCCACGAGTATGTCTTATGGCAAACTGGGAGGCAAACTTAGTTCTAGAGTTGCTATTAGGAGATTGAACATGAGTATCGAAGTAAATGGCAAAGAGGTAAAATGGGTTGAAGATGAAACTGTTAAAGAACTTCTAAAGAGAGTTAAGTATAGTTTTCCATTAGTTGTTGTAAAGATAAATGATAAGGTTATTCCTCGTTCTGATTTTTCAAAGGTTATTGTTCCCGACAATTCTAAAATTGCTGTTGTTCATATGATAAGTGGTGGATAATCTTAATTTTTGTGTTATAAATGTTGCATGAAATATAATTACAATAATATTTAAATATTCTTTATAGATTCTTTTTTTTTATATTAATTTAGAGAGGGAGGAAGTAAAATGAAAAAGAAAATGATAATTGTATTAGTATCTAGTATCATGATAAGCTTGGCTTTTATGCCTAGCTTGGATGCAGATGTTCTTCAATTACCAAATAATAATTCATCGACTAATAATAAAATTTTAAGTAAAAAAAATCATGACACGTGGGTAAGACAATACGATGAAGGAGAGCGTGATGGTGCTTTTCAAGTTCTTGAAACTAATGGTAAAGAATATGTAATTCTTGGAAGTAGTAGTAGTTATAAAGTATACACAGCCTCCCTATTTATAAAAATTGATGAAGATGGAAACATAATATGGACAAGACAATTAGATGATGAGAATTATAGTGGATTCAAATCATTTATCAAGACAAATGATGAAGGTTTTTTCTTTACTGGTACGAAATATTTTGAGGATGGAGATGATATTTGGCTTAAAAAGACAGATAAAAATGGTAACGAACAATGGAATAAAACATATGATGGAGAGAATTTTGGGGAGGTCTTTTTTAAAAATGATTCGGGGTACAGTTCTTTGGAAACGAGTGATGGCGGATATATTGTTTTAGGAGTGACTCAAACTGGCGTAGAATATTGGGAAACTAATCCAATACCTATTTATGACATATGGTTGTTTAAAGTAGATCAGAATGGAAACAAGTTATGGGAAAAAACATTTGGAGAAAGTGGAGATTGTGAGGAATATGCAGGTGATATTATTCAAACAAAAGACGGCGGTTATGCAATACTTGGCGAAACTAAAATGCAATCTTCAAGCTATTCAGATTATGACGTTTGGCTGATAAAAACAGATAAAGATGGAAATGAACAATGGGACAAAAAATATGATAAGTTTGGAAGTACAGAATTTGCTGATGAAGTTGTTCAAACAAAAGATGGTGAATTCTTAATTCTAGGTAAAGTAGCATATTCTAACAATGGAGGAAGTTGGTTAATAAAAACCGATGAAAATGGAAATGTTCTATGGGATAAAGTCTTTAAAACAGGTCTCATTAATTATAACGATCTTATATTAAATGACGATGGCACCATAATTTTAACAGGATACGATCAATATGATACTGCAAGTTTATACCAAGAAGGTAATGCCTTAATTTCAAAATTTGACGAATATGGAAATAGTTTATGGAAAAAAATAATTGTTCTTCATTTACGCGATAGTATTATATGCGATGGCCAGAGAACAAATGATGGCGGTTACATATTTGTAGGGGAAAGTGTCTATAAAGTAGGTATCAGTTATGAATATGATAGATTATTAATTAAAACAGATGAAAATGGAAATGCAAACCAAAATCCAAACACTCCAGTTATTCAGGGACCAAATACTGGTAAAATATTAAAAACATACACTTATAAAATAAATATTTCAGATCAAAATAATGATAATTTAAACGAACTTCAGATAGTTTTTGGAGATGGAGAATCAGGAACAATAACGGGAGATTGGAAATCTGGAGAGAATATTGAAGTCGATCACAAATGGACTAAAACAGGGAGTTTTGAAATTAAGTCAAGGGTAAAAGACATAAATGAAACTTGGAGTGAATGGGGTAAAATTCAAATTAAAATTAGTAAACCTAGAGACAGAGCTTATCTACCAAAAATTAAGGGAGATCTTGAAATTATTAGTTTTCAAAAACAAGGAGATCTTTTATATGCTGAAATTAAAAATAATGCAAAGAATGAAATCAAAGAGGATGTATATTTTGATGTAGAATCATTATTTGGTAGAAATTTGATGCCTATAAAAACATATCAACAAAAAATTGCTTTTCCCCCTAATGAAGTAACAAAAGTTTTTCAAAAATTAGACACCAAATATGCATATGGTTTTTATAAGTATACTGTAACCGTTGCAGGGAATAGCAATAGCTCAGGTCTAAATATAAAAAATAAAGTTATAAACAAGCCAATTATTAATCAGTGGCTCAAAGTTCTTTTAGAAAAATGGGACTTCCCAATATTACGCCGCACAATTGATACTTACAAGAACTGAAAAACCTATTGCTAAAAAGAAATAAGTCATATACATCAAAGACCAAGACTTAGTATTCTCCAGTATCTTGCTTTTTTTATCATTCACATACATCAGATAACATATGAAAAATGATGGTATTGCAAGAAATGTAAGTAGTCCTAAACTTGAATCTAACAATCCTGCATCAATCAAAATTGGGATAAAAGCAAATGGGAAAAACATAAATGGGAACACCATAAATGATGCTTTTTTTGCACCATATGTATTAATCAAGGTACGTGTGCCTGTTTTTTTATCTGCCTCTTCATCAATTATATCTTTGGTTATTGATCCACCAATTAAGAAGAACATTGCAATTAATCCAATTGACAGAGGCAAATATTCAAATGCATTACCGAAAACACTCCATGATGCAAGAATCCCTAACAACCCACGAGGCACACCAACCCAAAGCTGATTCAAGAATAATTTATCTTTGAGCCTTGGTGGTATGGAATAAGTAACAGTGAAGAAAGTTATTGAAAGTATGAATATCAAAAACATTGTGTTAATAAATAATGATAATGAAATTGCAAGAGCATACATAAATCCGGAAACAAATAAAGCTCCCTTTATTGAAACATCTCCACGAGGAATTGGTCGATTGGCCTTTGATATCTTGTCTGTTTCTAGATCTGCAACTTGATTTAAGGCATTTGATGCGCCATTAAGTATTGCAAGAGCAAAGCTGGCTGGAATCATTACTGATAGAAAAACATCAGAAACACTTCCAAGATGTTTACTGTAAACAAAGCCTGCAAACATAATACAAAGTGAAACAATAACTGGTGCAAGTAGAGTAAATGGACGTATCAAGTCAATATATCCCTTGGTTAGTTGTTTAAATGATCTCTCACTCATAACTCTCAGGTAAATTTCTGTTTCTGTTTACTTATAAAGCTTGTTTGACAGCCGTTACCTAAAAGATAAGAAATATATTTTATATGAATAAAGCATATTTGACAATTCAAATGACAAAATTCAGGGGATTTATAGCAATAGACATACCAGCATCTCAAAGAATAACAGAACTATCAAATCAAATTAAAAATTCAGGAGCAGATATTAAGTTAGTTGAATTAGAAAATATACATATCACACTCAAATTTCTAGGAGATACAGAAGAGCAATATATTGATAAGATCGAAGAGATGATCAAGAAATCGGTTGAAGGCATTGAATCTTTCGAGATTAAACTAATAGGTGCTGGAGTATTCCCAAACTCCAGCTACATAAAAGTAATGTGGATAGGTATAAAAGATAATGGAGAATTGAGTAAAATTTCAAGTAATATAAATGAAAAACTAACTGAGCTAGGTTTTGAAAAAGAAAAAAGAGGATTTTCACCACATCTTACAATTGCACGTGTAAGATCGGCAAGAAATAAAGAAAAACTCATAGAAATAGTTGAAAAATATCGTGAAGTAGAATTTACAACAGTCAAAGTTGACTCTATTGAACTGAAAAAAAGTGAACTAACACCAAAAGGACCTAGTTATACAACTCTAAAAGAAGTAAAATTGTGATAAATTATGTGGATGTTCGTTCTAGGTGGTATCAATCTTATTCTCTTTATCTTTAGTTTAATATTTTTTTTACCAAGAGGCTTTCATAAAAAATTGCCTAAATTGTATGAAAATATTTTTCAAATAATTCAAAAAAATATAGTGCCCCTTGCAATAATTGTGGGAGTGGTAGCATTTCATCTAATCGAAGTAAGATTCATAGACCCGATCATCACTGATTGGATTGGTTACGATTATGCAAATACTTTGTATGGCTTTGAGGATGGGATAGTACATTCATTCTCACAGAATTGGACACCAACTTTGGTGTACTTCTTTGTAATAATTTACATTGGAATTTATCCGTTCACACTCTGGTTTTCACCATTATATTTCACGTTATCAGACAATAAGAAAGCTTTGAAGTCGTTGGCCTATGGGCTATTATTAATCTATATTTTTGCACTTCCGTTCTATCTATTTGTACCAATAACAAATGTTTATACTTACTTCGGATCAGAGTCGGCACTGGAGTCGGTTATTCCTTCTGTTGAAGGATTTTTTTATTCAACGACTACACAAAATAACTGTTTGCCTTCACTCCATACAGCTATGACGATAGTAATAGCATACACAGTAAATCTAACGGGCAACAAAAGAATGACTTATTTTTCTTATTTTGTAGCAATTGGCGTCATTATCTCTGTGGTTTATTTATCCGTACACTGGCTGACAGACGTTGTAACCGGAGGTTTATTATCTTTCGCAGTAATATT
>CAYMMP010000028.1:3224-5162 GCA_964391625.1 uncultured Thermoplasmatales archaeon | reverse complement strand
ATGGCCAAAGATACTTTTCTAAAAGATAATCTTGATATAGATTTCTTCTTATGTTTTCCAACAACTTATTCAAAAAAAGATATTGCAAAAAATGCACTTGAGATAGGTAGAACATTACTAACAGATGCAGAAGAATCCTATGCAGAGCATCCTTATCTCCGAGGGGTGTTCAGAGGATACAAAACTGAGATAGTGCCCTGTTATCAAATAGAAAAGGCATCGCAGAAATTATCAGCAGTGGATAGAACGCCGTTGCATACAAAGTATGTTAAGGAAAATCTTTCAGATTCTCAAAAAGCAGATGTAAGACTTTTTAAGCAATTTCTAAGAGGAATTGGATGCTATGGTGCTGAAGCAGAAATAGAAGGGTTTTCAGGATATTTGTGCGAGATATTAGTAATAAAATATGCATCTTTCAACAATCTTATAAAAAATGCACAAAATTGGAAAGTTGGAGAGAAACTAGCTTTAAAGGACGGTGCTCATCAGAGTTTTAACACCCCTCTAACGTTTATAGATCCAGTAGATCCTGAAAGAAATGTAGCATCAGCTCTTTCAAAAGATAAATTTGATTTGTTTGTAAAGGCATGTAAAGAATATCAAAAAAATCCTAGTATTAAATTCTTCTTTCCAAATCCCGTGAGGCCATGGGCCTTAGACAAAATAAAAAAAGAAATTCAAAAAATGTATTTTATTGGAATTAGCTTAGCTAAGCCTAACATAATCGACGAGAATCTTTATCCGCAAATCAGAAAAACTGTTCGCTCTGTTTGGGAGTCGTGCGAACGATATGATTTCAATATTTATGATGTAACTTTCAGTTTAAATGATGGGTTAGTGTATATTATAATTAAAACAGACAAAAAACCTCTATCAAAAACAATGGTTCATATGGGGCCACCTACCACACTCGAAAAAAATTCAAAGGAATTTTTAAACAAATGGAAAAACGACGACAGAGTTGTTAAAGGCCCTTATCAAAAAGATGAAAGATATTATGTAGAGATAAAAAGAGAATATACTGATATCAAAGATTTTTTATCATCTGAATTCAAGAGGGTTAGTATGGGTAAAAATATAGAAAAAAATGTTAAAACAAATTATGAAATCTTAGATTTAAAAGATTTGCTTATTGAGGAATTACAAATTTTTTGGACATCTTATCTTGACGGGAAAATGAGTTGGGAAAGATAAAATGAAAACAATTGGGGTGTATACAAAGGATTTTTCACTATACTATGACTTACTAAAAACGCTCCGGAAAAGAAAAATCGCGTATGTGTCATTATCTTCACTTGATAGCATTCCTAAAAAAATTGGGGTGATACTTACATCTAATAATGAATTACATGACATAAAATCTTCCAAAGTTATTGCTGCTGATGCATATGATACAGTCGATCATGCTGTTGATCTAGCACTGCAGATGTTGATTGGGAAAGATTTGTATTCAAAGGTTTTTATAGGAATTGATCCTGGTGAAAAACCAGGTATTGCAATAGTGGGTGACGACATACTTCTTTCAAAAACTTCTGTTGAAGGGCCTGAAAAAGTTGCAACTATTGTAAAACGCTATCTAAAAGAGCATCCTGCCATCCAAACAATTATTCGTATCGGTCACGGATCAATTACTATCAGAAATAGGATTATCAATTCATTAATTCCTATAGGCATACCTATTGAAATTGTAGATGAAACTAAAACCACACCATCTGAACCTGCAAGGTCTGAGAGAGACAGTGAAGCTGCTGCTGCCATTGCTCTAATACATGGTGGAAAAGTGCAAAGTAAACTTCCATTAAAACCTACAAAAGGCGAGATAAAGAATATTCAAGAGCGGAGTAGAAAACTTAGTGAAGGGAAGTTTACTATTTCTGAGAAAAAAGCGATAGAAGTTTTAGAAGGAAAAATCAGTTTAAAAGAAGCAATTGAATCTGA
>CAYMMP010000028.1:0-3124 GCA_964391625.1 uncultured Thermoplasmatales archaeon | reverse complement strand
GTTTATCTATCTGTTGTATATGCACGTTAGGTAACAGTCGATGAAGGTTAAAAGAGCACTGATTAGCGTTTCTGACAAAGCTGGTGTAGCTGATTTTGTAAAAGAATTATCAAATCTTGGAATTGAAATTATATCAACTGGTGGAACTGCACGTGTTTTAAGAGATGCAGGAATCAAGATCAAAGATGTTCCTGAAGTCACTGGTTTTCCGGAGATGCTTGATGGAAGAGTAAAAACATTACATCCAATTATTCATGCTGGAATTCTGGCTAGACGAGACATAAAAGAACACATGAATACTCTTAAGAAACACAATATCGAGACAATTGATCTATTGTGTATAAACCTTTATCCGTTTGAAGCAACAATTAAAAAGAAAGGTGTTGGGATAGAAGAAGTTATTGAGAATATTGACATTGGCGGTCCAACCCTCATCAGATCTGCAGCTAAAAATTACAGAGATGTAATAATTGTTACAAAACCTGATCAATATGATTCCATTTTAAATGCTTTAAAAGAGAAGGGCGATTTGTCAATTGGTGAAAGAGAGAAGCTAGCTGTTGATGCATTTACCCATACGGCAGTTTATGACTCAATCATATCAAACTATCTAAGGGAAAAATGGACAGACGATGTTCTTCCAAAGGAAAGATCATTTGGCATGAGAAAAATACAAGACATGAGATACGGTGAAAATCCTCATCTACAAGCTGCTTTCTACAAAGCATTACCAGAGCTGACTGAGCCTTGTATTCCAAATACTGTTAAGCTACAGGGAAAAGAACTATCATACAATAATATTCTTGATTCTGATTGTGCAATTGAAGCGATCAAAGAGTTCTCTGATCCGACATGTGTAATAATCAAACATGCAACTCCCTGTGGAATAGCTAGTGCAAACAATCTATTGCAAGCCTGGAAAGATGCTTATGCAACAGATACATACTCACCATTTGGGGGGATTGTATGCTTCAACAGAACAGTCGATAAAGATGTTGCAGAGGAATTATCAAAACTATTTCTTGAGGTTATAATCGCACCAGGTTTCAGCAAGCAATCCCGAGATATCTTTTCTAAAAAGAAGAATCTTAGGCTCTTGGAGCTAAAAGGGCTTGACAAAAATTTAGAAAGAAAAGGAATGATGGTTAGAAGTGTTGTTGGTGGATATTTACTTCAGAGCAGAGATACATGGCTGTCAAATAAGAAAGATTGGAAAATAGTTACAAAAAATAAGCCTTCAAAAGAGGATCTTAAAACAATGGAATTTGCAGTTAAATGTGTTAAACATGTAAAATCAAATAGTGTTGTTTTTGTAAAAGGGACTAAAACAGTTGGAATTGGTGGTGGACAAACTGCTAGAGTTGACGCAGTATGGATTGCTACAAATAAAGGAAAGGAAAATATCAAAGGCTCTACAATGGCAAGTGATGCTTTCTTCCCGTTCAGAGATGCTGTGGATGTAGCGGCAAAGGCTGGTGTTAAAGCAATTATTCAACCAGGTGGTAGCATACGTGATGAAGAAGTTATCCAGGCGGCTAATGAACACAACATAACAATGGTTTTCTCAGGACAACGGTATTTTAGACACTGATATCTAAACTTATTTAAATGAAACCACATATCTTTTGATAATGAAATTCAACGTCATAAAAAGAGATGGTCCAGGACGGATTGGAGACTTGACCATTAATAAAAAGTCCATTGCTACTCCAAACATATACTTTGTAAATACAACAAGATTCAAAGCACCACATTTTGCTGATTTAACAATTTCAAATAAAGATGATTTGAACAAATCAGAAGGTCTATTTATCGTTGAAAATGCCCAACAACTTTTTCAAAAATCAAAAAAATTTGTTGACAGTGTTGTAGAATTTAAAAAAGAATCATATGACAAAGCCCTATTTCTGCCTACAGTTGGAGAACCTGTAAATCTTGCTCTGTTGGTTTATTTAGGAATTGATCTTTTTGATTCCATTTCTGCGATTACTGCTGCTAGAAATGATGAAATATTGTTTCCAACTGGAAAAATTAATAAAAAAAATCTTCGAGAATTGTCTTGCAATTGTCCAATTTGTAGTAAATATAAAGGCAAACCATCTGAAATGAATTTCGATGAAATTTTAAATCACAATTATCATAGTTTATTAAATGAAATAAAGAATGTTAGAAATGCGATATACAACAATCAGCTCAGAGGCCTTGTTGAAACTAGAGTAATAAATGATCCACACCTAACATCCATACTAAGAAATCTCGACAACAACCACTATCTTTTTTTAGAAAAACAAACACCCCTCACAAGTAATTCAACCATATTTGCCACTTCAAAAGAAGTTTTTAACAGGCCAGAGATAAAACGCTTTCAAGAAAGAATAATAAAAAGATATAAAAAACCAAAATCAGCAAAGGTGTTATTGTTGTTACCATGCTCTGCAAAGAAACCTTATTCTTTTTCACAATCACACAAATTATTCAGAGAAAAACTATTTTTTTCAGGCAATCCTAATGTTGTTCATGAAGTAATTATTACATCACCAATAGGTATTGTTCCTCGGGAACTAGAGCTTGTTTATCCTGCTTCAAACTATGACATACCTGTTACTGGCATCTGGGATGAAGATGAAAAAAAGATGATCAGATCTTTATTGACTGAATACCTTAAAAATAACAAATATGAAAAAATTATTTCGCATCTACCTCCAGAAATAATGGAATTTACAGAGGATTTACTACATGATACAATAAAAACATGCATAGATAAACCAACATCAAAAAAATCCTTGGAAAAATTATCAAAAGTATTAAAAAAAGAAGTAAAGGAATATGAAAAAGTAAAACCTCAGAATAGAAAAATCGAAGATGTTTTAAGTTCAGCCTACTATCAGTTTAATAGGAAACCAGCTGAAAACTTATTGAGAAATTCCAACATCCGAGGCAAATATCCATATCAAAAAATAATTTCTGATGGTAAACAACTTGGAATGATAGTAAGAGAAAGAGGATTGATTTCTTTAACACTTGATGGAGCTGAAAGGATAAAAGATACTGGAACGTATTGGGTCGAAATTTATGATGACTTTG
The DNA here is from genome assembly GCA_964391625.1 of uncultured Thermoplasmatales archaeon. GTDB lineage: Archaea > Thermoplasmatota > E2 > DHVEG-1 > DHVEG-1 > CAYMMP01. The sequence continues at coordinate 40 of CAYMMP010000028.1, read as the reverse complement.
AACTAAAAGGATCTGTTTTTGCACCAGGCATAAAAGATTG
>CAYMMP010000027.1:0-15425 GCA_964391625.1 uncultured Thermoplasmatales archaeon | reverse complement strand
GGCTTAACAACTAAGACCCCCTTATTCGGCAATCCATATATTATAGTTACGTCAGGTGGAGCTAAATAGATTGCGGCAAGTGATGCTAAATCTTCTTCACCTTCAACTTCAATTCTAATCTTGCCAATCTTAAGATTTTCAAATGCAAATTTTATTACATTCCAAAGTTCATCAGATATGCAACCAGCTGGATTTTTTACAGTGAATGTTTTATTTCCAAAAGATTTTATTAGTTCTTTGACTTCGGCTGGACAAGGGCCACGTCTAGTTTTGTAATCAACTATACAAAAGATAGGGGCAATCTCATGATTTAATAAAGTATATGTCACTTGATCTCCGATAGAAACAATATTCTTTTCATTTCTTAAAAGTTCAATCAATCTTTTTTCATTTAGAAGTTGACCGATAGGCTCATTCAAAATTTTTCTGAGATTTTCAGGTAAAACACGCATAGTATCTATAAAAATCATTACATTACTTTTAAAGCATATTTTCCAGGTTTTGTGATATTCATCCTCTTAGCGATTTGCGAACTATCAGGATTACGAATAATCACATAACCTCGCCATCTTTTTGAAGTTGGGATTGAGCAATTTGGACAAATGTCTTTTTCAGTAAGTATGTGACAGGTTTTACATGCTCTTACAGTCTTCATTTCTTACCCTTCTTTTTCTTTTTTTCTTTTTTCTTATCTTCTTTTTTCTCTTCTTCTGACTCATATATCCAATTATGTGATCCCAAAGAAGGTTGTCTCATAGTAAGGCCGATTTTACTTTCTCTAGCGGATAATTCGTTTAAACTTACAGCGACAACACGAGCCCTTATTGGGTCGCCTGTTTTTAATACAAGTTTCTTTTCTTTTCCAGTAATTATCTCGCTATCAGCATCAACTTCCACATAATCATTCATTATTTGACTCATATGAACAAGAGCATCTAATGGGCCAATATGGCAAAATGCACCAAATTCAACTATTTCGCATACAACACCATCAAGAACCTCTTGGAGTTCTGGCCTAAAGGTAAGCGCATCAAATGCAACTTTTTGATACATAGCTCCATCGCCGTGTATCACAATGCCCTCACCAACTGATTTTATATTGTCTGCAACAACAATAACTCCATGCTGTTTCCGCATTGTACCTTCGAATGTTTTTTGAACAAGGCCAGTAACAACAGCATCAAGATCTTCACCAAATTTATTTGGAGGTATGCGAACAGTATCTTCAATTTTTACTTTATAATACATATTAAATCACTCTACTTTAATTTAAATAATAATCGGATTGGAATATACTTATTCCTTATATGCTTTTTGAATGAGAATGGTGTTATGCAAATAATATAATGAGGGGCAAGAACACTAGCGAAACTATTGACATTAGCTTAATCAAAATGTTTAAGGATGGCCCAGATGTATCTTTGCATGGATCTCCTACAGTATCCCCAATTATTGTTGCTTTGTGAGCTTCGGATCCTTTGCCACCGAGATTCCCAGACTCGATGTATTTCTTTGCATTATCCCACGCACCACCAGCATTAGCGAGAAACACTGCCAATAAAAATCCTGTAACTATAGACCCTGCCAGAAGACCTCCAAGTCCTTCAGGTCCAAGTATAATACCAACGACTATTGGTGAAACAACAGCTAGAAGACTTGGCAAAATCATTTCCTTTAAAGCCCTATTAGTACTGATTTTAACGCATCTTTCATAATCAGGTTTATTTTTATCACTATTCAATAAGTCGAATTTTTTAAACTGGTATCTTACTTCTTCTACCATAGCATATGCTGCTCTTCCAACGGCCCCCATTGTTAGTGCTGTGAAAACAAATGGCAACATTGCACCAAGGAATAATCCTGAAATCAAATATGGATTGCTCAAAGTCAAAGCAATTGGCTCCTTACCTACATCTACTAGAAACTTATTGGCCGTTATCATATACGTAAAAATCAAAGCAAGTGATGTTATAGCAGCAGACCCGATTGCAAACCCTTTGCCCATTGCTGCGGTTGTGTTTCCGACTGCATCTAGTTGTTCTGTTCTCTCTCTTATTTCCACGCCCATTTCTGCCATTTCTGATATCCCTTGTGCATTGTCTGCTACTGGCCCATAACAGTCAGTTGCAAGTGAAACGCCCAATATGCTAAGCATTCCAACTGCTGAAAGCGCGACTCCATAAAAACCTGCAAATTCATATGCTACAATCATTGCCACAACTACAGACATAACAGGAATTATCGTACTTATCATACCTGTCGTTAAACCTTGGATAATTACTGTCGCAGGTCCTGTTTGGGAGGCTTTTGCTATCCCCTGTGCAGGCTTTCGCTTTTCAGATGTGAAATATTCTGTCGAAAGGCCTATAACTATTCCTGCTAAAAGTCCTGCCAGCATTGCATAAAATGGCTCAAGTCTTTTTAGCACGTACCAGATTGCTAAACCGCCCAATACAGCTGTTAATATCGTCGCAATAAATAAAGAGTTTCTTAGAGCGCCATAGACATTCTTACCTTTTCCAACTAGAACAATTAAAGTTCCAATAATTGATGAAAAAATTCCCATTCCGGCAATAATCAATGGAAGCAGTACTGCATTGTCTAAACCAATTCCACTTTTAGCAACCCATGTCTCACTACCAATTGCTGCGCCTGCAATTGCCGCCAATGCCATCGTAGCAATTATTGAATCTACATACGACTCAAAAAGATCGGCACCCATGCCTGCAACATCGCCAACATTGTCTCCAACCTGGTCTGCAATAACTGCTGGGTTTCTTGGATCGTCTTCAGGTATACCTGCTTCTACCTTTCCAACCAAATCTGCTCCAACATCAGCAGATTTTGTATAAATTCCTCCACCCACTCTTGCAAACAAAGCTATCGAAGATGCACCAAATCCAAATCCAAACAAGATAGTAGTTATGTCAATTCTATTTTGAATGATGGTTGTGGCGTCAGTAAACACAAAATTGCTAAAAAACAAGTAAAGTCCAACAATTCCAAGAACTCCAAGACCAACAACACACATCCCCATTACTGCACCACTAGAAAAAGCAATCGATAACCCTTTGCCGAGACTTTTTTTAGTACCTTCAGCAGTTCTCGCATTTGCCATAGTTGCCATTCGCATTCCAATATTTCCCGAAATTGCTGAGAAAATTGCTCCTACGACAAAAGCCAATGACATCCCCCAATGCATGTTACTGCCTTCAATTTGTGATGCAATTGCAAGTAAAGTTGCGACAACGACCACGAAAACAATAAGTACTTTATATTCGCTTTTTAGAAAAGCCATTGCACCTTTGCGAATTGCTGCACTGAGCTCCCTCATTCTTTCGTTTCCGGCACTTTGTTTTTTTACAGATAAAAACAAAAATGCTGCAAATAATAAGCCTATAATTCCTCCAACTGGGGCTATAATCGATATATCCATCTATCTCTCACCTTTTCGACCTAGAAACTGAAAGTTCTTATTTAATTATTATGTTTTGTTTTAGACAATAGAAAATTAAATAATATTAGATAAATAGAAATAATTATAAAGTAATATAAATAATATTATATAACTAGTATGCTATATTAACAAATTATATTAATAGGAGCGATATATCGAGAAAATAAGCGAATGTGAGATTTAGCAATATGTTAAAGCGTCTTGGGGGACTTATCGAGAAAAGACCATGGCTGGTTATCACTGTTATAATCCTGATAACAGTTGGATTTGCAACGTTAATACCCTCCATCGAGATGAAAACTGATTTTAAGGATTTTATGCCAGATGATGAAGTAGTTCAGGCCAGTACAAGAATATCAGAATATTTTGGACAAAGTCAACAAATGATGATATTATATGTCGAAAAAGATGGTTCTAAAAACATACTGGATCCGGATTCACTAAGAGAACAATACTACCTTCAAAACGAGCTTGGTAAAAATCCTAATGTTGAAAGTGCTTTTGGCATCTCAACAATCATTGATCAAGTATGTCAACTTGAATATGGGCAACCGTTTAATAACTGTACAAACGAGCAAATAAAAACTGTTGTTGAAGATATTTTTAAAGAAAATGGTATAAAAAACATTAAGATTTTTAATAATGATGATCCAAACGAAAAATATGACTATAAGAGGCATCCAAAATTAAAAGTTGGATGGGATATTGATGAGATAGATATCAAAAACTGTTATCTCAACTTTGGCGAAAATGAATTAACTTTCTCAATAGAAGTATATGACCTCTCTGCTTTTGAGTCGAAACTTAAATCACCCATTCCGTTTGTAAACGTAGTGGAATGGTATATCGATTTTGAAAATATGATTAAACCAGATGAGAGGTTAAATATCAGCTATAGGCTCTCAGCGCATTTTGAGCCGAAACACCCATTATGGGTATTTGGCCAAGGAATAAAAAATAACCTTAGAGCAATATATGATAACATCTTAGAACAAGAGCTTTTTACAACTTATAAAAAAGAAGTTTATCTCTGGATAAAACCATTTGATCAAACAATGTATTTCCCAATCCCCCTTAAAACAGGCAAAGTTACTTTTGATTTAGAAAAGAATTTGATAAATGTAGACGTTTCTCGCGAGGAAGTTGGTTGGTATGGTATTGCACCAAGATTTGGAGCTTATGAATTGCCTGCAAAGCTTACAAATTTTAAAGCAGGCACAAGATATTATCAAACACCATTACTAAAACTCCCATGGCTTAGAACTGTATCAAATACCAGCTATCTTTTTGAAAAATTTTCTAACTTGAGAGATAAACCTATCTTAAGTGACATTGCAGAAAAATTGATGATTAGATTTGCAAATTTAACATGGGAGGACTTTGATTTACTTTCTGGATTTACTGAAGGTGAAATTCCTTTCCCAGAGCAGATTAGCTTAAAGGACATGGAAAATTCCTGGATAAACAGTGATGTTGCTCCTGACTATGGATATTCGGATATTGTTTTATTTTACAAGCCTTACTTATTTAAAGATTTGCAAATCTCTGCTAAAGGTTCACTATCAAAAGATTATAAAGTTGGCGAGAGTCCTCCATCATCTACCATTATAGTTTTGGGTATAAATGGATCAGGCTCTTATGAAGATAATTTAGGAGCAAATAATGACGTACTTAAAGAAATTGATGATTTAAAAGATTCTTTGAATTATTTAAATGTTGAAGCGACGGGTGAGGGAGTTATTTCAACCCAGATTAACGACATCACAGGCAAGGCAAACATGATTATTATGCCTATGATTTTTGTAATAATTAGCATAATATTGTTTATTTCTTTTAGAAAAATATCCTATGTTTTGTTGCCTATAGCCGCTCTTGTAATCTCTACTATTTGGCTTTTTGGAACAATGGTCTTGCTTGGCATAGCGTTTACAACAATCGCTGTTGCTATCGTCCCTCTTATAATGGGGCTTGGAGTGGATTATTCTGTGCATTTATCCCACAATTATAAATCAGAGCTTGCCAGAGGGAAAACTCCTGCTGAAGCTATAAAAATTTCAATTGTAGAAATTGGAGCCGCCATGTTTCTTGCCATGTTAACGACTGTTATCGCGTTTTTATCATTTTTAAGTGGAAGTGTTCCGCCAATTCGTGATTTTGGTTTACTTCTTGCCATTGGCATATTGTATACGTTTATCACTGCCATTACTTTTCAGGCTGCTGTTAGATACATTGCTGATCGGAAAAAAGAAAAGTTCAATGGCAAAAGAAGAAAAAAGCCTAAGTTAAATGTTTTTATAGGGAAAGCTTCGAGGAAAATCTTAAAACATCAAAAAAAGATCATTGTAAGTATATTAATTGCTACCATTGTCGCAGGCTATGGAGCAACTCAAATTAAAACAGGCTTTGATTTTAACTCGTTTTTACCTGAGGATACTCCTTCGTTAAAGCTTTATGAAAAAATCCAAGAAGATTTTCCGTTTTCAAGTCAAGATGTTGAATATATCTTATTAGAAGGAGATGTGGCAACTGTTGACACTCTGAGAGGCATAATGAAAACTCGTGAAAATCTCAAGGATGATACATTTATTGCTAAAAATGCAGATGGAAGCATTAAAACCACTAGCATTTATGGCATCATGAAACAGGCTACTAATAACAATAATTCGCTTTTTGAAAAATTCAATTTAGACAAAACTTCATTCATTCCTCGTTCAGACGGAGATGTAAAAGAGTTCTATGATTATTTATATGAAAATCCTGTGTATGGATTCCAAATAGCAAGTATTTTGCACAAGAATGAAAATGGTAAATATGATGCTACTACCATTAATATTTATATTGATATTGGCTCCCACAATGGAGATGATATAAATTCCAATAAAAAATTAGATGTTTTAAGTACAGAGCTTAATGAGGATTTAGGCGACTATGGAACTGCTGTAGCAATTGTTACAGGCCCCTCGATTATTACAAATAAGATTACCACATCTCTAACCGAAAGCCAGTATCTGTCTACTTTGATTTCTCTAGTTTTAGCTGCAGTTATACTAATTATCGTTTATCGTAGACCAACTCTTGGAATTATAACTATGGTTCCTGTCTTAATTTCTATGGTTTGGATCCTAGGTGCAATGTACTTCATTGGTTATGACCTGAATGTCTTGACTATCACTGTAACTGCCCTAACAATTGGAATTGGTGTCGATTATTCAATACATGCAACAGAAAGATTTAGGCTTGTTGCCGATAAAACAGGCAATATAAATGCTGCCGTTTATCAAACTATTTCCAGAACCGGAGGTGCATTACTGATTGCTGCTCTCACCACATGTCTCGGTTTTGCGGTTTTGATTTTTGCTCCTATGCCGCCAGAAATTCAATTTGGTGTTATTACTGCCATCACAATTTTATTCTCGTTCATTAACTCGGTCTTATTATTGCCTCTCATCCTTGCTCGTTGGGGAAAATGGTCTAAAAAACGTAAGGGGTACATCATTTCATCAAAACCCGCAGAAGAAGACTATCTCGACGAAGACTCCTGCAATTAAATTTTTATAAAATAATTATTTTGGTAATTAACTCATTTTATTTAGAAAATATTTATGTATGAGCCCTCAATACGGGTTACTTGTTGAGACTTAGAGGTAATATTTATGACTACTGTTACTGAATTAGAAACTAACAATAAAAAAGATAAAAAAATGAATATGAAATCTATTGATGGCAATACTGCTGCAGCCCATATAGCATATGCTTTTTCTGATGTAGCTGCTATCTATCCAATTACACCATCTTCACCCATGGGTGAAGTTGTTGACCAATGGTCTGCAGAAGGTAGAAAAAACATTTTTGGTCAAACCTTAAAAGTTCAAGAAATGCAATCCGAAGGTGGTGCAGCAGGTGCAGTTCATGGAGTTCTTAGCGCTGGTGCATTTTGTTCTACTTTTACTGCATCTCAAGGTCTGCTTCTTATGATCCCAAATATGTATAAAATATCTGGAGAGCTCATGCCTTGTGTTTTCCATGTTGCCGCCCGTGCACTTGCAGGTCAGGCTCTGTCAATTTTTGGTGACCATCAAGATGTTATGGCCGCCCGTGCAACAGGTTTTGCTCAGCTTGCTTCAGGTTCTATCCAAGAGATAATGGATCTTGCATTGGTTGCTCATCTATCTACGCTCCGTGCCAGTGTACCATTTTTACACTTCTTTGACGGCTTTAGAAGCTCTCATGAAATTCAAAAAATTGAAATGATTAACTACGATGATATCCCAGCATTAATCAACTGGGAAGATATCAAACGCCATCGTGAGCGCGCACTTAACCCAGAAAAACCTCATCTCAGAGGTACTGCTCAAAACCCAGATATTTATTTCCAAGTGAACGAAGCAGCAAACAAATTTTATCAAGCTGTTCCAAAAATAGTTGAAGAAGAGATGGAAAAAGTCAGTAAACTTACTGGTCGCAGTTATCATCTTTTTGATTATGTTGGTGCAGCTGATGCTGATCGAGTTATTGTTATGATGGGTTCTGGTGCCGAAGCTGCAGAGGAAGCAGTTAACTACTTAAATAACAATGGTGAAAATGTAGGCCTTATAAAAGTTAGATTATTCCGTCCGTTTTCATCAAAACATTTCCTGGACGCAATCCCAAAAACAGCAAAACGTATAGCTGTTCTTGACCGTACCAAAGAAAACGGTGCTTTTGGAGAACCGCTTTACCTTGATGTTTCATCTGTTTTCCAACATACTAATCATGATGTGGTTATTGTTGGTGGACGTTATGGCATGGGCTCAAAGGACTTTACACCATCCATGGTAAAAGCAGTCTTTGATAATCTTGCATTAAATGAACCTAAAAATAATTTTACTGTTGGCATTGTCGACGATGTAACATTTACAAGCTTACCTATTAAAGAAGAGATTGATGCAACGCCGGAGGGGCTTGTTCAATGTAAATTCTGGGGACTTGGTGGCGATGGTACAGTTGGCGCTAACAAGGATGCGATAAAAATCATTGGTGACAACACCGACATGTATGCACAGGGCTATTTCGCATACGATTCTAAAAAATCTGGAGGAGTTACTATTTCTCACCTTCGTTTTGGAAAAATGCCGATTAAATCAACCTATCTAATCAAGGATGCAGATTATATTGCTTGCCATAATCCTTCATATGTAGATAAATATGATTTATTAGAAGGTATCAAGCAAGGCGGTACTTTTGTTCTCAACTCATCTTGGTCACTTGAAGAAATGGAGAAGCATCTGCCAAATTCTATGAAAAAAACAATTGCTGAGAGGCAATTAAAGTTTTACAACATTGATGCTGTAAAAATCGCTGAGGGCATAGGTCTTGGTGGTCGTATCAACATGATTATGCAGACCGTGTTTTTCAAACTATCAAACGTATTACCAGTTGACGATGCTATAAAATATCTAAAAGAGGCAATTGATAAAACATACGGTAAAAAAGGACATGACGTTGTTGAGATGAACTGGAAAGCAGTCGATGCTGCTCTTGAAAAAATTGAAGAGATTAAATATCCATCTTCTTGGGCAAATCTAACATCTGAAGAGCCAGAAGAAGTCAATGAACCAGACTTTGTTAAAAATATAATGCGTCCGATGCTTGCTCAACAAGGTGATAAATTACCGGTCAGTAAATTTACGCCAGGTGGTATTTTCCCAGTTGGCACTACAAAGTATGAGAAACGTGGTGTTGCAATAAACGTTCCTGAATGGCAAATTGATAATTGTATTCAATGCAATCACTGTGCCATGGTTTGCCCGCATGCTGCAATTAGACCAGTTCTTGTAACTGAAGAAGAAATGAAAAATGCTCCAGAGGGATTCACTGCTAAGAAAGCCATCGGGAAAGATGCTGAAGGCCTCAGCTTCAGAATACAAGTGTACCCTGAAGATTGTGTCGGTTGTGGCAACTGTGCAGACATATGTCCTGCAAAAGAAAAAGCACTTATCATGAAACATTTTGATACGCAACTTAATCAAGTACCTTTACAGAAATATGCTGATAATATTCCAACTAGATTGGGCGGTTTTGATAGATACTCTGTGAAAGGCTCTCAGTTCCAGAAACCTTTACTTGAATTTAGTGGCGCTTGTGCAGGCTGTGGTGAAACACCGTACCTAAAACTTGCTACACAGTTATTTGGAGAGCGCATGATTATTGCCAATGCAACCGGTTGCTCGTCCATATGGGGTGGAAGCGCACCCTCAATTCCATTCACTGTTAATGAAAAAGGTCATGGTCCTGCATGGGCAAACAGTTTGTTTGAGGACAATGCCGAGTACGGTTTTGGTATGGTACTTGCAACAATACAGAGAAGAAACAAATTAGCAGATCTTATAAAACAAGCAATTGATGAAAACAAAGTTTCTGGTGAACTCAAAGAAGTATTTAGCAACTGGCTAGAAAACAAAGATGATGCTGAGAAATCAAAAGAATTTGGTGATAAAATCAAATCATTGCTTAAGGACAACCATGACGACAGTCTATTGAACGAAATATGGGAATCTCGCATGATGTTTACTAAGAAATCTATCTGGTCTGTCGGCGGAGATGGATGGGCATACGATATCGGATATGGTGGTCTTGATCACGTGCTTGCTATGGGTGAGGATATCAACGTTCTAGTTTTCGATACAGAAGTTTATTCAAACACAGGTGGGCAATCTTCCAAGGCTACACCTATTGGCTCTGTTGCAAAGTTTGCCGCAAGTGGAAAGAAAACCAAAAAGAAAGATCTTGGTTTAATGGCTATGACCTATGGGTATGTTTATGTTGCATCTGTTGCAATGGGTGCAAATAAAAATCAATGTTTAAAGGCAATAAAAGAAGCTGAATCTTATCCTGGCCCATCGTTGATTATTGCTTATGCACCTTGTATTAATCATGGAATAAAAAAGGGCATGGGCAAAACACAAGAGGAAGAAAAATTAGCTGTGGAATCTGGTTACTGGCCATTGTATCGCTATGACCCACGCCTTGCAGATGAAGGAAAAAATCCTTTCCAGCTTGATTATAAGGGACCAAATGGCACATTACATGATTTCATAATGGGCGAAGTTCGTTACAACGTTTTAACTCGTTCATTCCCAAAAGAGGCTGAAAGACTTCATAAGAAATTAGAAGAGGATATAAACGAGCGCTATAAAAAATATAAACAGATGGCTGAGTAAAATCAAGCCATCAAAATATTATTTTTTTTCAACAACTATTTATTATACACAATTATAAAGAGTAGGAAAATACAAAACGAAAAATAATTTCAGATTCAGATATTCATAAGGTAGCAAGAGGAGCGGGCAATATATGAAAAAAGAGTCATCTAAAAAGAAGAGTATGAAGAAAATAATAAAAGCAATATGGATTTTTAATTGGTTTAATTCATGCGGTTTTTGTGAGTTGGTTCCAGTAGTTGGTTCTAGATGGGATATGGAAAGATTTGGAATGATTGTTGTAGGAAGCCCCAGACATGCAGACGTGCTTTTTATTTCAGGGTATCAAACGTTGAAATCAATAAAAGTGGCTCAAAGAATATACGAACAAATGCCAGATCCTAAGGTGGTTCTTGCCCTTGGATCATGCACAATGACTGGTGGAATGTACTGGGATTCATATAATACCATAAAAAGACTAGATGATTATCTTCCTGTGACCATGTATATTCCAGGCTGTCCACCAAGACCTGAAGCAGTATTCGAAGCTTGCTCAAAAATATTCCAGCATGTTAAGGAGATGGAGTAAGATGAAAGGTAATCTAAAAAACGAGGAGCAATTGCTGAAAGAAATAGTTTCAAACTATAATGTCGAAGGGAAAATACAAAGAGAAAAGAGAGTGTGGATAAACACAGATAAGGAAAATCTTATTTCAATCTGCAAATTTGCTAAAGAAAAAGGATTTGAGCACTTATCATCAATTTCTGTAACAGATTGGATAAAAGAAGGAGAGTATGAAATTACATATCATCTTTGGTCTTATGAAAAAAAAGTGCTCCTCACCATAAAAATAAGAATTAGTAGAAAAAATCCGAGTGCTCCATCTGTTTCTTCCATATGGGATAGAAATGCACAGATTCATGAAAGAGAGATGCATGAGATGTTTGGAGTGGAATTTAAAGGTAATGATGACCTAGCACCTCTCTTTTTAGATGATTGGCAGGGCTTGCCTCCTTTTAGAAAGGATTTTGATTGGAGGGAATATGTGAAGAAAGAGTTTTATAACAAAGACAATGAACGGGAGGTTGTATATCGTGAATAATCAAGTACTGCTGGAGCCAATCGGTAAAGATGAATATGAATTATTCTTTGGTCCTGCGCACCCTGGCTCAGGAAATTTTTCTGTTAAATTAAAAGTGGAGGGGGAGATAGTAACATCTGCCAGGGCAAATCCAGGTTATCTACATAGAGGATTTGAAAAGTTGATGGAATATAGGTTACCCATACAAAATGCTGTTCTATCAGATAGAATTTGCATACTTGAGTCACTTAACTGGAATTTAATCCATGCAGAAGCCGTCGATGAGCTTATGGGAATAGAAATACCCGAAAGAGCAAAATATATAAGGGTAATACTGGCAGAGCTATCTAGGATTCAATCACATATTATCTGGTTCGGCGTTTTCTCCATTGGCACAGGATTTGATACAGGCTTCAAGATGGCTTTTGGATACAGAGATTACATATTGGATTTATTTGAAATGATAACAGGAGGTAGGGTATATTCTGCAGGTTATATATGCCCTGGAGGTGTGAGAAGGGACCTACCTAAAGGGGCTGAAGAGAAAATACTCAATGTCCTAGATAAAATCAACGAGATGGTAAAATTAGAGGAGATGGGAAACCCAGCCTTATCAGCTAGAGCGAAGGGCGTCGGTGTTCTAAAATTAGAGGATGCTATACGGTTAGGAGCGACAGGACCTCTATTAAGAGCAGCTGGGATGAGGGTGGATGTAAGAAAGGAAGATCCCTATGAAGTATACGATAAGTTGGATTTTGACATACCAGTACGGAAAGAGGGTGATGCTTATGCAAGATACATGATCGGAATAGAAGAGATTAAACAATCAATGAAAATCGTAAAGCAGGCACTTAAGGATATGCCAAAAGGGGAGCATATAGCCCCACAATTCAAAAAGCCAAAACTCAATATGAAAATACCAGAAGGAGAGGTATATGTACGTAACGAAGGTGGGAGAGGTGAAGTTGCCATACACATGGTCAGCGACGGAAGTGCAGAGCCATACAGAGTAAAAATAAGAGGTCCGAGTTTTTTACACATGATTTCTGTTCTTGAATTTCTGTTAAAGGGAGTCCAAATAGCAGATGTACCGGCTGTCTATTGGAGTTTGAATATATGTCCAGCAGACCTTGATAGGTGATAAATATGAGATTAAGAATTATTTCAAAACTATTTCAAAACCTTTTGTCAAAACCAATGACCGTGAAATTCCCTCAGGAATCCATACCCATCCCAGAAGGATATAGGGGAGAACACGCATATGAAGTAGAAAAATGCATATCATGTGGTCTTTGTGCTAAAATATGTCCAAATAGAGCTATAGAGATGATTGGAGCAACTAAAGAAAACAAAGAAAAATATCCAAAGCAATACCCAAAAATAGATCTTGGAAAATGTTGTTTTTGTGGACTCTGCCAAGATATATGTCCAACAGATGCGCTCAAGTTAACAAAAAATTTCTTCCTTTCCACATTTGATAAATCCACAACAATTAGATACCCATTTAAAATTAAAGACGAAGCAAAATAACTCGTTTGTCTGCCATAATTGCATTTTCAGTTATTCTTTCGTTTTGACCCCAAGTAGTATAAGAAGTATAAATAGATAATTAAATGGACAGTTATCGAACCATTTTTTTCTTTTTAGAAAGTTTTAATATTTATTGCTTATTCATATGTTTGTGAGAGTGGGGCAGTTTTTGAAAGGAAAAAACCTGGTATTGGCTTTAATTGCCATTTCATTAGTTTTTAATTTTAATGTTGTTGCTGATTCCAACACACCTCCCACCAAACCAGCTTTGATAGGTGTAGCCTCGGGTAAAACCAATACGACATATACTTTTACAGCTTTGGCAACTGATCCAGATGAAGATCAAATAAAATACGCTTTTAGCTTTGGCGATAACACAGATTTAGTTTTCTCTGATTTTTTAACTAGCGGTACAGCATATACTGTTTCACATAGTTGGGATTCGCCTGGCCTATATACAGTCAAGGTCAATGTAAAAGATAAACAGAATTTTTTTTCTGATACTGCAGAGGCGACGGTTCTTATTAATGCAAAATTTGTTGGTTTTTTGGGTTATGTAATCGATTCTGACGACGATGGAGTTTATGACCAATTTTATTCGAATAGCACTGGTAAAATAACAAGCATAGAAAGATTTGATATTTATCTCATTGATGTTGATAATGACGGAGAGTACGACTATAGATATAATACTAGCAATGGCGACATTCAAAGCCTTAAAGTCGGCGGAAGCATAGAAGGGGACAAAGAATCTACTTCTGAATACGGTTTCTGGATACCCTTAATGTTTTTTGGCATTCTACTAGTTATAGTTATAATGTTTTTTATCTTAACATTTAAAACAAGAAAATCAATTGAAAAAGAGAAGGAACCAACTACAGATTTTTCATTCTTACAAGATAAAAAGAAATCTGTCGAAGAACAAACTTTTTATGTTAATGAGTTAAAGAGCGATTTCGATAAAGTAGTTTCAGAAAAAGAAACTAGAGTTGAAAAATCTAAAAATCTTCAAGATATTGAGAAATATATTGATGAACTATAAGAACAAATGATTAACTTTATAAACAATCGTTAATTATTAAAATTGTTAAAGTGGGGGGTTTATCAATATGAGAAAAATGATGGCAATAATTATAACGTGTGTTTTTTTATTATCAACAATAAGTGTAAATGCTGGAGATAAAAAAGAAGAGAATGTTCTAGTTAAATATAAATTTGATAAGCCAGAGATAAAACAGGCTGTTGTAAATGAAAATATTTATGACAAAGTCATTTTGGAAGATGTAACAAATTTTGGGAATCCTGGTGAACCATCAATTCCTATGAAAGGGGCTTATATCCTACTTCCAAAAAATTCTGAAGTAAAAGATATTGAAGTAAGCCATGGTAAAATAATCTCTCTTGGAAAAGGATTCAATCTAGAACCGGTAGGTGACTTAGTAACAGCATCACAAAACATTAGAATCAAACCATCGATATCAACCAAAGAGATATACGCTTTAAGCGAAGCATATCCTGGAGAGTTATATTCAAAGGTCGGGACATACTATTTCAGAGGATATGCAATCCTTGTTCTAACGCTTTATCCAGTTCAATACATACCTTCAACAGGCGAACTGCTTTACTACCCTGAGATTACAGTTAATGTAAAAACATCCCAGACAAATGATAACCAATTTTACAGAGAGGCGGAAAAATATAGATTAGAAATTTTAAATAAAGTTGATAACCCTGAGATTCTGGATACATACGACGAAAATAAACTATTGAAAGCAAATCAGGACCAATACGACCTTTTAATTCTTACAACAAACGAATTTAAAAATAGTTTTGAACCGTTAAAAAATGCCCATGAAGACAAAGGTCTGGCGACAGAAATTAAAACATTAAGTGATATTTCCTTGATTCCCGGGTCAGTTACACCAGAAGATATCAGAGATTTTGTTAGAGAAGAATACACCGAGCACAATATTGAGTATCTTTTAATTGGCGGAGATGAAGATACAATTCCAACAAAAATGTTATATGTGTCGGGTTATGATGAAGATACATGGTTCTATGACACCATACTGCCAGTTGATCAGTACTATGGATATCTTGATGGACCATTCAACAGCGATGGAGATAACCAATGGGGAGAACCAAATGATGGAGAAAACGGCGGAGATGTTGATCTTT
>CAYMMP010000026.1:0-16124 GCA_964391625.1 uncultured Thermoplasmatales archaeon | reverse complement strand
CATGGTTTTTCTCCTGTTAAAATATTAGATATGCAGGGGAAGGGATTTGAACCCTCGGACTCCTTCGAGACAGGATGTCTCATCGAACCCTTATTTTGAATAAGATCTTAAGTCCTGCGCCGTTGGCCAGGCTTGGCTACCCCTGCATTGCAAAGGAATGCGGGCGACGGGAATCGAACCCGTGCAGAGGGCTTGGAAGGCCCTAATCATAACCCCTAGATCACACCCGCTAAAGTAGTTGTGAAATAGATAATCTATTTTAGTAATTTACTATATGAAAAGCAAAAAATTGAGTAAATTTATCAATCAAACAAAAATTTAATATAATCTGTAATGACATTCGTTTTATTGAGAATTATTTACTAGATGATGAAGAATGGTAGTAAGAGTTGGCAACGACGAATTCTGCTCAAATTGCATGGATTGGCGAGAGTATGACGAAGAAGGCAGATGTAAGGTTTGTAAAAAATTGATAAAGAAAAAAGAACAACCACAACAAAGAGACAGCTATGATCAATATAAACAGGAAACCCCAATGTTAGAACCAGGCGATGAAGCAGATGATTTTTAATGATTTTTTGGAACTTATTTATTGATTAGATGATTAAATGCTTAGCAAACGAGAGATAAAGAAACGTCTTGAAGACATATATTCACAAATCCCTTCTTTTGATTGTAAACATTGTCATCAATGCGAAGGTCCTATTGTTTGGTTTGAGCCTGAGGAGATAATGATGCGAGATTATCTAAAAAAACACAATATGAAATATCTAAAATGGTCTAAAGAACAATTTGAGAGAAATAAAAATAAATGCCCATATCTAAAGAAAGGCAGATGCAGCATCTACGAAGTTAGACCAATCGTATGTCGCCTGCAAGGGGTTGTTCCAGATCTTCCATGTAAGCACAATAAAAATGTGATGATGTCTAAAGAAGATATTGTTAAAGTAAAAAAAGAAATGGATGATTTATTAAGAGCAATGGATGCAGTGGGTTTGATATATAGTACTAAAAAATACCTATAAACACTTACGTTTATTTTCTTTCCTTCATTGATTGAATTATATCTTTGCCCAAGTCTGTAAGTTTGTAGATTTTTACATTTTTACCGCTTTCAATCATTTCAACTAAATTTAAACTTAAAAGAGATTCGTCATCCCTATAACGAGAATTCATGCCTCTGAGAGCACCAATAACATTTGTTGGTGTGGTTTTAACGTTATATGCGATATCAGAAGTATAACTACCACTAGGGCTTATCTCAAAAAGATAATCTGCAATTTTTTTTCTAACGCTACTTCTCCTTAGGGACCTCATTATGAGTGGTCTTAGAGCCTCTGGAGAAATAACTGTTTCATCTCCACTCTGCATCCCATCCACTACTGTATTTGAAATATTTTGCTCTTTTAATAAGTTATCGCTAATGTAGTTATTCACCTGCACATTCATCTGCATAACTACCTGCATTTTTATGGAATTTTCATCAATCCATCACATATGTTTCTTCATAAGACTTTTTATTGTACCGGAGGTTCCAACTGTTTCAAAATTAACTATTTCACTATCAATCTCTTTGATAGATTTCAGAAGAGTTATTGCATTCTCTTTTTCTATGTGATTGCATCTCAAAATTCCTTTTTCACCATCAAATTTTATTAGACGGATACCCATCTCTCTGTAGTTTTTATCGAAAAGAATGTTACATCTATTATGAATTTCTCTTTTTAAATCTTCTTTTTTAAATTGCTTCTTAGTGTTATTTAACAAAACAAAAGCAATATATCTTCTACGCGTATTTTTTACAGATATAGTATTACACCTCTAAGTTTTTAATTTATTCAGATTCAATTCGAGGTGCAAGTAGATAAGTTACATGTCCTTTCTTTTCAGCTATGTCAAATTCCACTTTAATGGGATTGTCATTTCCGAGCATTACTGTTATTGGATCTTCGCTTTTAACTGGTTTTATCATATTGCTAAAGTAATCTATCGAAAAAAGGCTTCTACATTTCGAGGATGTATCTATTTCCATTAACAAATCTTTTGGTAATTTTAAATTTACAGTGTCTGTGTCTCCCTCTGCAAATAATTCAAAACTATCCTTGTTTACAGATATTGCTAGATGGTCGGATACTGCTTCTGATGCACGTACGCCTTGGTTTAGCTCAGAAGATTTCAAGATTACTTTTGCAGGCAAATTTAGATTGGGCATTTTCGGGTCTGGCATTCCTGCAGTATCAATTAAACCCATTTTTCGTACGAGATTGCCAATTTTTACTATCAAACGATTTGTGTCTTCATCATATTCAAGAGACACCATATCGCCAGAGCTAGAAAGCCTCATAATGCTTGCGAGTTTGTCCATATCGATTCCTAACTCCATTTCTGTAGCTTTAAATTCTTCAAAGGCGTTACTATTAATATTAAGATCAACCATTGCAACGTGAGCAGGATCAACAGCTCTTAAAGAAATCCCTTTTGGAGAAATATTGAATTTCACTTCGTTTACAAGTGGTGAAGTTACATCAATTATGCCTTTAAGTACATCTGATTTTACTTTTGCATTGAACATATATTTTCCTCCCCAATTAATATTAATTCTCTAATAAAGTAGAAAAATTAAATACATTTTGTGTTTATAACACTGACGGTATTATTTAGCCGTTATTCAGCTCAAATTTTTGTATATTGCTGTTCTACCATATCCAGCAAATGCCCGTGGCAGTATGTCTAATGGTGAGAATGAAAACCGCCCACACCATGTTGTATAACCCACAAAATCATAGACGAACACACTGTGATTTCCCTGAACATTTTTGATATAACTTTCATTTATTGCTGATCTTATGAGCGGTATAATTGTGGTATTTGCCGTAGGGTCTTTGGAATATTTGCAGAAAAGATATGTTTTTTTGTGAAAAAGTTTGATTTTCGGTAACTTAATCTTGAAAAATTTAATTTTGTTCAATAACTTGCTCAGTATTTTTGGTCTTTTGAGTAATTTGATTCTAGTTTTGGATTCAAAATGAAATCCTTTTCCACTTGATTTTATAAATAGAAAACCAGCAGTAGCTGTAAGATTTGAGGTTAAATTTTCTAATAAGTTCTGTAATTGCCCATCATTCTGTAAAAGTTCACTGCATTTGTTAGCTAGTTTTTCTTCAAAGTTTTTCCCCTCACCGATATCAATCTCTGTGTCTATTGGTGTAACAGAACCATCAATTCCATATCTGTAGAGAGTTATTGTCATTGATTGCAGTTTTACATCTTTTTTTGTTTCTTCTGCCAACGAATAACCAACAGATGAAAATAATATTAGAAGACATGCTACCATAGTAATTGATGTTTTAATAGTTCTTTTCATAGTTTAACCTCAACTAGTTATATGTAATAATATTATAATATACAACATATTTAAATATTTCTAGTTAAAATATCTTTAATCTTCTCTCCACTTATATCCACATTTTGTACAAGTATAAAATCTGCTTTCAGGCTCATCGCTGCCTCGCATCTGCCTAAGAATCCAGTAAGCCTCATTATTGTCGCACTTTGGACACTTGATTTTAGTTTTAGGCAAAACATTTGTTTTTTCCTTATCTTCGATTAAGGTTACCTCTTTTTTTTCCTGTTGAGACACAATGATATTTGCCCCTTCTTTTTTCTTTTTAAATCCACACTTCTTACAAATGATAAAATCGCCTTTAGGATACATTAATCCTCTACATTTTGGACAAAACATTTACTTATCCCTTCCTATAATCTGATTTATTATCTTGCCGTGGTCAAAAGCTAATTCTGGTAAATTATCTAATTCAAAAAATTTAGCTTCACTTGCATCATCATTACCTTTTAGATTGCCACCTACAATTTCTAAACTATAGACTAAAGTGATTGTATGACCACGAGGGTCACGATCTGGATCAGAATACACATTAAAAAAATTGTTTATCTTTGTTTTCAAACCAGTCTCCTCAAAAACTTCTCTGGTTACGGAGTCTTCGACTTTTTCCCCATATTCTACAAAACCACCTGGAAGTGCCCATTTGTTTTTAAAAGGTTCATTTTTCCTTTTAATTAGAAGAAGTTTATTGTCTTTTATAATCACACCATCTGTAGTTAATCTAGGAGATTTAAAACTCATAAAATAAGGAATAAAAGGTTTAATATTTAATACTTAACAAAGAGTTCTATCTTTTCATAGATGCCCAGAATGTAGGCAACTCCTTCTCAAGTTCAGACTTCCATACATCAAAAGTCGTTTCATCAAGATCTGATCTATTTTTTAAAAACAAATTTTCTTCTTCCATTAATAAGCCTAAGAACTTCCTCATATGCATCCATCTCCTCTTGGTAAACTATTCTTAATAACATTTGAATTTAATAGCGTTTTTCGCATATACATATGCAAGAGAGTATGTAGGTGCAAATCACTCATTATTTTGAAGATTTTTGTTCAGTAAAATACAAAAACAGTTACATTATTCCCATGCAAGCAAAAGGGCTCGTGGTCTAGGTGGTTATGACGTCGCCTTGACATGGCGGAGGTCAGGAGTTCAAATCTCCTCGAGCCCATTTTTTTCTCCTATAAACTTAAAGATAAATTTAGGATAAGGCTTATAAATAGGAAGCCTATACGCTATCAAACTTAAAAAAAGAATATATGAAAAAAACTATATAGAAAATAAAATATTTGATTAAAACGGAGGAAATATATTATGGCAAATAAACCACATATGAATCTTGTAATTATTGGTCATGTCGATCATGGAAAATCTACACTTGTAGGAAGAATTATGTTAGATACTGGACAATTTCCAGAGCACATGATTCAAAAATTTAAAGAAGAAGCAAAAGCAAAAGGTAAAGAAAGTTTTGCACTTGCCTGGGTCTTTGACCAATTAAAAGAGGAGAGAGAAAGAGGATTAACAATTGATGTAGCTCACAAGAGATTCGATACCGATAAGTATTATGTTACAATCATTGATGCGCCAGGTCACCGTGACTTCGTTAAGAACATGATTACTGGTACATCACAAGCTGATGCAGCAATTCTTGTAGTTGCGGCACAACATGGCGTAATGGCACAAACAAAAGAGCACATGTTTTTAGCCCGTACACTTGGTGTTAAACAGATGATTGTCGCAATAAATCAAATGGATGCAACACAACCACCATATGACAAAGCAAAATTCGAAGAGGTTAAAGCACAGGTTGACAAACTTGCAAAGAGTGTTGGTTATAAAGATGAGCAACTACAATATATACCCTGCTCTGCTTTTGCTGGAGACAACGTAAAAGAAAAAGGTAAACTTGATTGGTGGACTGGAGACACTATTCTTACAGCAATTGACAAATTTGCATTGCCTGAAAAACCAACAAATCTTCCACTACGTTGGCCAATCCAAGATGTTTATACAATCAAGGGTGTTGGTACTGTTCCAGTTGGTAAAATTGAAACAGGTGTCATGAAGCCAGGTATGCAAGTTATGTTTAAACCAAGTATGAAACCTGGTGGAATTGTTGGTGAAATTAAAACCATCGAGATGCATCACGAACAATTGAGTTCTGCAGAACCTGGTGACAATGTTGGCGCAAATGTTCGCGGAGTAGCTAAAAACGATATAAGACGTGGAGATGTTGCAGGACCTACAAACGACCCACCTACTGTTGCAAAAGCATTTACTGCCCAGATAATGGTCTTGAATCACCCCTCAGTTATAACCAAAGGGTACACACCGGTATTTCACTGTTATACTGCACAAGTTGCTTGCCGTTTTGAAGAGATTCAGAAAAAACTTGATCCACGTACTGGTCAAGTAAAAGAAGAGAATCCTGATTTCATAAAAACAGGCGACGCAGCAATAGTAAAGATTGTACCAACAAGACCAATGGTTATTGAACCATCAAAGAAAATACCACAGCTAGGCCGTTTTGCTATACGTGATATGGGCCAAACTGTTGCTGCTGGTGTTTGTCTTGAAGTAGAAGAGGCTAAATAAGCCTCTAAATTTTTTATTTTTTGAAAGTTAGGTTAATAAGTTTTGGAGTAACATAAAATATGGCACAAAAAGCACGAATATCGCTGGTAAGCACTGATGCAAAAAAACTAGAGGAAGTTTGTACACAGATAAAAATGATTGCTGAGCGTACCGGAGTTAGTATGAGTGGCCCTGTACCATTGCCAACTAAGCATTTGAAGGTACCATGTCGCAAATCTCCAGATGGTGAAGGTACTGAAACTTGGGATCGTTGGGAAATGCGTATCCATAAGCGTTTGATTGATTTGGATGCCAGTGATCGTGCGTTACGTCAACTTATGAGGATTCAAGTTCCTGACGGCGTTAATATTGAAATTGTTTTAAGATCATAGTTTTATTAGAAACTCTTTTTTACGTCTTTTTGGTTTACACATTCTATCTTTTATGCTGAGGTAGCAAAGTCCGGCCTAACGCGCCGGCCTTGAGAGCCGGTTCTCCATCTGGGGAGCGGGAGTTCGAATCTCCCCCTCAGCGTATTAAAATCATTAAAAAGCGTGTTTGTATTTTAAGCAGATAATGTTTAGGTCTATTGGAAGTTTAATAGTCTCGTTAGTAGTGGAAAATCCCAATTGTTGAATAATTGTTGTATTGTCAATAGTTTATTTGAGCGGTTTCTATCAATTTTTATATCCAAACTAATACTATATAATCCTTGATTTCCATGGCAATCTTTTATTTCGACGCTTATACTGCGAGTTCCAGATTCCTTGAATTTATGCTCTTCCTCAACTGTTACCAACTGTGACTCAATCAGATCAAATGAGTTGGGATAGATGGGTTCTGTTTTTACCGGTCCTTCCCATATTGGTTCCGTATTGTCATCCCATTTAAAACGATAATAAACATCATCTCCTTCAACATCAAACAATTTGATTGAATAGGAATACTTATTGCCTGTTTTACCAGAAGTTGGACCTATGATTTCTCCATAAAGATATGGTGGACTATTGCCCATAATTGAACATATCTTTCTTTCCTTACTGTATCCCATGTTGTTTAATGTATCACTGGCTTTTGCCTGGTAACTGTGAATTTCAGGCATATAATAATTATTATTTATAATCGGATAGCTCCAGATGTTATTAAAACTAGTTTTTTCAGCAGGATGCTCCACTCCGTCAAAAATAACATTAACTGTTTTAACGTTTGTTTGGGTATCGGTGACTTGAATTTTTAAATTATCTGGTTTTATAACAATACAATCATAGTCGTTAGTAGGATTAATTTTAGTAAGTTCCCTATCTCCAAAATAAAGAGAGCCTTCTTTAGGGTATGTAAATTCTACATCAGGGGGTGTTGTATCCTTTATTGGGGCAAGGGTAGGATCCCCAAGTATCAATTTACCATAATAAACTGAAGGAAATCGAACACCTGATTCGGAATACCAACACTTGAAAGCTTCACCAATACATTTTCCTTCACCTAATTTATCGTATAGACGTTTACCCTCATCGCCAATGTTGGTAACTTTAGAAGAACCAATAACTGTTAAGCCTGAGGTTTGACCAAATAGATATAAATTGCCAAGACACTGAACAGAAAAATCAAGAGCCGAGCAGGCGTATAAATCATAAAATAATGCACCGGTATAATTCTTTTTTAGATCTCGGCACGTCAAAAGATCATAGCTGTTATCATTGTTATATCTAAACTGATGTTGCCATTGATCGGAATGTACATGAAGTTGTACCCATTCATATTTATTGTCTTTTAATCGGTTTAGATAATCCTTTGCTCTAGTTGTCTCTTTGTTTTTAACAACAGTGATGCATGATGAAGGATAAACATTCTTTAGATGCTTCTTAAGGTTGTTGGCATAGCTGTACCAGCTATCATCTATATACAACAATGCACGTGAAGATCTAATCATTTTTCTTGTCCTGTATGCATGATTCCTTTCGAAGTATTCTCGAAGAAGATTTGTTTTATCCCCAATCCATGAATCTGGTGATAATCTTCCAATCCATATCTCTGGTTTTACATTACCGTTCCCGTTAGTGTGATTACAGAATACAGTATAAGGATAGCCATTTTGCCAACCACCTTCATCGTAAACATCCCACTTCCCATCTAGATCCATATAGTAAAAATCACATGGGAATGTCTCGTACATATTCATATGCCCCTTTACCCGATATTCAGCAATAGGGATATTGCCAATGAGTATACATCCTGCTAAATTCGATGAATGTGCTATAATAAATTTTTTTACTGCCTGTGGGCTATCCCATATACGATAGCTTATTTTCTTGTGATAAATTTCGCATACAAATCCTGCAGATGTGATGTCATCTGAAAATCTTGATAATTCACTTAATAAATTAGGATATATTGACTCATCTACGAGAATTAATACTTTGTTTTCATTAAGAATTGAAAAACTATTTTCTTCGTTGGCATCTTTTTTTTCATGATTTGTGGTAACAATCACGGTTCCTTGAGATGTGACAGAAAGAATCATACTTGCTATCAGTAAAAATATAATGGATTTCTTTACTAGAGCAAATAACATGCCAGTATAACAATAAATAGGAATATATAAATATTATTATATTAAAATTATAAAGTAATTTTACTGCTTTTATAGAACGGTAAGTTTTTGAAACATTCAATGTTTCACAATACTGAAAAATGAAAATAGATCCATGGAGCTCAACAATCTACCAAGATTATAAAAGATTAAGAGATGAATTTGGAATAGAGGAATTTTCAGAAGAACTGTGGAAAGAGCTACCAAATCCACATAAACTATTGCGAAGAGGAGTTGTTTTTGGCCATAGAGGTTTTCAACAGATAAATAAATCTGTAAAATCAAAGAAACCTTGGGCAGTCCTTACAGGCCTTATGCCATCTGGTAAAATGCATCTTGGCCATAAGATGGTAATTGATGAGGTAATTTACTATCAAAGTATCGGTGCAGATATAAACATAGCAGTAGCTGACATAGAAGCTTATGCAACACGTGGATATACAATGGAAGAAACAAAGGAATATGCTTTAAAAGAGTACATTCCAAACTATATCGCGTTGGGTTTAAGATCTGAAAAATGTCGCATATACTTTCAATCTAAATGTGAAGATGTTAAAGATTTAGCTTATCTTTTAGGTAAAAAAATTAATTGGTCTCAAATGCAAGCAACATATGGTTTCAATGGTCAAACCAATATGGCTCATGTTTTTTCGCCACTTATTCAAACTGGAGACATATTGCATGTTCAGCTAAAGAAATATGGTGGTAGTAGACCAACACTTGTCCCAGTTGGGGTGGATCAAGATCCTCATATAAGATTAAGTAGGGACATATCTCAGGCTTATCGCTTTTATAATGTTACTAAAACTAAAGATAACAAAATAGGAGTGTTTGTAAAACCTGATAAAAATGTAAAAAAACTGTTGGATGAAGCAGAAAAAACACTTAAAAAACTAGGATTAAAGAAACTTAAAAGAATTACTGAATATAAAGCAATATATATGGAAGATGCTTCTGAAAAAGACATTCAAAGAATAGATGAAGAATTCTTAAAACTTGAAGTAGAACAAGGAGGATATGGCTTTTATCCTCCTGCTGCAGTATTTCATCGTTTTATAACTGGTTTAACTGGGGAAAAGATGTCCTCCTCAAAACCAGAAAGCGCAATCTTTTTATCTGATTCTCCAAAAGAAGCATCTAAGAAGATTATGCATGCTAAGACAGGCGGAGCAGTTACGCTTGAAGAGCAAAAAAAACACGGTGGTAAGCCAGATGAATGTGTCGTCTATGAACTATTTTTATATCATTTAATAGAAGATGATAGAGAGCTACATGAGATTTACACCTCTTGTAAAAGTGGAAAACAGATGTGCGGTACTTGTAAAAAATATGCTTCTGAACTAATGGAAAAGATGTTGTCAGATCTACAAGAAAAAAGAAAAAAAGCTGAAAAGAATATTAAAAAATATTTAGATTAATCATATGATTTGTACAAACCATCATCTTCTGCTAATTCTTCAAATCTTTTATCAACCTTTTTTTGCTTTGAAGAAAGTTCGTTCTTTAGATTGCCAAAAGTGTCTTCCGAAGATGTTGCTTTCCCCCTTATTGGCATTTTTAACCCATAGTCTTTCTTTCCTTTGACTGCTGCATCAAATATTTTATCTGGATGCACTCCCCTTTCAAGATTCTTATAAATTTTTTTGAAATCCCCTTGCACTATTCCAAAATCTCCATTATGTCTTGATATTTCTGCTTCGATATCCTCATCCACCTTTCTTGCGATTTTGCTTCCAATTCCTTTTATTTGAAACGGATTTTTCTGATATTCTTTTAAAAAATATACTCCAATCTCTGGGTTGAAGACGTAATAATCATTTGACAGTAACTTTTTATCCTTTCCAAAAACAGCTCTCCAATTTTTTGGATGCTTTTTACCATCTTTTATGACATCGTTTAAAATTTCATTTCTAGTTTTTACTTTCGTCATTTATCGTTTAATAAATAGTGCATTTGATATATAAAGTATGTATGCTATTACTGTGATGGATTCAGGTGATTTTTCTTGCTGGTAAGGGAGATAATGAAAAAAAATGTAATCACGGTTAATGTCAATGATTTTGTTTTTGACGCTTGTAACAAATATAGGGATCATAGGGTCGGATGTCTCGTTGTAATTGAAGATGGTGTGTGCGTTGGAATTGTTACCGAGCGCGATCTTATAGAAAGAACTATCTGTGAAAACAAAGATCCAAAATTAACTAAAATTGATGAAATAATGTCTACAGACATTAAAACAATTCACGCTTTAGATACTGTAGAAAAAGCATTGAGCATCATGAAGGAATTCAATATTAAAAAATTACCTGTTGTTGTTGATGAGGGTATTGTTGGGATACTAACTGTTACAGATATTTCGAGAGCCCGTCCAGATTTATCTAAACGATTTATTGAATCTTGGGTAAAACCTGTTTGGAAAGACTAGATATTTACCCAATAGATTGGAATGTCCTGTGGGACGTTTTTCTTATTTTTGTTTTTCTTATCCATTATTACATCCCCTGTTTTGCCTGTTCGGCTAATACTATCGTTCGGTTTCTTACTACTAAGACTTTTACTATAAATTCCATTTCTTGGGCTTCTTGTGGGCTTGAGATTTGACCAACAATTTTCATATTCTATCGCTCCTCAAGTATTGTTTTTGTTAGTTATGTTTAAAAGGAGTTGTTGTACAATTATAGCCCAGGTTCTTTACAGTTGTATCCGAAGATAAAAAATGAAAAATTAGAAAAGAAAATTTTTAGCCTATTCATATTGAAAGAGATGCGTGAAATAGTAATAAGTAAAGTATTAGGTTTTTTACGATTCTTTGCCAAAAATATTATCAATCATCCATTGTGGGTCAAAAGGAATTTGATCCTCATACCCTTGACCAACACCAATAAACAACAAAGGTTTGCCAATAGTATAAGCAACAGATAAAGCACTACCACCTTTTGCATCTGTATCAACCTTTGTAAGAATTACACCATCTATACCAACAACTTCATTAAACCGCTTAGCCTGCTCAACAGCATCATTGCCCGCAAGGGCATCTCCAACAAAGATAATCAGGTCAGGTTTAGCAACACGTTTGATTTTAGCCATTTCATCCATCAAATTAATATTTGTTTGCATTCTTCCAGCAGTATCCAACAAGACTACATCCTTATGTTTGGCACGGGCATGATCTATGGCATCAAAAGCAACAGCGGCAGGATCTGCACCAGGACCATGCTTTATAATCTTTACACCGACATTTTCAGCATGAATTGCTAATTGTTCAATGGCTCCAGCGCGAAACGTATCACCAGCAGCCATCACACAAGAATATCCTTGTTTTTTTAGCGTTGTAGCAATCTTGCCAATGCTTAGAGTTTTACCGCTACCATTTACGCCAACAAACATAATTACAAAAGGTCTCTTGCCATTTTTAATTAATTTATTAAAATCAATTTTATTGGATGCTAACACGTGAGCAATAGCCTTTTTTAAAACTTCTTCAACAACTTCACTGATCTTCCCGCGTTCAAAAGAGACATGTTTTAACTCTTCTTTAATGTCTTTTTTGATGGACTCGATTACAGAGTAAGCAACATCAGATTCTAAAAGTCCTACTTCAAGATCCCATAAAAGATCTTCTAGCTTTTCGTCACTAATTGTACGAATGGGTTTCCTTTCTGTTTTTACAACCTGTTCGATACTTTTACGTGTGCGCAAGGTATGCTCAAGCTCTGTTTCAATTGATTTTTCTATTTGTCTATCAATTTCTTCTTGTCTTTTACATTTTTCTTCTTCGATTTTTTGTTTTTTGACTTCCTTTTCTTCTATTTTTAAAAGTTTATCAATTTTTTTCTCAATAGGTTTTTTAGGAGGTTTAGAGACTTCTTTTTTTACAGGTTCAACCGGCTTTCCAGGTTCTTTAGGTTTTTCAATAGGCTTCTCTTCGACAGGTTTTGGAGGGATTGGCTCTGGTTTAACTTCTTCTTTTTCTAATTCTGCTTCTAATTCAGCTTCAAGTTTTTCTTCGAATCTTTTGAGTTTTTTCTTTAAAAATTTAAACATTACTCATACCCAATAATTATTTTTGTTGCTCGTTAACAATCTTTTGCGCTTTGGCAGAGATGTCAGCAGCCTCTGCCTGGAATTGCTCCGTCATAGCATTTACTTTATCTTGATTTTTTTGCAACTCTTCTATTCTTACATCAATTTTTTTTATTGCATCTTCCAAATTCTTTTCAGCCACAAGTTCTGATCCTATATCAATAAGAACTTTTGAAGTATTTTTCAGTGTTGCATATACAAAGACACCACCGCCAATCGGAATTAAAGTTTCAGATCCCTCTTCTGTTTTGCTAAGATTTTCCAATGTAATTTTTGCCTTACCATAGTCCATAGCAGCGGCTTGTAAGTATTGAGACTGCATTTCTAATTGACTTATCTGTTCTTTGTATTGCTCAAGCAGTATCATATATTTTTGTAAATCTTCATCTTTAGACATTGTCTACCTCAATTTTAACCCTCAATAAATAAAGGGGTATTAATGTATTTCTTTAAAGAAAGAAAAATCATTTTAACTAGTTAACTATTTATTGTTATTGTTGGTGTTGGGGAGAACGCATGGAAAATAGGCCTCGTTGTACTACTGGTGTCGAAATACTAGATTTGGATCTTGGTGGAGGAATACCTTGTGGCAATATTGTTCTGATATCTGGCGCCAGTGGAGTGGGAAAAACAACATTTTCTATGCAATTTTTAATAGACGGTGTAAAAAAAGGAGAAAAAAGCGTCTTTTTTACTGCCACAGAGACTATTCAGAAACTTAAAAAATATCAAGGTGTTTTCGATTTCTTTGATGAAAAATACATAAAATCTGGCGATCTCATTGTTATTGATTTATGGAGTATTAGCGATAAACTTGGTCTTAGCCCAGATCATTATACTTTTGAAGAAGCAAATATTCTTTTTGAAGTTATAAGAGATATTGTGAAAGAGGTTGGTGCCAAAAGATTAGTTTTAGACTCTATTACATCCCTTTGTTATAGAATAAAATCTCGAGAGGGAATTAGAGATTTTATTTTCAAATTGGGTTCATCTTTAACTATATTGAATTGCACTACATTTCTTACCTCTGAGGTCCCTCCAATGGTTTTTCAATTCTCTCAAAACGAAATTGAAGAGTTTATATCGGATGGGATATTCTTTTTGTCTGATATTGAACGCAAGGGCGATCTCATTAGAACTCTCCAAGTTATAAAGATGAGAGGTACCTCTCATAGTCGTACAAAATATGCCCTAACAATGTCTTCAAAAAATGGGGTTGATCTAACACCAATCCTTCAAACAAGAGCCTGATCAAGATTTTTTAATTATTTCTTCTGCTATTTTCTTATATTTTAAAGCAATATCTTCTGCAAGTTTTTTATCTTTTGACTCACAATATACCCTAAAAATCGGTTCTGTTCCAGAAGGCCTCATCAGGACCCACCCTTCATTCAGATAAAGTTTAACTCCATCTGTCTCATCGACCTTTAAAACATTATTGTCCTTTTTTGTTTGTTCTGCTAAAGTTTTCATCACAATTTCTTTTTTATCATGCGGGCAAGGCATCTTTGTTTTGTATACTTCATATTTTGGTATTTCATCTATAAGTTGTGATAGAGTTTTGTTTTCTTTAGCCATTATTTCTAAAATTTTTGCTATGGCCATTGCAGAATCTCTACAATATTGCATTTCTGGGAAGATTAAGCCGCCATTTTCTTCTCCGCCAAAAACCGCATTTTTATCCATCATTACTCGTGCAACAATAGGTGAGCCAACTGCTGTGTGTATTATTTCTCCATTATTTTGTTTTACAACATCATCAAAACAACTTGATGTTGTAACTGGTGTAACTGCAATTCCACCTTTGTCTTTTGTAGCATATTTTGCACCAAGTGCAAGGCTTTTATCTCCCCATATGTAGGTTCCATTTTCATCAACAAATATCGCCCTGTCTGCATCTCCATCTTGAGCTGCACCAAGATCTGCTTTTACCTCTGGAACCTTTTTAATTAATTCTGTAAGATTTTCAGGCAAAGGCTCTGAATTATGTCCCGGGAATGTCCCATCTGGCTCACAATACAATTCAGTTAATTTACAGTTTAATTTTTTAAGTAAAATTGGAGCAACAATAGATCCGGCACCATTTCCACAATCTAATACTACATGGAATTGTTTTTCTCTTATAGCATCTACATCAACAGCATTTAAAATTCCATTGATATACAAATCAATTGCACCATCCCAGAATGTTACTTTTCCAACATCATTCCAATCTGCTAATTTAAAACTTTTTTCAAAGTATATTTTCTCAATTTCGTCTTCGACAGATTTTGTAAATTCTGTTCCATCTGAGGCTACGCCTTTAATGCCATTAAACTGAGGTGGGTTGTGAGATGCAGTAATTATTACACCAGAATCAAATCTTTTCATTTTAACTGTATATTGAAGAGTGGGCGTTGGTACAAGCCCAACATCGACGATATCACATCCAGTTGCCAAAAGACCAGCAGAAATGGCATTTTTAAGCATATGGTTGGAAAGTCTTGCATCTGTACCAATTGCAACTTTTGGCTTCTCAATTGTTCTTTTCAGTAAAGTTCCCCAGGCTTTACCTATTCCTTGAGCAAGGTCGATATTCATGTCTTCGTTTACAACGCCTCTAATTCCATTTGTGCCAAACAATTTTCCCATTAAATCTCACCAATTATTAATTTTAGTAAACTAAGAACATAATAATTAGATTTTGGTATGTAGATTCTGATACTATTGAGGAATAGCATTACCTATCTGTTTGTCTGGATATCCTTTTGGGATGGGTTGATTCCAAACAATTATATCATTTAGAACAGTATTTGATTTGATTGATTCGTTATCTCCAACCACAACATTTGATAGAAATGCATTATCCCCAACTTTACATTTTTCTCCAATGATACAATTCTTTAAAACAACTTTGTTTCCAATTGAAGAGTTGTTGTAGACGATGGTTGAATATAATTCGGAGGCATGTCCAACATCTACATTGTTCCCTATGCTACATTTATCAAGTTTGCCATCTATTTTGCAATTTTTGCCTTTAATATATTTCAACTTATTTCTTGCTAGTAGAAATCTGTTAACCTCAAGATAACTAGATATTCTACCTATGTCCATCCAATATCCATCAAACTTAAACCCGTAAAACTTCTTCGTATCTTTAATTATCTGTGGAAAGATTTCTTTTTCCATTGAAACAAGTCTACCTTCCTCAATGTAATCTAAAATCATTGGGTCTAAAAAATAGGCACCTGCATTAATAAAATTTGAAGGAGCATCTTTTGGTTTTGGTTTCTCAACAAACCTTTCTATTTTTCCATCTTCTTTAACGTCAGCAACTCCAAATTCTGAAACATTTTTTACAGGCCATAATGAAATGGTTGAAACAGCATTTTTTTCCTTATGAAAATCAATCATATTTCTAAGATTTAAAGAACAGATAATATCACTATTTAAAACAAGGAAACTATCTGTAATGTGCTTCTCAGCAAACT
>CAYMMP010000025.1:0-16312 GCA_964391625.1 uncultured Thermoplasmatales archaeon | reverse complement strand
TGGAAGATGAAGCTAATAAAATTTTTAAAAAATCCTTTGTACCAAAAGATTTTCAAGAAATAAATGTTAGATTAAAAGAATAAAAATTTATTCTTCCTTTTTTAATACAGAGCTTAAACTTTTATGGGCTTCAAGTTCAAAAACAATTGGCGCATCAGCTGCCCATCCACCAAACGCATCGAGAATATCTTTGATATCTGTTACTTCTTCTTTCACCCAGTCCTCTTTATTCATATTTTCATTATCAATAAATGCAATGATTTTCTCTTTCATGTCTGCAGTAGGAGTTTTAAAAATGTTAAAAGTTGATTGATGTCCATCTTCATCTTCTTTATAGAATATGCAGCTTCTAGAACTAGATTGATAAATACCAAATTTGTTTGTCATATATTTCCCCTCGAACAGCCAAAAATTAAAATATGAATGTTTTTTATATTTTTAATAGTAACGATTCATTTTTCAAAATCATAATTTTATTAAACCTCCTGCTCATTTAGTTGATATTTAGATAAGATTCTTATTAAGATGGTGGGAAGGCAAAAATGTCAAAAAAATGGTCGAGACTAAGTAAAGATGAATATTACATAAATATAGCAAAGGCAGTATGTATGAGATCCCCATGCATACGAAGACAGTTTGGTGCTATTATTGTGAAGAATGATGCCGTGGTAAGTACAGGGTATAACGGTCCAGCTAGGGGGGTAGTAAATTGTATGGACGTTGGATGTGTAAAAGATGAACTCGACATTCCTTCATACACTGGCTATGATTACTGCCCTGGAGTTCATGCCGAAGAAAACTCTCTAATAAATGCTGCTAGACACGGAACAAGCGTTCTAGATGGAATTCTTTATCTTTATGGGCAAAAGTTTAATGGCGGCTCGCTAACTGAAGGTAAGCCATGTGATAGATGCAAAAGAGCTATAATTAATGCCGGGATTAAAGAAGTAGTGACAAAAAGTTCAGGAGGGGTTATACAGAAATATAAAGTGTCTGATTGGGTAAAAGAAGACACAGAGAATTATTTGAAGATGTTGGCAAAAGCAAAGAAAGAGAGATGAGATTTTTTTAACACTCAAAAATGTTAACATCATTGTGGTGTATTCCTGTGCTTTCCTTGATAACTTTGAGAAGAAATATTAAGTAAAAAGTAAAATTTAAATTCAAAATTTTAATAAATAAAATCCTATCTGGTATCTAAAAAATAAGAAAAATATAAATACTCTCTTATGATTAACAATGGTGAGGAGAATATGAAGCATAAAAGGGCATTTGTTTTGGATGAGAAAGACGACAAGGCGGTATCTTTATTTACCGAGTTAGGCATGCCTAGAAACCTTGCCAAAACCTTGATGTTTTTATCACAAGTGGAGGAGTGTAAATCATCAGAGGTTGAGCAGGGTGCAGACCTTCGACAACCAGAAGTAAGCGTTGCTATGCAAGAGATGCGAAGACGCGGATGGGTCAAAAAACGCGACCTCAAAAAGAAAGGAAAAGGAAGACCTGTTCATATCTATAAGCTTACTAAACCATTACCAACAATTCTAAAAAATTTCGAACAAGAAAAAATGAAACAAGTTGAGACAATCAAAAGCGATTTATCTGAACTGCAAGGTCTAATAAAACAATACAAATAAGCCTTTCGTTCCAAATATATAAAAATATACAATTATTTTTCTTTAATTTGTTTGCTCTCAACTTGAGAGTTGGTGATTTAATTTGGAAAAAAGAGTCAAAAAGATTTTCAATAATCTACAAAAGCATATAGATGCAATTATTATAAAGAATTCTTCTGAACCATTTGTTGATACAAACTTTTTTTATGTTACAGGTTTGGAGCAAGGTCTTTTTGAAGGAAGTTCTGCTGTTTTGTTCCCTGATGGGCGAATTGATCTATTGGTCTCTGAACTTGAATCGGAAAGTGCAAAAAAGGCTAATGCCAATGTTATGGTTTATAAAAAAAGCAATGATTTTTATGAATTGTTAAAACAATCTTTGGGCTCTTCTAAGAAGATTGGTCTTAACTTTGGCAGCATTCTTTTTTTAGATTATCTTAGACTTCAAAAAAATTTGCCTAATAAAGATTTTAGTGACGCGTCCTCTGGTTTTGTAAAAACAAGAGTTATTAAAGATGAAGATGAGTTAAAAAAGATACGTGAGGCCGCTAAAATCGCGGATATTGTCATGGAAAAAATCCCAGAGATAATGAGGGATGGGATTCATGAATACGAACTTGCTGCAGAAATTAATTATTTGCTTCAAAAGAATGGTGCTGACAAGCCTGCTTTTGACACAATTTCTTCGTTTGGTAAGAATTCTGCTGAGCCGCATTATAGTCATGGTGCTGCTAGGATAGCCAAAGGTGGCTTTGTTTTATGTGATTTTGGTGCTTGTTTTAAAAGATACAATTCAGACACTACCCGCACTTTTGTTTTTGGAAGTGCTAATGAAAAACAAAAAAAGATGTATAAGACTGTTTTAGATGCACAAAAAGTTGGTTTTGAAAAGATAAAAGCAGGTATTGAAGCACATGTAGTTCACGACGAGGTTGATGCTTTTATTGCTAGCTCTGAGTTCAGGGGACACTTCATCCACTCTACTGGCCACTCTTTAGGTCTTTCTGTCCACGATGGCGGCGTTGGTTTTAACTCAGATGATAAGATTATTTTAAAGGAAAACATGGTTCTAACTGTTGAACCTGGTGTTTATATTCCAGGTTTTGGTGGAGTTCGTATAGAAGACGATATATTGGTAAAAAATGATGGAATAGATATCCTTACGAAATCCTCTCGCGAACTTATTGAAATCTAGTTTTTTCCATTATCTTTTTATGGGGTTCTTAGATATCGCTTTTGGGGTTTTCTTATGAGTTGGTATGATGAAGTAGAATATGTTCGAAAACAAGCAAGACTAAACAACGAATGGTTTGCAAATTCTCTTCCTATGATTGCCAGTGAAAACGTTTTGTCACCTTTCTGTCGTGAAATGCTAATTACTGATTTTCATGGAAGATATGCGGAAGGTACTCCCGGAAAACGTTACTATGAAGGCTGTAAATTTTTTGATAATGTAGAATTAAAAGCAATGGAGCTTGCAAAAAAACTGTTTAATTGTAGTTATGTTGATGTTCGACCTACAGCTGGCACTACAGCAAATATGGCTGTTTTAAAAGCCCTTTTTAAACCTGGTGATACTGCTATTGTCCTTGATCTTGCTAATGGCGCTCATATTTCTTTTGGCAAATGGGGTGCTGCTGGAGTAAGGGGCATTAATCTGCTATCTTATCCCTTTAACGACGAAGAAATGAATATTGACATTGATGGCGCTGTAAAATTGATTAAAAAAGTGAAGCCAAAAGCTTGCCTCAATGGTCGTTCTGTTTTTCTATTTCCAAGCCCTATCAAAGAGTTGGCTGAGGCGGCACATGAGGTTGGCGCTCCGTTGGTATATGATGCAGCACATGTTCTCGGATTGATTGGTGGTAAGCAATTTCAAGATCCCTTGCACGAAGGTGCAGATGTTATGCTTGGTAGCACTCATAAAACACTACCTGGACCTCAAGGTGGCATGATTCTTTCAGATCATAAAGGAGATACTGATGAAGATAAATCATTCCTTAGAAAACTCAATTTTGGTGTTTTCCCAGGAGTTACATCTTCTTATCATCTTCATCATGTGGCTGCAAAGGCGATTGCATTTGCTGAGCATCTGGAGTTTGGAGAAGCCTATGCTAAACAAACGATAAAAAATGCCCAAGCTTTTGCGCAAAGTCTTTATGAACGCGGTTTTAACGTATTTGGTGAAAAACTAGGATTTACAAAATCGCATCAAATTTTAGTGTCTATCGGACCTGGCAAAGGAAAGGAGGCGTCTAAAAAACTTGAGGATGCTGGCATTATAACAAATATGAACACTATCCCTGGAGATACAGATCCTTTGAATCCATCTGGTTTAAGACTTGGAACGCCTGAATTAACGCGCATAGGTATGAAAGAGAAAGAAATGGATGAAGTTGCAGAGTTTTATGAAAGGGCTTTATTGAAAAATGAAAATCCAAAAAAAGTTAAAGCTGATGTTAAGGAATTCAGAAAAGACTTCCAAGAACTTCATTATTGTTTCAAAGAAGGATTCCGCGGATATGATTATCCAAAATTATTTTAGATTTTTATGATTATAGCGCTAACTGGTACGCCAGGCACAGGAAAAACCTCTATTTCAGATAAATTAAGAGAAAGTGGTTATGAGGTAGTTGACCTAAATAAAATTGCAACTGATTTTGGTTTTATTATTGGCATAGACAAGAAAAGAAATTCCAATATTGTTGATATTGATAAATTGAACCAGCATATCAAAGAGAAATATGGAGATAAAGATTTAGTTTTGATTGAAGGACATTTGTCTCATTTATTAAGATTTGTAAATAAAGTGTTAATTCTCCGTTGTCACCCTGAAAAACTCTTTAAAAATTTATTTTCTAAGGGGTGGAAAAAGCAAAAAATTATGGAAAATGTAGAAGCTGAAATTCTTGACATCATTCTATGTGAGTCGCTAGAAACTCATGGAAAAAATAATGTTTTCGAAATAGATGTTTCTGATAAATCCATTGATGAAACATCTTCCGAAATTATAAAAATACTTGCAAATAGATTTAAAAATATGAAAAAATATAAAATAGGTAATATTGATTGGTCTGAAGAAATACTTAAAAATTTCTGAAACCAAGGTTATAAAATGGTCCTAGATACTCAAAGAGATAATGTAGATCCGCTAGTAACTAGAATCGCCAAACATTTTACCTTTGTACATCCAAACGTTCTTTCGTTTTTATCTTTAATTTTCGCCATTATTGCGGCCATGTTTTTTTATTTTTCAACTCCTGAAAACTATTTTTTGTATTTCGCAAGCCTTTTTGTTTTTGCTAATGGCTTTTTTGATGCTATTGATGGAAAGGTTGCAAAATTAACCAATACTGTGTCAAAAAAAGGCGATTTTATAGATCATGCAATTGACCGGTATGCTGATGTTTTTATGGTTGGAGGTCTTGCTTTAAGCATTTGGTGTGATCCAACTATCGGTTTTTTTGCAATTGTGGGAATGCTTCTTACTAGTTATATGGGAACCCAATCTCAGGCAATTGGGCATAAAAGAGAATACTCTGGTCTTTTAGGTAGGGCTGATAGGTTAGTACTCTTGATGATTTTCCCAGCTATACAACAAGCTTTGTTTCACTATGGCATTGAAAAAATTTACGGCTTCTATTTATTGTGTTGGGTGCTTGTATATTTTGCTGTTGTAGGAAATATTACTGCAGTTCAGAGATTTTATAGCACCCTAGGATGGTTTAAAAATAAAAAGTAAGATGATATTATTTTTCCAAATCTTTAATGTGGTCAAGCGTTCTTTTCCATTCTACAATTTCCCTACATTTTCCACAGTAACCATTATACATCTCATAGTCAAATTTATGCATCTTTCTCCCACAATATTTGCATCTATATTTTTCTTTTGTCAAATATCTCAAACCAAAAGTAATAGCAGTTATTTATTTAAAAAAGAATCCTAAAAATAAAAAATAGAGGTTATTTAGGTTAATATCTTTGAAATGACTCTTTTAAATAATATTTTATAAATCTGTGGAAATTCCTGTAATATGTTACTGATTCTGCTCCTGCCAAGTCTTTTTAAATTGAAGTTTTCTATTGTTGTTTCTCCCGGATAAATTGTAGTATGTCTTAAGGACGGAGCCCATTTGTCTTGTTTACCAAATCCATTTCTAAGAACAAGAATTGTATATTTTCCCTCAGGCAATTCGCCTATAAAGTAATGTCCTGAAGCATTTGTTTGGTCTTGAGTTAATACGGCTGAAACATCAAATTCTTTTAGTGATATGTGTCCTCCTGCAATATATACATATGCGTCTTCTAGAGGGCCATCTCCCCATTCAGTAACAGTACCTTCTAAATTTCCAGAGCCCTCATTCATTGTTGTTATAAATTTTTTAGATGTCATTTCGGCAGTTGCTGAAAAACATACATAGAATGTAGTCGCTATCATCATACTTGAAATTAATATTGCTTTTGTTGTTTTTTTCATAACGTTCTCTCACCTCCTTTTTTAATACTATTTATAATACAAATATTATATCTGTTTAAATATATTCTGTTTATGTATTGCGTTACTAGGCCAATTAATGAAATCATGCCGATCTTTTTTCAGGCGGTGGTTCTTTAATTGGATATTCAACTATATATTCACCTACATAAAACTTATATAAATACATTAGAAAATGAGATATGGATAGGATGTCTACAAAAAAGATTACACAAAACATGGAAGAGCAGTTAAACTATATTTTTGTATTGGCAATAACTGTTTTTATGATACTATTTTGGTTTTTGGTAATACCTTCTTAATAAAATATTATATTTTTATTAATTGACTCTTTATCATTTTGTTATTTTAACAAATAATCTTTATATATATTAATTGAGAAACATAGCCACGTTAATAAATAACACGATAAGAATTAGCGTGGTATGTTAGATGGAGAGAAGGATTAAAAAAATAGGGATATTGCTCATAGCGATACTTTTCTTTCAGTTAGTAACAACTGCTAATGCAAATCAAATCTCTCAATCTTTGAAAAATTATCTGATAGTTGACAAATCAGGAAATGGAGACTATACAAGTATCCAGGAGGCAATAGATAACGCAAATCCAGGATCAACAGTATATGTTAAAAATGGAGAATATGCAGAAATAGTTAAGATTGAAAAGAAGATAATTCTCGAAGGGGAAAATAAAGAAAAAACGATAATAAATCCCATCTCAAAAAAGAACAAATATGCTATTATATTGGGTACTTCTGAATGTATAATAAAAAGCTTAACAGTAAAAAATAGGGGCCCAGGCCTCTATACTAGTGCAATTAGAATAACTGCAGATAATAATAAAATAGTTGATTGTAATATTTTAGATACACCTGTGGGAATAACAATATGGTCTTCTAATAACATCATTGATAATTGTTATTTTTCAGGTTGTAATGATGAAGGAATAGCTCTTATTAGCAGTACCTATCTTAAATGCAATAATAACGAGATAAAAAATTCTGTTTTTTACAAAAATTGTGACGGTATTGAACTGCAACTCTCTTCAGGAAATACAATATCTGATTGTAAATTCTATGATAATACTCATACTGGAATTGATGGGATACGAGAATTGAACAATGAAAACACTATCTTAAACTGCGAGATATACAATAATGGAGTTCATGGAATCTACTTTGCAGACTCAGATGATAATCAAGTTATGGATTGTAAAATTTATGGGAATAAGGCAGATAATGTTGTTTTCAATAAAAATTCAAATAATAATATTATTACAATATCTAATGCAAACAGATTATCTGAAAAAATACAATCGATCAAACAAAATATAATCAGGCTCTTATCAGAAAAGTTACCATTTTTGAATTCTTCCAAAATAATTAAAAAATTAACTTTAATTGGTTTTTAAGAAAAATATAAGTCCTAATACTTTATTTATGCCTTTTGAGGAGAGATGTTAACGCATGGTTGATAGCAATAAAGTGAACATAAAACTAGAGCTATCTCGGGACAAAAATACAGGAAAATTATCTTTATTGGTAAGATTTGATGCAAAAGCTCCTAATGTTATAGTTGAAAAAGACTCTTATGCTTGGTTACCAACTGTTGAGGAAACAGAATTGATAAACGAAGCTTTTGGGATTTTTTCTGACAAAAAGACATCAACTCCTTTGCCGTCTCCTGAAAAAATAATTGAAAAACACCTTGAAAAGCCTATGTCTACTGAACTGCCCGATAAAAAGAAAGATGTCGGGAAAGGTGAAAAATTTAAAGAGGATGGTGGTAAAATAGCAGAAGTGGGTAACAATTCAGTAGAAGATGCAATAAAAAGGCATCTTAAAGAGGAGGATGATCTGCTAAAAGAGGCAGACGAACATACAATTATAGATAAGGTTTTAAGTCAAAAAAAGAAAGGAAAATGGAAAAAAATCTAAGAGAATTTATTGTTTTTCTTTAACCTCATAAAGATTATTTGAAAAATCTCTTACAAATAGATATGTTTTACCATCTTTTTTTACAAGATTTATTTGTAATCCATGTTTTTTGCAACGTTGTATAAAATCTTCTTTGTTGTTTACTATAATACACGTATGTTCAAACCTATTTTCTGTTAGTTGTTCTGTGATAAACACTTCAAATCTAGTATTTTTATTTTCATATGAGAGTGCCAATACTCTTTCTTTTAGCCCAAATATCTGTTTTGCTAATTCGGGAGTAAGCGCAAAAGTTTTTTTCAGTTTTAGTCCTAATACCTTTACAAAAAATAAATCTGCTTTTTCTTTATCTTGATAGTTTAGTGCAACATGCTGTATTTTTGTATTCTCACTCATATGTGTCTCTCTTATTTCCAAAATAAAAAAGTGATTAGATAATGTTTAGTTTCTTCCCAAGTTTTTCGAATTTTTCAAGCGTGTAATCTAAATCTTCCTTTGTTAGACCTGCATTCATCATCGTACGTATTCTTGCTTTGTCTCTAGCTACCATTGGAAATACTATGGGTAATGCAAATATCCCTTCTTCATAGAGTTTGTCGCTGAGTTCTTTTGCTTTGCTTGATTCTCCAACGATTACGGGCGTTATGGGAGTTTCACTAAATCCTGTGTCAAATCCCATGCTTTTAAGTTCTTTTTTGAAATATTTTGTGTTGTCCCATAGTTTTTTGACATGTTCTGGCTCTGTCTCAAGGACATCTATTGCAGCTAGTTGCGCTCCTGCAACTGCTGGTGGATGAGAACCACTTAGTAACCATGTCCTAGACTTATTTAATGCGAAGTTTACAAGATCTTGGCTCCCTGCAATTAATCCACCTACAACCCCATAGGCTTTACTGAAAGTTCCCATTTCCACGTCTATCTCTCCCTCTACTCCAAAGTGTGCGCCGATACCTCTACCATCAGGTCCTATAACTCCTTCCCCGTGTGCATCATCTGCGTAGGTCATTGCCCCATATTCCTTTCCAAGTTTTACAATCTGATCCATTGGTGCAATATCTCCATCCATACTGAATACTCCATCTGTTATGATAAGTATTCTATTGTATTTTTTATCAGCTTCTTTTAGTACTTTTTCTAAATCGCCCATGTCGCAATGTTTGTATACTGCTCGATCCGCTTTTGTCAGTCTAACACCATCTATGATACTGCCATGGTTTAATTCATCAGAAATAATTATATCTCCCTTTTTCACTAGTTGAGGTATAAGCCCTGCATTTGCAGCAAAACCTGTTTGGTATACTAATGAAGCTTCAGTTCCTTTGAATTTTGCAAGGCGCTTTTCTACTTCCATGTGTAATGCCATTGTTCCTGCTATCGCTCTGACTGAGCCAGATCCAGCGCCATATTTTTTAGCAGCATCAACAGCTGCTTGTATGAGTTTAGGATGATTGCTAAGATTCAAATAATTGTTTGAACAAAGCATTATGACTTCTTTGCCGTCAACAACAGAATGAGGTGTTGAACCAGTCTCTAAGATTCGCAATTTCCAATCAAAATTTTTCTTAACAAGGTCTTCATATTCTTCTTTTAAAAATGCCGTAGGATTTCTTTTCATAAGTTTCTGCCCCCATAAAATTTTATTAAATCTTAGTGGATTTTTGTGTAACAAATAAATATATTAAAAGTTGTTGGTTTGTATCTTTACAACTCTGCTCAAACGATATCCGATTACAACCATCATAAACTCTTTTTTAGCAAAATCTCGATCAAGTTTTTTATCACCGGTA
Source organism: uncultured Thermoplasmatales archaeon (assembly GCA_964391625.1). Lineage (GTDB taxonomy): Archaea > Thermoplasmatota > E2 > DHVEG-1 > DHVEG-1 > CAYMMP01. The sequence continues at coordinate 6,478 of CAYMMP010000025.1, read as the reverse complement.
TCCACGCGTAAAACAGGAGTGGAAAGAAGTTTTGATGGAGTTGATATCACAATAATGTTGTCTAAACCAATTTTTCTAACAACCTTTGGACTTAGTTGAAGATTTCCACGACCGAGAATGAATCCTTGTGCACCAATTGGACTTAATATAACCTTTGCTTTAGAGTATTTATCAAGTAGTTCGAGTATGTCTTTTTCATTCAAATCACTACTTACAAGTTTATTCTGATAAATAGCATCAATGCCAAGCAAGGTATTACTAACCCCAATTTTTTTAACTATATAATCTATAGTTCCACCAGATCCCATGAGATACAAATAGTCTTTGTTTTCTTTCATCTCATCTATAATGTGTTCAGCGAGCTCTTCTTTAACTTCATCTTCAGAGACAGATTCAAAAACAGATTTACCAACTTGAACATATGTAGGTTCGACGATTCCTCTTGCGATACCAAATAATTTGATATTCCAGTCACCTTTGCGATAACGTTCTTCGTCAAGATCCATTATCTCTGCATCGCCCACTGTTAATCTTTTATTTGCAAATTCATGAAGCATTTTGGCTGCAGCATCTGTATTTATCCCAAAAACTCCTGAGTGCATTTTGACACCTGAAGGAATACCAAGAATTGGAATTTTGTTTTTAACAATGGAAAAGATGTCTCTGGCCGTTCCATCACCGCCACAGAAAAGAATCAAATCTACTTCATTTTTCAAAAACCTTTCACAGGCCTTTTTTGTGTCACTTGAAGTAGTTTTTTCTTTTGGATGATTGTAAATAACTTTAAAATCTTTAATGTTGGCTTTTTTTAATTCATATTCGCCCATTGTCCCTGAGCATGTATACCAATTTACATCATCTTTATAATATTTTGATAAAAATTCTTTAACGGTTTCTAAAGCTTTAGAAGGCGCAATAGGTTTAGCTCCTAGTTTAACAGCTTCGTCTACAACTCCATCAGTTCCTTTTAGGCCTACACGACCACCCATGCCAGCAATAGGATTTACTAGAAAGCCAATTTTGACAGTCATATTCGTTTTCTAAAATATAACAATGATATTTAAAACTACATAAAAACGTAAAAAAGAGATGTTGAGCTGACAAAAAGGTCAGCCCATATAATAATTCATCTATTTCTTTTTCAAATATGGTAAGCCTGTCCTTTTGTTAACGCCAACCGTCATGTTTGCTGGCTTTTCGCATGGTTTACCACTTTTTGGAGTTCTCTTACTGAAGAAATAGATAGTTTGGGTCCTCCCACCCTTAAGTTTTACGTCTCTAGTATATAACGTCCAACCATCATGTATATATGCCATAAATACTCTACCTCCGAGAAAATGAATGTTTTACAAAGCATTTAAGTTTTTCCTTATTTTCTCCTTATTTAATCTCTAACGCCCTCTTTTGTTATGGTAAAGACTGCTTCACCTTCAGGAAGATGAGGAGAATCGATAAGTCTTGCTATGCGCTTTGGCCCCTTGCTTTTACGCAAGTATATCCTAAAAGTGGCTGTATGGCCTACTATATGCCCTCCAATAGGGCGGGTTGGATCTCCAAAAAATGCATCCGGCTTTGCAGATACTTGATTTGTAACACAAACTATTCCATTATTAAGATCTGCCCATCTTAAGAGATCGTGCATATGTTTGTTTAATTTCTGCTGGCGATCAGCAAGAGCCCCTCTTCCAACATATTCTGCACGGAAGTGTGCTGTAAGTGAGTCAACTACAAGTAAACGAGCAGGAGCATCCTTGGAAAGTTCCTTGACTTTGTCGACTAAAAGCATTTGATGACTAGAATTATATGCTCGAGCTACATGAATTCTAGAGAGAACTTCATCTGGATCTAATTCAAAACCTTCTGCCATTTGTACAATTCTTTCTGGTCTAAAAGTGTTCTCAGTATCAATATAAAAAGCATGCCCTTCAACACCTCCTTTTTCTTTAGGAAGTTGTACCATGACACATAATTGATGAGCAATCTGAGTTTTTCCAGATCCAAATTCACCAAATAATTCTACTATTGATTGTGATTCAAAACCACCGCCAAGCAACTCGTCCAAGGTTTTTGAACCAGAACTAATACGACCAACCAGTGCTCGTTTTTCAAGAAGGGCACCACCCGTTTCAAAACCACCTATATCTGCTAATTTACGAGCATTTGTGATAATTTTTGAAGCTGTGTTTTCACCTATTTCAGCAGCATCAGCAAGCTCTGAAGGGGAAGCCACAGCAATACTAAGCGGATCAACATATCCAGAATCTCGTAATTTTTCGGCAATGGCAGGTCCAACTCCAGGTAATTTTTCTATATTGTCAATATTATCTTCTTTCCCCATTAAAATCCCTTGTAGATAGTAATTGATAAGTATTTATAAAGATGTGGGAAGGTATATTAAAAGTATTTTAATTGAGGATAAATAGACATGCCTGAAGAATACTACCCCTGGGGCGGTGAATTCACTGCCTGTAATGATAAAAGTTGTGTTGCTGTAGTGTTGCTTAATATTGATTATATTCCTTCAGACAAAGTAGCTATCTATGGACCTTTAAAGACCGAAAACATAGGTGTCGAGAAGATAGTTGCAAATGTAATTTCAAATCCCCATATTCGTTATCTAGCTGTTTGCGGAGATGAAATACGTGGGCATCGCTCAGGAGGATCTCTAGTTGCTCTAAACAAAAATGGCATTGATAAGAACCATAAAATAATTGATGCACCTGGTGCCATCCCTTACATTGAAAACTTAAATGAAGATGCAATTGATAGATTCCGCTCACAGATTAGCATAATAAATTTGATAGACGTTAAAGACAAAAAACAGATTGATAAGATAATTGAGGAAGCTCTTTCGAGAAACCCTTCACCTTTTGGAGAGCCGTATGTTGCAATTAGAATCACTCCAGAAGCAATGATTATTGATGATAAAAGAGCATTACACTCAAAAATTGTTGTAGATTATATGGGAAAAATAAAAAAACGAGGAAAATAAAATGTTTTCATTTACAAAAGAGCAAAAAGTTTTTGATATATCTGGAATAAAGATCGGCGGTCAGCCAGGCACCTATCCTACCGTATTAATTGGAGGGCTTTTTTTCAAAGGAGAACCTGATTTTGATAAAGCAAAAAGTCAACTTAAAAAAATGTATGATTTGAGCAGAAGAATTGGGAATCCAAGTATGCCTGATTTTTTTGTCCGTAAAGAAGAATTTATAGAGGATATAGTTGATTTCATCGAAAAATCAACCCCTAAAAATCAACCTTTTTCAGTTGATATAATTGATCCAAACCTAAAAATTAAAATTTTAGAGGCTCTTCATGAAAAGAAACTACTCTCAAGGACGGTTTATAACTCTATTCATGTTGGGACAACAGATGAAGAGCGCAAAACTCTTAAGAAATTTACACCTGAAGCTGCAATAATCGTTGCTTTTAACCCTAAAGATAAATCGCCTGACGGTAAAATCGAGGTTTTAGCAAATGGTGCAAATCTTTTAGATAAAGGATTGTTAGATATAACTAAAGAAATAGGGATCAAAAAGGTCCTTGTAGATACTGCGGCTATGGCGCCGGGCGATAATAGTGGAGCATCTATATCTGCCATCCCTGTGATTAAGGAAGAATATGGCTTACCTACTGGCTGTGCAATTCATAATGTTGTTGAAAAATCAAATTGGTTGGACGATTTTAAAGATGCACGAAAACCAGTTGATGCAGCATCTAATATAAACATTCCTTTGTTTGGTGGTGATTTCGCAATCTTTGGACCAATGCACAACTCTGATCTTGCATTCCCAATGATTGCCTGGGAAGACATCTTGGTTTCAGAGTATACCGAATCTTATTTTGGTGTAGAGCCTTGTGATTTTCATCCTAGGAGGAAACTTTTCTAATGAAAAATAATGTTACTACAACTGTAATTGGCTCTTACCCTGTAAATATTGATAATTATGATTTGATGAATCATTATTTTGGCCAAAAAGAAATCTTATGGAGTAAATACATAGAATCTGCGGTTAACGATATGGTTAATGCAGGAATACAACTTGTTTCTGATGGTCAAACTAGAGATCCATTTGTAAATATTTTTTATAGAAAACTAGGCGGATGCAGAATTAGAGAGCGACCTGAGGTTATTGATAAAATTCAATATAATGAACCAATAATTATCGAAGATCAAAAGTATGTTAAGCAAATTATCCCAGAGAATCGACAATTAATTGGTCTTTTGGCAGGCCCCCATACGCTATCTCAATCTTGCGTAGATCTTTTTTATAATGATGAAAAAGAACTGGCATTTGATTTTGCAGAGGCTCTAAGAAAAGAAGCAGAATCTTTACAGAAACATGTTGATATGATTAGTATAGATGAACCATTCTTCTCTGTTTCAATGCCAGATTATGCAAAGGAGTTAATTGAAACAGTCACTTCAGGCATTAAAAAATGTCCAGTCCGGGTTCATATATGTGGTGATATTTCTGAAATTATCCCAGAGATTTTGGAATTGCCTGTAGATATTTTGTCTCATGAATTCAAAGCAACTCCAAAACTCTTTGATGCGTTCAAAGATCACAGTTTTTCCCAGAGAATATGCCTTGGATCAGTAAGATCTGACAAGCCGGTTGTCGAGCCTGTGGATGATATAATAAAACATATAAGGAGAGGAATAGATGTATTTGGTGATAAAATAAGTCAGTTGGCACCAGATTGTGGCTTAAGGTTACTCCCTAAAGGCATTGCTTTTCAAAAGTTAAAGAATTTAGTGGAGGCAGGTGAAAAAATATATGATCGATAGAAAAGTCCCTTTAATCAAAGCAAAAAAAACACCTCAGAAAGATGTGATACTTGATCCAAATGGTTTTTTTGTAATAGAACTAGATAGAAAACAAAAAGAAATTCGAGTAGAATACTATTCAAATGTTTATAAAGGAAATAAGATCGTCTCAGGGATGCTTGAAAAAGTCTTCACAGGTGATAAAGCAGATGCGTTGAGTGATACAATTGCAAAAAACACCCCTAAATTGTTGCCAGAACATTACATATATCTGGGACGAGAACTGCAAAAGGCACAGGAATGTCTTGAAGGAAATAAAAAATATGTCCAAGATGGATGTTAGATCTTACTTATTTTTGCATTTCCATTTAAGTGATACTCGGTTTTTCCATTCTTTTGTTTGGCACTTATATTTTCGATTTTGATTTTATCCCCTTTTTTGAAATTTTGAATTTCTTTTACTTTTTTATCCCAGAGAGTTATTGTTTTTGTTCCCTTATCATTTTTCAAAATTATGTTTGTAACAAAACCAAATTCACCATCATCTTTGAAAAAAGCTCTTGATGGTTGTATCTCTAATATTGTTCCTGTTGTAACAGTATTGTTTTCAACTTGTTTATTATTTGTTTTATTACCGTCTATCTCTATCATTCCCCAGCGACCAACGTTTATTTCAATTCCGTTGTAGCCATTTTTAACATAGCCGTTAACAATCTTGATTTTTGAACCAAGTTGTATCGAATTATTTTCAACAAGTTCAACGTCACTATGCCAAAGTGCCAGTTTGCATGATCCAGTTTCATCTGAAATTTCTAGATTTATTACTCGCCCTGTCCCTCCCTTCTTGCGATCAAATTCCCTTGTATTTCCGATATTTGTGATTTCTCCAAGAATAGTACATTCCATTCCAGGCTCAAGATCACTTATTTTGGACAAGTTTCCTCTGTTTCTACCCAGCATGTCAACAATTAATAATGCTGCGGTTTCCTTGTCAAATAAATCATCATATTCGTTCTGTATTTTGTTAATTTCAGCAGCAAACTCATCCTTTGTTTTTAGATCTTTTATTTTGTTATAAAGCTCATCTATACTTTCAGGCATCCTAAAATCAGTATGCATGTCAAATGTTTAAACTTGTTTATAAAAGCCATTGGATTATGATGGAGTTTAGTGGAACGGGGGGAAAATTTTTAAGGTGGTAAGGAGAGGAGGTGAAAGGATGAGAAAAATTTTTCTCCCCCGTTCAACAACTCTAATCTTATTTTTGTAAAATTTATTTAAAAAGACTTATTGTACATTTGTTATCAAGTTTCTTTACAGTTGTTATCAAAAAATAATTTTATTCAGTTTCGACCTTTTCAGCAACTTTTTTCATGAGAAATTGCCTTATTTCATCAGGATCTGTACTATTTATTCCAAAGTATTCGGGGAATAGTTTTGTTGTTGTAAGCATCTCTGTCGTACCATGTTTCCTACTGTGTACTAGTTTCATTGACACAAGATCATCAACATGCTCGTATATCTTTGCTCCAAACATTCTTCTTAAATTAGATTGTTTTATGGGTTGATGAAAAGCGATTAACGTTAGAGTTTTCAATAAATCATCTTTTATTTCAGGCCTGGAAACCATTATACTTTGATCGGCATATTGTTTTTTAACCTGCATTGTGTACTTATCACCAGCTTTTACAACTTCCATACTTG
>CAYMMP010000024.1:0-16366 GCA_964391625.1 uncultured Thermoplasmatales archaeon | reverse complement strand
GATCCAAATTTCCCTTTACTTTGCCATGTATGCTACATTCATCATTTATAAGAACGCGATTGCAGTCAGGGCATCTTATAACAAGACCAGAGCCCGGACGGATATCAATTATAGTACCTTCAATTTCTACATCTAATGCGCCACGTTTTTCTACTAGTTGATGAATGGGCATTCTAACACTTTTTAGATCTTTTTCTCCAATTTTTTTCTTATCTAGTTTTTTTACTGATGCATTTGAATCAAAGGTGAGTTGAGGAATCCCTTTCCAAGATTTTACATAACCTCCTGTTATGCGCAATACATCTCCTTCTTTAATCTTGAAATCATGCCAAGAAGTAAACTGAGCCTTACCAGTTTCATCACCAATTATTCCTGAAAAAATTTTCCTAGTTTTACCATCAATTACAGTTTCTCTTTCGTTTAACTCTAAAATTTGCCCTGTAACGTCAACATGACCCATACCCGATCTTAGCTCTTTAATTACCGCCTCTTTTGGTTTAAAAGCGCTTTCAGGGAGTTTCTCTTTATCTGTTTTTTCTATTTTAACCCGATCGCCAAAATTGAGTTGTACTGCACCAGCCCATTCTCTGGTGTATGCATTTGTTATTTCGACAACATCGCCTTTCTCTAGCTCGACTTTATTCCATGCTGTGAAAGGAATGGTGCCACTTTCATCTCCGAGTATTCCATAGAAAATTTTACGATTTTCACCACGGACTGTTATTTCTTTTGGATTTACTGCAATGACATGGCCAAGTAATTTTACACTAGTTTGATTTGGTCTAAGATTAGAAATCAAAGTTCTCTCGGCTGTGGAAGCATCAGTAAAAACAACACTGCCTCCGCCAAATTTTTTTATCAAAGTTTGTTTAGCTTGATCAATTGGAACCCCATATTCCATAAATCTTTCAAATTCTCTTTCAATCTCTTCACGGGATACTTTTTTGTCAGATTTTTGACTTAAAATATTGAGTATATCTTCTACATGAGACTCATGTTTATCCTTTGCCATAAAGTATAGCCTCCCAAAAAATAGATACAGTTTTTGATATATCAATGTATCCTTATTTTTATCAGTTTATTATGTTAGTAAAGACCTGAAATATTTCCAGCATCATCAATATCAATATTTTCAGAAATTGGCTTGGCAGGTAAACCAGGCATTGTAGTAATTTTACCTGTCATTGGAACTAAGAAACCGGCGCCAGCTGAAAATTTAATTTCTCTAACAGTAATCTTAAATCCTTTGGGATGACCAATTTTTTTAGAATCATCAGATAGGGAATATTGTGTTTTAGCAATGCAAATTGGAAGTTTGTCTAATCCAAGTTCTTCACATAACTTAATATCTCTCTCCGCAAGCACTGTATAAACAACACGATCAGCACCGTACATTTTCTTTGCTATAGTTTCAATTTTTTCTTTGACTGGCATGTCCAATCCATATAAAAATCTAAAATCAGGTGGGTTATTTTGTATAAGGTCTATAAGCTTTCCAGCAAGTTCGATACCACCTTCTCCACCTTCAGACCATATGTCGGCGACAGCAAAAGGAATGTTTTTTGATTTACAATAATCTTCAACAATCTGTATCTCTTCATCTTTATCGTCAATAAAATGGTTTAAAGAAACAACAACTGGAATGCCAAAAAATGAAATATTTTCCAGATGTTTTTCTAGATTGAAAAGACCTTTTTTAACATCAGAGCCCCCACCATGCTTTTTAAGTGCTTTTATACTGACGACCATAACAACTGCATCAGGTTTAAAATTACCAGTTCTACAAACAATATCAAAGAATTTTTCTGCACCTAATTCTGATCCAAACCCTGCTTCAGTTACAACATAATCTGCCAGCTTTAACGCAATTTTTGTCGCTATAATGCTATTTGTACCATGAGCAATATTTGCAAAAGGACCGCCATGAACAAATGCCGGAACTCCTTCAATTGTCTGTACTAAGTTAGGCTTCATCGCATCTTTTAGCAATACAGCCATTGCCCCAACTGCCTTTAAATCACTAGCTGTAACTGGTTTGCCATCATATGTGTATGCAGCTATGATTTTTCCGAGTCGTTCTTTTAAATCTTTTAAGTCTTTAGCTAAACAAAGGATGGCCATAATCTCAGAAGCAGGTGTAATAGCAAACTCTTCTTCATGGGGCACCCCATCTGCAGGGCCACCAAGTCCAACTACTACTTTTCTTAAACTGCGATCGCTTATATCCAAGACACGTGGCCAGACAATATACCGAGGATCGACATGGTATTTATCCCCATGGTGAATATGATTATCCAGCAAGCTAGCTAACAGGTTATGGGCACTAGTTATTGCATGCATATCACCTGTAAAATGAAGATTTATATCTTCCATTGGTAAAACCTGGGAATATCCTCCACCTGCAGCACCACCTTTCATACCCATTGTAGGGCCAAGGGACGGCTCACGGATACAAAGTGTGGTTTTTTTACCTAGCTTTGCCAACGCTTGAGCAAGGCCAATAGTCATTGTAGTTTTACCTTCGCCACTTGATGTTGGGTTAATGGTAGTAACAAGAATCAATTTCCCATCTTTGTTTTCTTTAATTCTATCAAAAATTTTTAAAGAAATCTTACTTTTGTTTTCGCCACATTGAATTACTTCGTCTCTGTTAATTCCAATTTTGTTTGCAATAGAATAAATATCTTCTAGCTTTGCAGATCTAGCAATCTCGATATCAGATTTCATAAAAGAAAGGAGTAAACAAGATATACTTATAAATTTTCTATTTACATCTTTTTATCTACAATTTCAAGTATTTCCATTGTTTTATGCTCTGCAATTTTTTCCAGTTTATCAATTTTAGATGAGATATTTTTTACGAATTTTTCATCCTTGATTGAGCCAAGATTGATTTTGACGTTTAAGATGGCCGATTCGACACCTGCTTTTGTCATAAGAGCAGATACTGCAGCATCGGTGATTGAATTTTTATTTCCTTTTTCTGCAACGATCTTAGCTAAATCAAAAATCTCTCCACAGATATTTGCGGTTTCAAATGGAACCTTTGCAGCTGTTTTGTATCCTTCTTGAATGGCTTTGCTTCTAGCCTCTTTCTGTTTTTCTGTTTCTTTTGGCATTTTAAAAGCCTTAATTACATCATTAAAAGCTTCTGTGTCTTTATCTATCAGTTTTGTAAGCTTTTTCCTTATGCTTTCACTTTTTTTCAGTATACTTTTTATTTCATCTTCTACGTCAGCATATTTGTCTTTTCCAACTGTAAGATTACAAACCATTGAGGTTAACGCTGCACCAAGAGCACCTGCAAGAGCTGCGACACTACCACCGCCCGGAGCAGGACTATTTGAAGCAAGTTCAGAAAGAAAATTATTAACTTTCATCGATGCAAGATGTCCAGTATCTTCAACCATGTATTCAATTACTTTTTCCTCTGGTTTAAACGGATAAAGATCGGAAAGCCCTAATTTTTCAATTGCGATAGATACCAGCTCTTCTTCATCAAATACTTTCTTATCATAGAATTTTCCTGCTAGAATGAGAGATTCTTTTGGCACAAGTCCGACTATTTCGCTGCCTGTTACTTTTACACCAAGCTTATCTGCCTCTTCCTTTACTGCCTCAAAAACATGATGAAGATTTACTTCACGAAAATTTAAAAGATTCATAGAAACTTGGGCGATATCTTCGTTATACATCATGCCTCCAGCCTGCACTCCTTTGAAACGCCCAGGAATGCGCTCTGGTTTACCATCGGGTCCTATTATTTTATTTCCATCTTTATCTTTTTTTATTACTCCACTAGTTCTTATTTTACCAGAAATTTTAGATGCAATTGACTTGTCACTGGTATTTAGATTTATATTGTAAGCGATGAGTATGTCCCTTGCACCTGTTGCTGTTGCACCACTTTTAGGTACAAAAACAGGTTTACCAAAATCTGGTTTAAATGATGGATCTTTGAATTTTTCTTCCAACGCTTCATATTCTCCTTTTCTTATATCTGGAAGTCTAACTCTCTCTGGTTTGGTTGCAGACTTTGCATAAAGAAAAACTGGCACCCCCATCTCTTTTGCCATTTTCTCTCCAAACTTCTTAGATAATCTTACACAATCATCCATCGTAACATTTTTGATAGGAATAAAAGGCATTACATCAAGAGCGCCCATTCTAGCATGCTCTCCCTTATGTTTTCTCATATCAATAAGAGCTAAACCAACTTTGGTGGCTTGTAAAGCAGCTTCCAATACAGCTTCAGGTTCTCCTGCAAAAGTATAAACTGTTCTGTTAAAATCTGCACCTGGATCAACGTTTAGAAGTTTTACACTTTCAACTGATTCAATAGCTGCAGAAATAGCATTTATAATTGCTTTATCTTTACCTTCGCTGAAATTTGGCACACATTCGACGATTTTTTTCATCAAAACCACCGCAAACCCTTAATCTAGGTTCTTCTTTTAACAGTTTGGGAAAACAGTTATGGAAACGTGTGATATTCTCCTTAAAAATGCAAACGAATTGATCACTCTCAAAGGATTAAATAAGCCTCGAACAAAAAACGAGATGAATGACCTTTCAATAATTAAGGGCGGGTCAGTTGCAATTAAGAATGGTAAGATTGTTGATGTTGGTAAGAAGTTAAACTACAAGGCTAATAAAACAATTGATGCAACTGGTAAGATTGTAATGCCTGGCTTTGTTGATCCTCATACACATTTAGTCTTTGTAGGCTCTAGAGAATTTGAGCTTGATATGAAACTTAAAGGCTATAGCTATATGGATATTTTGAAGAAAGGTGGTGGAATTTTTTATACTGTGAATGAAACCCGAAAAGCTTCTGAAAAAAGCTTGTTTGAGCAAAGTACGACTCGTCTAAACAATATGCTAATACATGGTACAACAACTTGTGAAGCTAAAAGTGGATACGGATTGAATACAGAAACTGAGTTAAAGATTTTGAAAGTGAATAAAAGGCTTAACGACAATCATCCTATAGATATTGTTTCTACGTTTCTCGGCGCTCATGCAATTCCAAAGGAGCATTCTGCAAATGATTATGTTGACATTGTTATAGATGAGATGATGCCAAAAATTAAAGGTCTTGCTAATTTTTGTGATGTTTTTTGTGAAAAAGATGTTTTTACTGTTGCTCAATCAAAAAAGATTCTTGAAGCTGGAAAAAAACATGGCCTTACTCCTAAGATTCATGCTGATGAAATAGTTGATACCGGCGGAGCAAGCTTAGCAGCAGAAGTTGGCGCAATCAGTGCAGATCATCTTTTACGTTCTAGTGAAAAAGGTCTTAAACAGATGATCAAGAATGATGTTGTCGGTGTTTTGTTACCTGGAACTCCTTTTGCTCTTATGATGAAGGAGTATGCAAACGCAAGGAATATGATTGACATGGGATTGCCAGTTGCTCTTGCATCTGATCTTAATCCTAATTGTTGGATTGAAAATATGCAATTTATCATTCAACTAGCTTGTTATAATATGGGAATGACGCCTGCTGAAGCAGTTACTGCTTCTACTTTTAATGCAGCATGCGCCATTGGATTAAATGATAGAATTGGTAGCTTGGAAAAAGGTAAACAGGCTGATTTGATTGTTCTAGATTGCCCAAGCTATCTTTTTATTCCTTATCGTGTTGGAATTAATCTGGTTAAGATTGTTATAAAAAAAGGCACTATTGTTTAAGGAAACCTACATATAGCATTTTTCTATATCTTAAGATAGATGGGTGCAGAGAGTGAGTGCGGGAGTCTAAAAAAAGATCTTAGACTTCTCGATATTTTTTCCATAGCAGCAGGAGCTATGATAAGTTCAGGATTATTTGTTTTACCCGGTATAGCCTTTGCAAAAGCAGGTCCTGCTATTATCCTATCATATGCAATTGCAAGTTTACTTATTATTCCTGCATTATTGTCAAAAGCAGAACTTTCCACTGCCATGCCAAAGGCTGGCGGAACCTACTTTTTCATTGATAGAAGTATGGGTCCTTTAATGGGCACAATTGGTGGTTTTGCTGCATGGTTTTCTTTGGCTTTTAAAAGTGCATTTGCGCTTATTGGTATTGGTGTTTTTGCTGTTTTGTTAAACCCCGGCTTAACAGATTTACAAATCAAACTTGTAGCTATATTTTTTTGTATATTTTTTGCAGCAATCAACATTTACGGAGCTAAACATTCTGGAAAAACTCAAATAATTCTTGTTATGGGGCTTCTTTCGTTATTGGTTGTATATGTTTTAGCAGGTTTGTTTTACGTAGATCTCTCTAATTTTGATAATTTTATGCAATATGGCACTTGGTCTGTTTTCTCTACAGCTGGTCTGATTCTTATATCCTTTGGAGGCCTTACAAAAGTTTGTAGTGTGGCAGAGGAATGTAAGAAACCAGGACGCGATATTCCTCTAGGAATGTTTCTTTCATGGGGAGTTGTTTCTCTACTTTATCTTCTAGTAATTTTTGTTACAATTGGTGTAAGTGGTGAAGCCCTGTCAGGATCTGTAAAGCCAATTTACGAAGGTGCTTTGAACATTCCAATTCTTGGTGGAATTGGTGCTGCCGTTATGGCTGTTGCTGCCATATTGGCTTTTATTTCTACAGCAAATGCAGGGATTCTTGCAGCATCTCGCGACCCTATGGCCATGGGAAAAGACCAACTGTTACCAAATGCTTTTGCTAAAATTTCAAAACGTGGAACTCCATTTTTTTCGATTATTTTTACGACTTGTTTTATGGTTGTCATTATACTATTCCTTGATCTCGAGAGTCTTGTAAAAACAGCATCAACTCTTAAAATACTATTGTTTTTATTCATTACATTTTCACTAATCATTATGAGGCAAAGTAAAATTAGAAATTATAACCCTAAGTTTAGATCTCCTCTATATCCCTGGGTTCAGATTGCGGGAATTGCAGGGTTTATATTTATTTTGACCCAAATGGGCGTACTTCCGATGCTTCTGGTGGGATGTTTCATTTGTTTTGGCTTTTGGTGGTACTGGTTTTATGCACGGGACAAAATTTGGCGAGAGTATACTCTATTGCATGTTATGGAAAAGTTAACAGGTGAAAAATCCACCAACTATCTTGTCGATGAAGAATTGCGAGAGATAATAATTGAGCGAGATGATTTAACTGAAAAAAATTTTGAAAAAATAATAGAAGATTCTGAGATTATTGATATTTTTAAACACTCTCTCCCAAATAAGTTTATGATGAGTTTGGCAGAGAATCTTTCCACTAAACTTAATCTTAAAACTGAAAAGCTCTACCGTCTTTTGAAAAAAAGAAGCAATGATTCTAATTTAACAATCCATCCAGGAGTTGCAATCGTTTCAAATATGATAAAAGGAAAGGAAAAATTTGCAATTCTTCTTGTTCGTAGCAAGATGGGCATAGTTCTTTCTGACAAAATTGACCCAGTTCATGCTTTCTTTGTAGTTGTGTCTTCTCCTGATAAAAAGAATTTATACTTGCATGCTTTAATGTGGATAATACGCGTTACTAGTGACCCAGATTTTGATAAAAAATGGGTAGAAGCAAAAGATGTTGATGAGCTAAAAGATTTAATTCTGAAAATTTGGAAAGACAAAAAGGAATTTTAGTTTATTCTTCACATTTTATTTGACAGGTTTTTTCGTATATTTCGCTCCTGTAATTTTTATACTTTGGATGTTTTTTAACAAATGATTTTACTAATTCATCGACATTCATTCTCTTATTTTTCTTAGCATATTTATTTAGATCTTCAGTTAATTTTTTCTCGATTTTTTCTTTTTTGTGTGTTTCTAGAATTTGACATGTTGTATGATATATCTCGTTTCTATCGGATCTATAGTCAGGATATTCGCTTATAAATTTTTCAATAATTGATTTAACATTTTTTTCTTTAGTTTTTGTAATAAAATCATCCAATTTAATTGTGAGAATTCTGTCATAATTGCTTCTGGTGTATTCCTCATGTATCTCTTTTGAAACAAGCATCGTCTCAATTATTGATATTATCAATAGGATTGATGTCAGTGATATTACAAACATCTCATTTAATGATAGCGCATGAAAAATTAATATTATTTCAACAACAAGTATCAGAAATGGAGGTATAAACGACATCTTTCTTGTTCTGGGTGATTCGCTGTATTCAGATATAAATCTTCTAAGCCTCCCAGATCTTGGCATAATCAAACCAGTGAATAGCAATATGTAATTTAACTATTATGCTTCTTTTTCTTCTTTTTAAAAATATCTCCAACTGCTTTTCCACCCTGGAGATATGTTTCAGTGATGTAATCTTTATCAGCTGTCAAACCAGTTTTTTTCTTTTTTAACTTGGTTTTACCAATTCCTCTTACCATGATTCTCCAATTTTAAACTACTATAAACTATAATAATATTCCCCTTCCCTTCTTTGCTTCCGGTCCATATATGAATTGGGTTTGTTTACACGAGGTCTGTGGGTTTCTTCATCTCTTCTAAAGGTTATATCAACATCTTTAAGAAAACGATTCATCCCTTCATGCAAACTAAATGGACCACGAGCTTTGCCTTTTTTTCCTGGCTCTCCTTCAAAAACGATTAGCGCATCACTAATCATATCTATGAAATATACATCGTGATCAACAATCATAGCTGATTTACCAGTTTTTTCAATAACACGACGAACAGTACGAGAAGCAATCATGCGCTGCCCACTATCAAGGTATGCAGATGGCTCATCAATTAGGTAAATGTCTGCTTCTTGAACAAGGCAATTGGCAGTGGCAACTCTCTGCAATTCACCACCAGACAATGTATCAATTTTTTTATCCAACAAATATTTTAAATGAAAAGCTTCAAAAATCTCAGCTTTATAAAATGAAGAAGTGAACAATTCTTGTGCATTCATTTCAAAATAATCTCTGACAGTTCCTTTAAAATCAGGCGTTATGTATTGTGGTTTGTAGCTAACTTTAATTTCATGTTCAATTTTACCAGTGGTCGGTTCAATGACACCAGCAAGCATTTTAACAAATGTTGTTTTGCCAATGGCATTAGGACCAACTATTCCAATAATTTCTCCAGAGCGAATATTACCTTTTTCAACGTCTAGAGTAAATTCTTCAAATGACTTAGAAAGATTGTCATAAATGATAAGTAAACTCATTTCCTGACGTTGTTTTGGAGGGTTTGCAAAAAACTCAATTTTTTCACCAAAGCGAATGTTCTCTTCTTTTAGGTAACCTGACAAATACGTATTGATGGCGTGACGCACCCCACGTGGATTTGTTACAACACCGTATGCACCCTCCTCTCCGTAAACTATATGAGCACTATCAGAAAGAAAATCAAGAACAGCGATATCGTGTTCTATAACCAATACTTTCTTTTTTAATGATAATTCTTTTATGATGCGTGCAACCTTCAAACGTTGATATATGTCAAGATAAGAAGATGGCTCATCAAAAAAGTACAGATCTACGTCTTTTAGGAGTGCAGCTGCAATTGATACAAGTTGTAGTTCTCCACCAGATATCTCTTTCTTTTCAATATGCTTATCAAGTGTGTTTTCTAAATTTAATTTACTGACAATTTCATCATATTTTCCAGAGGTGTCTGCTTTTTTCAGAATCTCTGATATCTTGCCTTTCATTACTTTTGGAAGTTTATCAACATATTGCGGTTTAACAACACTATCAATTTCGTTATTCGATAATTTTTTGAAATGATCATAAAGTTCTGTGCCGGCATAGTATTCTTTCACGGTATCCCAATTGCCTTTTTTTCTATATCTCCCTAAATTCGGAATAATTTCCCCTGATAAAATTTTGATTGAAGTTGTTTTACCGATACCATTTGGACCAAGGATGCCTGTACAAACACCCTCTTTTGGAATTGGTAATCTAAACAATCTGAATCCGTTTTTTCCAAATTGATGTACTAAATCCGTTTCAAGTTCTTCGGCAAGACCTATTATCTTTATTGCATCAAATGGGCATTTATGAACACAGATACCACATCCAACACAGAGATTTTCAGAGATAACAGGTTTTCCATCTTCTCCTAAAACTATGGTTTCATCTCCAGCGCGTACTCTAGGGCAAAACTTTATGCATTCTAAAGCACAATTTTTTGGTTTGCATCTGTCTTTAAGTAGTACTGCTATTCTCATAAGGTTGAACAACGAGAAGAAATAGGATATTAAAAATTTATTGAAAGTATCATGTTGATTTTAAAAATCCTAAAATATAAGTTCTAAAAAATGATTTCTACCAACCAAGGTGTGGGAAAACTATGGTTGAAAATGTATACATTAAACTAGAAATAGGTAGAAATTCAAATACTGGTAAAATCGGTATTCTAACCCGTTTTGATCCGAATGCACCAAATTTCACAAAAGACGAAAATGGGTTTACTTGGCGACCAACATCTGAAGAAAGAGAACTTCTAAATGAAGCAATAGATCTATTGTTGAAGAAAAAATCTGTTTAAATTATTGCATAAACATTTTCCATATTCAATAAATGAAGAAGCTCGTCAAGTCGTTGAGTATCACAATTATGATTTAATTTTTTAAGCATATCATGTGCCTTGTAAAAGATTTCTTCTTGCTCAATCACTCCATTAAGAGTTTTTTCGATAGCACTTTGATATATGTATTTGCAAAGCAACACTCCATCATTAAAATTTAATTCCTCTCCCATAATAAAGCTCCTATCTCTCGTCTCGTACCATACATAGTAATAAAAAACTTATATAAAAACATTATTTTAAAAATATAATATTATAATACTGAAAAATGTAATATTACATAATTTTGGCATTACAGTAATTTCTCATAGAACAACTATTACATTTGAAAGGATCTTTTACATTTGTATTAATTTTTCCTGTTTTAATTGCCCTTTTCATTTCATTAATTGTACTCTCAAGCTCAAATCTAATTTTTGGATCAAAAGGAATGTTAAACTGATAACCATTGCTATAAACAAGAATGCCATAAGGTACAAAAACACCAAAGTTCTCTTCTATCAACTGACAGTATGCTGCAAGTTGAAAAATATGATTTTTTGGAGGACTGTCATGCCTTCCAGTTTTCAGTTCGACAGGCAAATAACGTTTGTCTTTTTTTACGATATAATCAGGTTTGCCGCTTATTCTATACTTTTTTGAAAAAAAAGGTTTCGCAGGTCTATCCAAATCAGTGTATGTTATCTTCCCATCTTGAATTTTATGTGTCTTTTTAATATTGTCAACTTTAATCTGCATAATTTTTGATGTAATTATTAGAAACATTGAAGCACTTAGTAAAAACATAATCACAGTTTGATTTTCTATAGAATCACCTCAGAAAGTAAAAATATCAAAGCAATAAATAGTAGAAGATAACCAGTATATGCTAGAACCTTTGATTTTCTAACAGTTTTTTGCGTGTAGTACATCACTTTACCGAGTTCTACATGCTTTTCTTTACCGATTTCAAGGGACTTTGATTTTGGCTGATATCCACAACGCTGGAGATACCAAGACATGGGACAAAAATGATATTGACCTATTTCAGAAGCGCTAATTACTTCGTCTTTCCTGAAACTTGTTTGTTTCGTACTGCCCATCAAAAAATAAGAATATTCTTTCTTATTTATTGTTATCGTAGGGTTTACTGAAAGTAAAAAGATATTATAACCTGTTTTTGTTTCACTGAAATGGTTCTATGAAAGATGAGTTAACAGAAATACTAAAAGAATTATCAGATGTTTATGATTCTGATAGTAGCAACACTTTTGTCAGCCTGTACATAAATAAAAATACCAGTGAAAAATTTTTAGACAGAAGAATAAAGGCTTGTAAAACAATTTTGAAAGGAGACGAACTTAAAAATTTTGAAAATACTATTGATGGCATCAAAGAAATCAATGGAGATCATTTAGCTATTTTCGCATCTCATAAAAATAATTTTCAAAAGTATATTTTACTGCCAATGGAGGTAGATAATCTACTTGTTGTTGATTCTTCACCCTATATTCGCCCTCTTGCAAGAATACATGATGAATATGAATCTTTTACTCTCGTTCTTATAAGCTCCAATTATGCAAAAATATTTTCGATTTCTCTGGGAAAAATAGACGATGCAAAGAAGCTCTCGAAAGACATAATGAGCAAGCATAAGAAAGGAGGGTGGTCTCAAGCCCGTTTTAATAGAATTAGACGTGGGGCCATACATGCTTTCTTATCTGAGGTTGTTGAAGAACTTGAAAAAAGAGCAGATGAAAAAATCATAGTTGCTGGACCCGGCATTGAAAAAAATCATTTTATTGAAATGTTACCTAAAGTTTTTAAAGATAGAATTATCGATGTAATTGATATAAACGTTGAAGATGAAAGTAAACTTTTGAAGCAATCTTTTAATCTGATGTTTGAAAAAGAAAAAGAAAGAAGTTCAGAGGTAGTTCAACATTTAAAGGAAGAGATTCTCAGGGATGGTCTTGCTGTATATGGCGTAAATGAAACCATTGTTGCTGTTAAAAACGGGCAAGTCGAGTTACTAATTATTGAAAAGAATTATAAACCTCGTGGTTGGATTTGCGAGCATTGTCAAATAGTTGAGGAAGGAGTTTCTAAAACTTGCCCGTATTGTGGAAATAGAACGTCGGAAGTAGATGTTTTAGAGGAAATTCTTGAATTCGCTGAGCGTACTGATGCCAAAGTTGAGTTTACTGATGATGAAAAAATAGCAGATCTGGGTCATGTTGGCGGAATCTTACGATTTAAATAATCTTCATAATCTTTTTAAAACAATTTAACATGGGGTGTTTGGGAGACTAAATATGAGTTTTACAATTGGAGTTCGTAGAGAAGATAAAAATGAATGGGAACGCCGTGTTCCATTGATTCCAGAGCATATCAAACAATTAAAGGAAAAGTATGACATTGAAACAATAATCCAACCATCATCAATAAGAGCTTTTTCTGATCAGGAATATATAGATTCTGGAGCAAATGTTAGTGAGGATTTATCTGAAGCTCCAGTCATATTTGCAGTAAAAGAAATACCTATATCTCTTTTTCAACCCAGAAAGACTTACGTCTTTTTTGCCCACGTGATTAAAGGTCAAAAATACAACATGCCAATGCTAAAGAAGATGATGGAGCTAGGATGTAACTTAATTGATTATGAAAAAATCACAGATGAAAATGGCCGCAGATTAGTATTTTTTGGCCATTATGCTGGCCTCGCCGGCATGTTTGACACACTATGGGCTTTTGGTAAAAGAATGGAGATTAAAGGTATAGAAACCCCTTTTAATGAAATTAAAGAAGCTATAAATTACAAAGATCTCAATGATATTAAAGATCACCTCAAAATGTTGGGAGAAAGGATTGCTAGAGACGGTCTTCCAGATGATATTTGCCCAATGGTTGTAGGTTTTGCTGGATATGGTAATGTCTCAAGGGGCGCTCAGGAAATACTTGATCTTTTGCCTGTTGAAGAAATAACCCCAGAACAACTTAAAACTCTTAGTGAAAATTATTCAAACAATGTAATTTATAAGGTGGTTTTCAAAGAAAAAGACATGGTCGAGCCAATATCGCCCAATGCAAATTTTGATTTACAGGAATACTACTCCAAGCCTGAGCTCTATAAGCCAACATTTGAGCAGTATTTGCCTTATTTAACTATACTTATGAATTGTATATATTGGGAGAAACGCTACCCCCGACTCATAACAAAAGACTATGTTGAAAGAAATTATAATCAGATGAAACTAGAGGTTGTTGGGGATATAAGTGTTGATGTGAATGGCGCTATAGAGTTCACGGAAAAAACAACCGATTCAGGATGCCCAACTTTTGTTTATAATCCCTCAAATAAGAAGATTACTGATGGATATGAAGGTGAAGGTATTGTTGTAATGGCCGTTGATAATTTACCCTGTGAGCTTCCACGCGAATCCTCGGAAGCTTTTAGCAAACTTCTATTTGATTTCGTGCCGCCCATAGCCAAAGCAGATTATTCAGTTGATTTTGATAGTTTAGACCTGCCTCCAGAAGTTAAAAGAGCGGTAATTCTCTATCACGGCAAGCTTGCTCCTGATTACGAATATATCAGCAAATATTTATAGACATTTTCTTTTCACAGGTTGCTCACTATCATTGGCAGGAGGCGTTAGATCTATGAAAAAAGTATTAGTTCTTGGAGCAGGAATGGTATCAAAACCACTTGTTCGATATCTTCTTGATAATGATTTTAATGTTGTTATGGCTAGCAGAACCGTTAGTAAAGCAGAAAAGATTATCAACGGTCATCCGAACGGCAAACCACTAAGCCTTGACGTCTCAGATGATGCTAAATTGGAAAAACTTGTTTCAGAGTCTGATCTTACTGTAAGTTTATTACCATATACATATCATGTTAAAGTAGCAAAATTATGTATCAAGCACAAAAAACAGTTGGTAACAACTTCTTATGTTAGCGATGAAATGAAAGCATTGGATAAACAAGCCAAGGATACTGGTGTTTTACTTCTAAATGAGTCTGGTTTAGATCCTGGCATAGATCATATGTCTGCTATGAGAGTAATACATGATGTTGAAAATAAAGGTGGAAAAATTACCAGCTTTAAATCAACAACCGGTGCATTACCATCTTTTGAGGCAAACAACAATCCATTTGGTTACAAGTTTTCTTGGTCTCCCCGTGGAGTTTTGCTAGCTTCTAGAAATTCTGCTAAATGGCTTGAACAGGGAATAGAAATAGATGTTCCTGGGGAAAAATTGTTTGAAACGTATTATTTGCAAGACGTTGAGGGCGTTGGCACATTTGAAAATTACCCAAATCGAAATTCGATTCCTTACAAAGATATTTATGGTTTGAAAGACGCGGAAACAGTTTATCGTGGCACTTTTAGAATAACTGGCTGGTGTGAAACAATTAGAAATATTGTAAAATTAGGTTGGCTAAATGATAAACCATTGAAAAATTTCTCTGGGAAAACTTATGCCGATGTTACCAGAAGACTGATAAAAGCAAAATCGGAGGATGGTCTTCAAAAAGCAACTGCGGATTTCCTAGGTCTTAAGGAATATTCTGCAGTAATTAAAAGATTAAAATGGTTAGGACTTTTTAATGATATCCCATTGCCAGAAGATAGGGATAACCCGCTTGACTATCTAAATGTTTTAACATTGAGTAAGATGAAACTTGGTGAAAGTGAGCGCGATATGATTGTAATGCATCACGAATTCATTGCAGAGTATTCAAGTAAGAAAGAATACATTACTTCCACTCTCGTTGAGTTTGGCATTCCTAACGGTGATTCTGCAATTTCAAGAACAGTAGCACTTCCAGCAGCTATCGCCGTTAAGATGATATTAAATAATAAGATAAAATTGACAGGGGTTCATATTCCAGTCACTCCAGAAATTTATAATCCTATTCTAGATGAATTGGAAGGAATAGGCATTAAATTTACTGAAAAATCTAAAGTTCTTTAATCTTGTTTTTCCTGCTTTTCTCTTTTTATTTGGTTTTTTCCGAACGTTTTCCAATTATTTATATGCTTTCATGAATGATAAATAATTCCTGGTGATAAAAATATGAAAAAAGAAATATTGCTAATCGGAATAACAGCCATTGTCCTTACTGTTGGATTTAGTGGTTGTTTAGAAAACGAAAAAAATGCAGAAGCAACACAAATATCTGTGGTAAAATATATGCCAATACCGGCTCTTGGTGAAGAAATAGGAAGTAATGAAAGTTGTGGCACTTTGTATTGTATCGGTGAAATAATTCAAGGCAGTGAAGGAGTTGAAGCTATAAGTTTTACATGGAAAGCAAATGTCACTTTCCCTGGAGATACATGTATGGGTGATATCTATGTCCCCCTTTTCAATGTTGGAAGTTGGCATGGTTATTTTCCAATTATAAATCCATATAATGTAGGTACTGCTGCCTGGACACATGCAAAAGGTGAGCATCATGTTTGGGAATACAAAATAACATTGTATTACAATGATACATATATCGAAGTTTTTGATAATGGAACAAAAACCTATGAAACATGGTTAAATGATATTGCTCCCGAGGATTATCAAGGAGTAGGATTAAATAATATTACTGATGGAAAAATGGAAGTATATGGTGCTTTCAGAAGTATGTTGGACGGCGATTCAGAATTCTCGATCGATATATCAACAGATCCTTTCACTTTAGTAAGGGAAGGAAATAACTTCTATTTAATAGAATAAAATTATAAAATAACTCTATTACTTTTTTTCTCTATTTTTGTTTGGTTTTTTCCGAACGTTTTCCAACCATATATAAGCCAAGAGCAATATAAATCATTTTGAAAGTTTAAATGGTGTGATAAAAAATGAAACAAAAAAATT
>CAYMMP010000023.1:0-16894 GCA_964391625.1 uncultured Thermoplasmatales archaeon | reverse complement strand
CTGTACCATGTTTTGTAGCGAGCTTGCATACCCTCCCTGCTGCGTCTCTATCTTTTATTTCAAATTTCATTTTCCAAAACCTGATATTGATGTTATATAAACCTTTGTTTTATCTTTACACCTTTACAAATTTAACCTCTAACGTTTATTAAGCTCCTATTTGAATTGGATTTACTATTCTTTTTAATGTGGCAATTGCAGACAGTGATGCCATATAGCTGGATTTAGGATTGTTTGGGTTAGGCATATTCTCAACCTCTGCTCTTAAGCGCCCAAACTTACCATGAGCTAATATCTTGTGGTTAATGCGGGTTGCAACTGGATCAGCAACAATCTCAACCTTTGTTTTATCAAAACCAATGCCAGCAAGAGATAAACTGGCAGCCACATTGATATTCATTGGGAATTTTTTTACCGCATCTCTAGCATAACCATCGAAAACTATGCTGCGCTTATCAAATTTCTTACCTAGTGATTCAGGTGGTTTTGTTGTAACAAGCGTCACTTCGTCAATTCCACCAATACTAGCTGAAAGAACACCGTCAATGCCACAAACAGCACCAGATGGGAGATAAATTTTGCATTTTTTCTCCTTAGCAATTCTTTCAAGGCGCATTCTGAATTTGTTATCCAATAGGCTTCCCACGCTCATAACAACTAAATCTCTTCCTTCTTTGATTACCTCTTCAGCATATTCTTCAACAGCACCTTGTGAAGCTGCCTCAAAAACAACATCAACATGTTTTAAGAAATCTTTAACCGGTTTAACTTCTGCTTTATTTAAAGAAGATGACAACTTCTTTGAAGCAGCTTTATTGATGTCAAACAAATAGATGTTTTCAATTTCATCCATTTCGTCAGCTGCTTTTCCAACATCTGTTCCAATAGCGCCACAGCCAATTATTCCAAGATTCATAGAATTACCAAAACCTTAAAACATGAACACAATATAAAATGTATCGGAATGAACGACATAGATAGATACTTACAAGAAGATATGGGGGTAGAAGGAGATATTACATCTGATGCATTATTCGGAGATGAGACTGCCGAAGCCGTGATTGTAGCAAAAGAAGATTGCATAGTGGCAGGTTTGGAAGAGGCAAAAATTGTCTTTTCAAAAACAGGAGCAAACGCAGAAAATATGGTGAAAGATGGGGATTTTGTTAATGAAAAAGATATTGTGTGCAAGATAATTGGTCCGGCTAAGTCAATCCTAAAAGGAGAACGTTTGGCTCTTAACATTATTTGTAGAATGAGTGGAATTGCAACGGAAACAAAAGCTATTGTAAATAAATGTAGGAAAATAAATCCCAAAGTTGCTATAGCCGCTACGAGAAAAACAACACCAGGTTTCAGAAAATATGAAAAAAAGGCGGTAGAGTTGGGTGGTGGTGAAACACACCGCTTTGGACTTTATGATGCAGTTATGATCAAAGATAATCACATAAAAATAGCTGGTTCAATTGAAGATGCAATAAAAAAAGTAAAACAAAAGGTTCATGATAAGACAATAGAAGTTGAAGTTGAAAACGAAGAAGATGCACTATTAGCAGCTAACTTGAATGTAGATGTCATAATGCTAGATAATTTTGCACCTGAAAAAGCAAATATGCTTGCAAAAAAAATCAAAGAAGTTAATCCTAAAATTTTAATAGAAATATCTGGTGGAATTACTCCAGATAATATTATAAAATATGCCAACTTTGCTGATCGTATATCTCTTGGATGTTTAACCCACTCAGTGAAAAGTAAGGACTTCTCTCTCGAGATTACTTAAAATTTTTTAGGAAATATTTAATAATCGAAATTGCTTTACAATATTGGAAAATATATATTAATCACAATAATGTGGGGCTTATTGTTGTGAGGGCATGGTGATATTAAGATGAAAAAGATTATAGAAGAAGTAGTTGCTAATGAAAAAAAGAACAAGAAAAATAAAAATGGTAAGAAAAAAGATGTTTTAAACAACTCGCTTACCCGTAACACTCTTAAAAGGAGTATGGCAGATAGAGAATTGGAGGAAGTTTTAGCTTCTCTTACAACCACAATAAAAGTTGTTGGTTGCGGTGGTGCTGGAACAAATACAATTTCCAGATGTATGGCAAGTCAAATTGCTGGTGCCGAGCTAATTGCAATAAACACTGACGCTCAGCATTTATTGCTTTCCGAGGCGCCTAATAAGGTACTGATTGGTAGACATCTTACAAGAGGTCTTGGTGCCGGTTCACTTCCACAGATAGGTGAAGAGGCTGCAAAGGAGAGTGAACAGGACGTTCGTACTGCTTTAGGTCGTGCAGACATGGTATTTGTAACATGCGGACTTGGCGGGGGGACTGGTACTGGATCCGCTCCTGTTGTCGCACAAATTGCAAAAGAAGCAGGTGCACTAACAATTGGCGTTGTCACGCTTCCATTTAGTGTCGAAGGCCTTATCCGTATGGAGAATGCTGAAGCAGGATTGAAAAGATTGAGAGATGTTTGTGATACTGTTATTGTCATACCAAACGATAAACTTCTTGATATAGTTCCAAATCTCTCATTGAATGCTGCTTTCAAGGTTGCCGATGAAGTCTTAATGAGATCTATTAAAGGTATAACTGAGATGATAACCATGCCTGGTCTTGTTAACTTAGATTTTGCAGACTTAAAAACAGTTATGAAAAGAGGCGGTGTTGCAATGATCGGTCTTGGAGAAGCAGAGGGCGAAAACAAAGCAATTAATGCTGTTGTAGAAGCTTTAAACTCACCACTGCTCGAAGTAGACATCTCTGAAGCAACTGGCGCACTAGTCAACGTTACAGGTGGGGAAGATATGACAATCAGTGAAGCAGAGAGAGTCGTAGAAGAGATTTACTCCCGAGTTGATCCAAATGCTCGGATAATCTGGGGTACAACAATTGATCCTGCACTTAAGAAGAATATTCGTGCAATGCTTGTTATAACTGGAGTAAAATCAAAACAAATACTTGGACCAAGTCAGAAGTCATTTGAAAATAAAGAATATGGTATAGATTTTGTTGCATAAAATAACAAAATCTATTAATTTTTATTTTTTTAAATTCTTCCAAATCCTTTAAATATATGTAGTTATTTGACGAATTTGCTTTTAGAGGTGTCTATAAGTGAAATTATTTAAACGTGAAAAACGAGCCGACGATAATCGAACTTTAATCCAAAAGGCATGGGATTTACAGAATAGAATAGAGGCAAGAAAAAATAGAATAGGTAAAGGAAAATATGGCAGAGTTCTAAAGATGGCCCGTAAACCTACGCCCGAAGAATATGCAAAAAGCGCACAGATAACAGGAATAGGCATTCTACTTATTGGGGGCATTGGTTTCGCGACTTTTTATATTGTCCAAGAAGTTGTACCCTGGATAGCAGAACAACTTGGCTTGATATAGGTTGATAAAGAGGTAATTGTTATGGAAGACACAGGTTTTGACGATACTGCTGAAGAAAAATCAAAAATTCTTACAATAAAAACTCAAGTTGGCAAAGAACAGAATACTGCTGATCTCATAAACAGTCGTGCAAATAAATCAAAAATCAAGATTCCTTCCATCCTTGTAGCACCTGAACTTCGCGGTTATGTTTTTTTAGAGAGTTTTGACAAAGAGCGTATTCGTGATATGATAAAAACAATTTCTTATGCTCGTAGTATGCTTGAGGGCGATATACCGATAGAACAAATTGAACATTTTCTAGTTCCAGCATCTGCAGTTGCGAAGATTACGGAAGGAGATGTAGTCGAAATGGTTTCAGGTCCTTTTAGGGGAGAAACAGCAAAGGTTACACATATTGATGATGCAAAAGAAGAAATTACTGTGGAACTTTTCGAATCTGTTGTTCCTATACCGATTACTGTTCGTGGAGAACAGGTTAGAGTTATTAAAAGAAAAGAAGGGGAAGAAAAAACTGAAGAGAAAAAGGAGTAGATCATTATGACTGAGAAAGTAGAAGCACTAGTTGAGGGTGGAAAAGCATCGGCAGGCCCACCACTTGGTCCAGCACTTGGCCCACTTGGTGTAAACATCATGCAAGTGATAAATACGATAAATGAAAAGACTAAGCAATTTGATGGAATGAAAGTACCTGTAAAAGTTTTAGTTGACCCAAAAACTAAGAATTTTGAGATAGAAGTCGGTACGCCTCCTGCATCCTCGTTAATAATGAATGAAATTGGTTTGGAAAAAGGATCAGGGTCTGCAGGTACACATAAAGTGGGCAATCTGAGTATAGATCAAGCCATTAAAGTTGCTAAGATGAAGTATGATAATCTGCTTGGAAAAGAACTTAAACAAAAAACAAAGGAAATCATTGGAACTTGTACGTCAATTGGCGTGACAGTTGAAGGTAAAAAACCTAGTGAAATTCAAAAGGCAATAGATGAAGGAGAATTTGATTCTAAATTTCAATCTTGATTTCATCATCTATTCTTTTTTTGATATCATCCTTATTTAAAGGTTTTTCTAAAAGTCTTTTTTGCATCCTTGCTTTAGGATCGCCAGAGAGTATGTCTTCTCTGATTAATCTCTGCTCTCTCTCTATGGCGATGAGCCTCTCTTTTAATTGTCTAATTTCTTCTCTTAGTTGAAAGAGTGACTCCTCATCTCCCATAAAAAAATGTATGGTTTAATTAGTTATTAAACTTTTAGAATGTAATTAAATTCTTTTAAAACCTCTTTGGAAAAACTGCCTAACTGATTTTATCATTCTATCTCTTCTATAATCCAAAGGCAGGGTTATTCCTTCACCCCAGGTTTTTTTCTTTTCTATTTCTGAAATAATTGTATCTATTTTGAGATCTGTTGTATCTACTGTTGTGTAACCATATCCTGCGTATTCTGGTATATGTGAATCACTACCACCAGTTCCACCCAATTTATACTTTTTAGCAATTTTTGCTGTTTTAAGATTTGATTGTGGGACACTGCATGCATTAAAAACCTCAATCGCAGATATTTTCTTCTGGATTTTCTGTAAATTATCTTTTTTTATACCAGACATGCTGCGAAAGAGATGAGGTATTATTGGCGTTCCACCTGCATCTATAATCTTCTCGATAGTTTCTTCAATAGACAATTTCTTTGGAATGTTATCTTTAACATTTAATGCGATTATATGCCCTTCGAGAGCCGATATTTCAATACCAGGTATTACAACAAAATCTTTTGGTGCAATTTTTACTGCTTTGAGACCCCCTTTGATGTTATTATGGTCGGTTATTGCCATACCATCTAATCCTTTATCCTGGAGTAATTTGATTATCTCTCCTGGAGATCCTATTCCGTCCTCTGAATATTTTGAATGTATGTGCAAGTCAAGTTTCAGCATATTTTACACTCCAAATTAAAACCCACAGAAGTTTCTTGATATTATAAGTTTATTCTTTAAAATGCGGATGCCGGGATTTGAACCCGAGTTATAAGCTTGGCAAGCTTAAGTGATACCAGACTACACCACACCCGCAATAACAGATGTTGCCAATCCAGTAGTAAAAACCCCTTAAAAAGGCTTATGGTTCTTGCATTCTTTTTAGGGGCTTACTAAGATGTCTCCTAGCACAAACAGGAACCTCATAAAAACCAATTTTTAAATCTCTTTTTAACTCTTTAATTAAAGGCTTGTTACTTTTTGTTCCACAAACTATGCATTTGTAGCCTTGATTTTTTCCTTTTGATTTCATGTGTTTTCCGCACTTGGGACAAATAGGATTCTCAACCTTTTCGTTAACTTTTTCTAACTCTTTGATTTTTATTTTTTCCAGATTAATTGTTGGGGGTTTTTTTCTGACGCCACCATAAACTTCAATGACATCTCCAACAACTAAACTCCTGATTGTATTTCTAAATTGTTTTGTAGGCTCATATGCAGCACAATCTATAGAACCAGTTGTATCTTTTATGCTAAATATGACATGCCCTCCTTTTATTGTATGGGGGACACTTTCAACTATCCCCTCTGCTATAATAGAGTTATATGGTTCAATATCTTTGATGTTTTTTTTCTGAAGATGATCATCAGTACCTTGATTTGTCTCAAATAAAAGCCAACAATCAACTTTTTCAGAATTAATAACGCCTCTTGCTTTAATTAAATCGCCTCTATTATTTCCCCTTATTCCATAGAGAACAGGACATGGCGAACTAGGAACCAGTCTATTATGTTTATTTTCATAATCATAATTGTCGAATGTAGAAACAAACTTTTTATCCATTTTTTTTGTTGAATCGTCATCAACAAATCTTCTGCTGCCCCATCTCTTCTCCTCTCTGTAACTTATTAGTTCAAAGGTTTTATCACTTTTAGATTCCCAGGCAACAGATGCAGTGGCACCAATAAGCCCTCTTTTGTTCTTATAACCTTTAAAGTATGCATTTAGAGAGTTCAACAATGCTTCAGTTTCGCTTAATTTAACAATTTTTCTTACAGTTTTTTTGTAAATATCTGAAGAAGGTTGTTTTTCAAGTATTACAAAACCAGAGTTTGTATTTTCATCATCTAATCTAGCAAGATTATCGACCTGATTCTCTAATATTTTAGCAACTTCTTCTTTATCGAAATTATCATCTATGCTTTTTTGATAAGAAAGCAGTTCTTTGTCTTTTATCTCTCCAATTTTTGTTTTCTTGCCAATCCCTTTTCCAATTTGAAAAGAAATCGCACCGTTTCCCCTTGTCTTCCAAGGAATGTTGGGATTAAGCCTTACAAGTCGCGGATAGCCTATAATATCGTATCCCTTCTCTGTTAATTTACTAATTAGGGTGCAGGCTAAGTAGGTTGTGCATCCACCTTTTGTTGAATCAGTATCATCTAAACCTATCCAGATAGTTTCACTCCCGATATTCTTATATATAGTGTTTTTCTATAACCTTACTTCCAAATGAAGCGAGATGAACTGCTGGGGGAAGTAAGAGATACCCTATCTAACGCGGGTTTCTATGTCTCTGAAGTATATTCAATGCATATTACAGGTTTTGATCTAGTTGCAAGAAGGGACAATTCATTACTAATAATTAAAGTTTTGACAAATATTGATGCAATGAACGAGAGTTTAGCTGATGAACTTAGAACACTATCAAATCTTCTTCAGGGTTGTCCTTTACTAATTGGAGAAAAAAGCGGAATTGGCCTCCTTCAAACCGATGTAGTTTATGATCGTTTTGATATACATGCTATTGCCTTGGAAACACTAAAAAACCATTTGCTAGAGGGAATCCCCCTTGAGGTTTATGCCGCTCCAGGAGGACTTTATGTTAATTTGGATGCTGAACGGGTAAAAAGACTTCGACAGGAGCAGAACCTTTCGCTAGGTTCGTTTGCCAGATCTTTAAGAGTGACTCGTCGCACCGTTCAAATGTATGAAGAAGGCATGAATGCAGGTATTGAAGTAGCTCTTAGAATTGAGGATTTATTTGGTACAGGTGTTACCACACCTATAGACATTCTTAATAAAAAAATATCAGAAAAACAGGTTAAAGTTAGATCGATAAAGCCTAAAGGCTTTAGAGAATTCCAGAGAGAAGTTTTTTCAATATTGGAGGAAGTTGGTTACAAGGTCATACCGATGGAGCGATGTCCTTTTGAAGCTGTAAGTCAAAATAAGAAAAAAATATTACTGACCTGCGTAGATCAATACGATAAAAAACTAATAAAAAAAGCTAAGGTTGTTAGTAGTATTTCGAATATTACTGAGAAACATGCTTTTCTTATTATAGACAGAGATGTTAGTAAGAAGAACATTGAAGGTACGCCTTTGATTATGAAAAAAGAACTTAAAAAAGCTCGTGATCCTGAAGAGATTCTTAACTTAATTATTGAGAGACTTTATGATAAAGGGAAATAATCTAATATATTAAGAAAAATTATTTAAATAAGATTGTTATTCCCGAAGACTACATTTCTTCTGTTTTATGGGGGAAATGTGCATACAAAACACTCGTTGGTATCTATGACAAGCAAAAAAACGTTAGATGCAGTTGATAAAATATTAACTGAATCTAAAAAACTAAATAGAAAATTCAAAGAAAATATTGATGTAGTAATTAATCTCAAAAATCTTGACATGAATAACCCTAAAAATAGGGTTGATGCTGAAATTGTATTGCCTCACGGTCGAGGTAATGATGCTAAAATCGCTCTTTTTGCAAGTGGTGAGCTTGCTGTCAAATCAAAAAAACATGTTGATTTTCTTATAAAACCAGAAGAAATTGAGGATTATTCTAAAGATAAAAAGAAGTTTAAAAAGATTGCAGAAGAACACGATTTCTTTGTATCTGAAGCACCTTTAATGCCCACTATCGGTAAAACTCTTGGTACCGTTCTCGGGCCTAGAGGAAAAATGCCTAAACCAGTTCCACCCCAGGCAGATATCTCTGGTATGGTGAAGAACTTGCGTAAAACAGTTAGGCTTAGGTCTAAGAGCAATCTAACTTTTCATACAATTGCTGGTAATGTGGATATGCCAAAGGAGCATATAGCAGAAAATGTTGATGCAATAATAACAAGACTTGAAAGTTTACTTGAAAAAGGACGTATAAACATTGGATCTGTTTACATCAAAACAACCATGGGTCCGCCAGAACGAGTTATCTGAAGGTGATTTTATTTATGACCAATGTAGCAGAATGGAAATATGGGGAAGTAAAAACTCTTACAGAGCTCATTACAAACAATAAGGTTATTGGTATCGTCGAGATTGGCGGCATACCTGCCCCACAGATGCAAAAGATGAGAAAAAATCTTCATGGTATCGCATCTATTCGTTCTGCAAAAAATAATTTGCTTCTCCGAGCTCTAGATGAAGCTGAGAAGCAAGTCAAAGGAATTTCCGGTCTAAAAGATATGATAAATGGGCAATCTGCTGTTATTGCCACAGATATGAATCCTTTTAAACTATTTGCTCAATTAAAGGCTGCAAGAACAAACGCTCCAGCAAAAGGGGGAGAAATTGCAACTTATGACATTGAAGTTAAAGCAGGAGACACTCCTTTTAAGCCTGGTCCAATTGTGGGAGAGCTTCAAAAAGTAGGCATTCCTGCAGCAATTCAAGAGGGTAAAGTTGTAATAAAAACGGATAAAGTCTTAGTGCCAAAAGGTGAAAAGATTTCTCAAGAGATTGCTCAGATGCTTACAAGATTGGAGATTTTCCCTGTTGAAATTGGAATAACACTTAACGGTGTTTTTGAAGAGGGAAGCATTTTCCAACCAGATGTTCTTGACATAGATATCGATGAATTCTTGGGAAAAATGAAACAAGCTAGTGTTGATGCTTTCACTCTGGCAGTTGAAACTAGTTGGATAACTAAGGATACAATAGAGCATTTACTCATTAAGGCTTACTATAATGCTTTCATTCTAGCAATTGAGCAAGGCATTATGAACAAACAAACTATCGAGCATTTGATATCAAAAGCAAATGCCCAAATGATGAATTTAAAGAATATAACATCTTAAAAATTGGAGGAAGACAAAAATGGAATACATATATTCTGCTATGCTTCTTCATTCGGCAGGACAGAAGATAACTGAGGCAAACGTAAAAAAAGTCCTCGAAGCAGCTGGTGTAAAGGCAGATGATGCAAAAATCAAGGCACTTACAGCCTCTTTAGAGGGTGTAAATATTGAAGATGCAATCAAAAATGCAGCACCAGTAGCTACAGCTCCCGCAGCAGCTGCCCCAGCAGCAGGCGGAGAAGCACCTTCTGAAGAGAAGAAAGAAGAGAAAAAGAAAGAGAAAAAAGAAGAAGTCTCTGAAGAAGAAGCAGCAGCTGGTCTTGGCGCACTATTTGGATAAAAACGCTGCTTCGATCTATTTTGAAGCAGAATGGCAATGAGTCTAAAAAAGATTCATTGACCATTTGCTTTACTATTTTTAAAAAAATTTACTTTGACTAGGGTTAAGTTAGAGAAGTGGGGGACGGGATGCATTGATAGGAGGAATGCGCCTCTAAGCGGAAAGCAGGTACAGTTAACCTCCCCAAGTAATGTAACTAGGTCCCCCAGTTTTAAATATTGTGTCAAAATAAATAGTTTTCCCTACATTCTTCTCCTGTTGTTCTCCTTAAAAAAATTACATCCAATCATCGAGCCCAGTTTGCTCTGTAGCAGCAATATCTGAAATGCCAAAGGCACCCTGTATATAATTTTCAATCATTTTCTTGTACCAATCTAAGTCAATTTGATTCACATCTTTCAGATGCTCAATAGGATACATATAATCAATTGGTTTGACGCCACTTTTAGAGGGATTGGTGATCCCTGGGAGCGGTTGTTTTGTGACAACAAACTTCAACTTTACTCGACTTTTTATGGGATAACCTAGAAGGTTTGCTAGGGCATTTGAGCGTTTTCCAAAGGTAGACATGGAGCCATCTTGATTTAGCTTGTATCTATTGGAAGGTTGAACTGATTGAATTAAAGTTAGGTCCTCTAGATTAACTTGCTTCAAATCAAGTTTTGATACAATTTCCTTAGTTTTCTCCATAATGGACGTTTTGATTTTGTTTCTTACTTCCTCTTCATCATCCCATGAGGGATTCTCCTTTAAAACTTCTATCATAATTTCTTTTAATACTTTTCTGGCAATATTTGCCTTGTCAGATCCCTTGAAATTATTGCCTTTAGCAATCATCTCAATTTGATTATTTTTATGGTCAAATATTAGGTAATTTTTATGTTTAACAAACATCATGGCATCATGTGTTTCAGGTTCAAGTTCAAAATCGGGATAGTTCAGTTGCTCCCGCCATTTGTTATTACATTCTTCTATGGATTTTAAAGCAACATCTGGTTTTGTTAACCAATCGCTTTCATTTTTATCAATGGATAGACCTAAAGCTTTTGATAGCCCAGGTACGTTTCCAACACTTTTAGAACACCCCAAATAAATTCCATCTGTGTCTCCGTAAACAACGCGTATTCCCTTGTTTTTAAGATAATTCAGTGTATCTGAAAGTATCATTTGCCCCTTAGTAGTAATGGCTGTTGCACCCCATAGATTAAATTGTCTACCAGACACGCCAGGTGCACTAAGGATCCCATGTGTGTTATGTAAAAGAATTCCACCGTTTGCATCCAAAAAATTCTGGTTATCTTCAACACTTATATCATATACATATTCTGAACTTGGATTTACAAGTTCAATACTTTTAGGTGGAATGGCATAACAATCAGCAAAATATTCTCTTTTTCCTTTGAAAAAGCCAATCATTCGAGTATTGTATGTTTCGTCACTTGGTCTAAAATAAGTATTCGTCTTAACTCCTATTTGCTTTTGAAGTGTTATGATATCTTCATTTAAAAAGCGACTGTTTGTAGTAAATCTACCTAGCGGTACTGACGATGGCATATCTGTTTTAAAATTGCCATCGCCTTCCATATATGCTCTTAGAAAAGCATCTTTAACTGTCATTTGGGAAGAAAGAATTTGCATTGGAATTTTTTTACTTCTGCTATTTGTCCCACAGTCTAAAATATCCTTAAACAAAGTATTGATAACCTTTGCATGTAAGGTTGAAGCAATAACATTGGCATTATTTCTTCTGTCTAGCGTATAGACATTCAATCTAAAGATATTTTTAGAGATTTCATTAATTCTTTGATGCATATTCTCTGAAGCACTGGAAAATGTGATATAATATTGGGGCTTTCCTCTCACGAATCTCTTTGAAATATGCCCTTCAGATACATAATAACCTATTAATTCAGCAAAATCTTCATTAACATTGATAACTGCAGGAATTCTACTTGCTTTTCTTCCATTTGATCCAACAGTTATATTCTTCAAAATATCGTTTGATAAATTTAGTTTTCTGAGTTTATCTAAACTAATTTTTAGATAAGGAACTGATGTATTCGTTCCCTCATTTAAATAAATCAACTTCTCTTTAAAACCATTGAAAAGATTGAGTTTTTTCTTATCTATAAATGCATAAAATCCAGGTTTATTTATCTCTTTTATCAAGTTTATATGGTGCTTATTTTCAATATTCGGAATCTTGTTTGCATGGACTATCAAGGAGTCATAATGGATATCTTCTGCAGATATCTCCTGGATTTTACCATTTTTAACTGTAAATATACTGTGATTGGGAGTAACTGTTGTAGATCCACTTTTTGTTGTCACTTTTATTAGTTTTTTATTCCACTTGTGTCTAACTGCCTGCTTAACTCTTTTTACTTCTGCTTTTCCATCTTCATTTATCGATACCGCAGTCCAATTGTCTTGTATATCTGCTATTTCAAACTCTGTACCATTTATATTCTCTGTATAACTGCCGTATTTTTTAATGGCATCATCCACAAACTCTCCAATTTTAATGTTGGTATAGTCGCCATTTGGTTTAATCAAGATAATCCGTTGAGAATAATCTACACTTCCCGCATTTCGAGCCCCTTTAAGACTCTGGTACATCATCTTGAGACTTTCTAACTCTGATTCATCGCCTTTCTTCCTTGCTTGTTTTAATTCTTTTTTAACCTTGGAGATCATTCCCATGATCCCAGTCATAGCACAGTTTACCACTCCTGGTTTTTCATCTATTTTTACACCAACGATATATCCCTTATCAGCGAACTCATCTTCATCAGTAACTTTCCTGTAATGTACTTTTCTTTTCTCTAGAAATTTGGCAGGCAGTCGTTTTAACCAAACATAGTCATCTGGTTTTTCATCCCTTTTAGCAAATCTAACTGTATCGGCGCCAACATTCATCGCTTTCAAAATTGTAGGATACATAGCTCCAACATCAGCTACAACAACATACCACCAGGGAATGAAATGGGAGAAAGCCTCCTTATCTGGCTTGATGGTCATGCCGCCAGGAAAATGATAATTTAAAATATCATCAGAATCCTTATGACTCTCATTATAAATGACATATGCGTCTTCGATCCAGCTAGGCATTTCTTCTCCATATTTTATTACACGAATAAAATCCTTGGAAAGTTGCTCCTTTCTCTTCTTAGCGCGTTTAACAATTTCTTCTCTTGTGTTGCATCCCTTAAAATCTTTGACCAACGTCTGGGATAATGACAATACTCTACAGATTGGGGGCATTATCTTTTTTTGGACACTTGCACGTATGAGAGACATGTGATCCCACATGCTTACAGCCCCAGATGACAAGAGCATATCAAAAGGCATACATGTGGTAAAGCTAAGGGGCAATGCTTGTTGAATGAGGTTTAAAGTAACTCCTAGTTGCTCCTGAACATCATGTTTGTTGTACTTTAGAGTCCTATCATCAATTTTTATCTGGGATGGAGTCAAAATAATACGATCTTTAATTATAACGCCTAGAAATGGTGCAACTGCTTTTAGACTGTAGTCATTTAAGAAGAAATAGAATTTACGAACTCCATGATATGTATCCAAAGAACAAGGGTAGAACTGTACTGCCTCTGAATGAACACCAAAATGAAATGACTTGTCTGGTCTGGAATATTTGGAAATAAATCCCTGAAAAACACGTTTTTTCTCAGAGGAAAGTTGATTTTGAAAATTCTTTAAAATCCAGTTTAATCGATTATATATCTGAAGATTATCAAAACCAATAATGTTGTGTCCAGAGATAATGTCAAAACCAGACATCATTTTACAGAAATTAAAAAGATTATCAATCTCTTCATCAGAATTACGTGAAACTAATTGTTTAACTTCCATATTTTCCCAGGTGGTTGGGCAATCAAGTATGTCAAAACTAAATTGTTCTTCCCTGAGATTAGCTTGGGATTCAAAGGTAATATCAAAATTTGAATATCCGATTATATCAATTGGTATATTTTCCTTTCCTTCACTAAACTCTGTTGTCTCAATATCATAGACAAGAACCTTAAGTTTCTTTTTTTCTCCATTTGTATTAAAGAGCCAGTGTCTTCCATCTGCTGCTAGATCAACTAAAGCACGTTGATGGTAAGGGATGTCGTGCTCGGCAGTATAGAGGCCATGATTGAAAAACAAAGAATCGCTTATCTCTGGAACAAAATATGATTTTTTTGCGTAGACTCTAAAAACCTGTCTTTTTTTATCAAAATCCCAGAAACTTCTATAATTTTCAATCTCTCCAATTTTGTCAATTTTTGATAATGGGTTTGATTCTGAATCGCTATCTTCCCATTTTTTCAAAAGATCTTTTCTGGCAGAGCTAATGTTTCTATCGCTAGATGAAAAAGCTAAAAAATAAGGCTTGTGTAAATCTGAAACAAGTTTTGGAGGTTTTTTATGTAAATATAGATAATCGGGCGAAATGTTAAGCAACATATCATTCATTATAAAGGAAAACCCCCAAGCTACTAAGAATAACCTTAAATTGGTAAATACTATTTTATTTCTTTGTTTTAAATGACTACACAAATTGTTTATTCTGATGAATTTCATAAGCATGACAGTAGAGGACACCCAGAAAATGCAGAAAGATTGAAGGTAATGATGGATGTAATTCAAAAATCACCAATTTTTAAAGAACTTGAATTCATTGAACCAAAAATCCTTCCCGAAGAAATTCTTTATGATGTGCATTCTGAAGAAATGATAGAACAAATAAAAGAAATCAGTTCTCATGGAGACTATTGGATAGATCCTGATACGTATGTATGCAAATTTGACTTTGCAACTGCAAGATTGGCTGCTGGTGGGTTAGTTCAACTCTGTGAGAACGTTATTCAGGAAAAAGCAGATAATGCATATGCCTTGATTAGGCCTCCTGGCCATCATGCAACTAAAAATCGTTCTATGGGTTTTTGTCTGTTTAATAACGCGGCGATAGCGGCAAATGAATTAACTAAAAAAGGTAAGAAGGTATTGATTTTTGACCCTGACGTTCATCATGGAAATGGAACACAGGATATCTTTTATTATCGCAAGGATGTCCTATATCAATCTTTACATCTTTCCCCACATTACCCAGGGACTGGAGATTTTCGAGAAATTGGAATTGGTGAAGGAGAGGGATATACAATTAACGCGCCATTAAAATATGGAAATGGAAATAAAGCAGCATCAAAGATTTTGGATGAAATATTCTTACCAATTGCTAAACAATTTGCACCAGATATTATAATAATGTCTATAGGTTATGATTCACACCATCTTGATCCATTAGGTGGGTTGAAATATACTGCTAATTTTTATGGTGAGATGATAGCTAAATATCAAGAGATACAACTAAGAATAGTTTGTACACTTGAGGGCGGATATAATTTAGGATGGATTGGAAAATGTTTATTATCTCAATTAGGACAAATGACCGGAAAAAAAGTAGAAATTAACGACTCATCTGAAGAAAATGCAGATGTTTCTTCTTTGTTAGAAAATCTAAAAATTGAATTAAAAAATTATTGGGAATTGTAGAAAATTCTAATCGAAAATCATTCCCATTCCAGAGGCTGCCGAATCTTCTTGGGATTCAATTTTTTCATTGATTTCTTTGGCTTTTTTATCATCAAGCTTCTTCATATCAAACTCTTTTGCAAGCTCTTCTGCTCTTTTGATTCCTTCAGGACTCCCCTCAACTTTTACATATGATGCATCACCTTTTACATTAAGTGATGACGAGTCTCTAGTGAGAATGCTCTGCCTACTTACAAGATCATCTTTGATAAGCTTATTTATATTGCCAATATTTTCAGATTTTACTTCAAAGATCACATAGGTCAAGTGTATCACCTTAAAGGCGATGTAATAAAAAACCCTATATAAAATTAATCTTCCCTATAAGATGTTGCCTTCCTCATCTATTTCACCATTTATTATACGAGTTGAACTAATGGGTTTACCATCCTTGGCTAGAACGTAAGATATTTCAACAATTTTCAAAGGTTTTTTGCCTTTGCTCTTACGAATTTCATTAATTTCTTCTGCCGTTTTTCTTGTCTCTGGAGAAACTACAATCGCATCAAAATCTTCGTCTAAAGTTGGGCCATATTTATTTTCAATTGGTTCTATGTTAAATTTTTGAAAAAAACCATATTTCAAGATGTGCTTTTTAACTATGTTCTCTCTCTCTTCATAATTTCTAACTCTTTTTCTCTTTTTAGTTAAATCCCCTCTTGTTATGCCAATAAATACATAACCATTTTTTCCAGCTATTTCAAATGCTTTTTTTATTAAAGCTTTATGACCTTTATGAAACCTATCGAATGTTCCCCCAAGGCAAATTTTCATAAAACAATAATGAAGAGTATTACTAATAAATATAATCTCTATTAACATTTAGTAAGCAAGAAATCCCCAAACTTTAGTTTGGGTGATGAATTGCGCTACTCTTTTCTTTTTACAAACGTTTTTTCTCTTAGACCGGCGCGTCCGCCAAAGGCGGATGCTATAAAATACCGATCTAGGAGAACTTCTTATGGAATTAGTTAGCGGTAGCCATAGTATTGGCCAGAATATGTACCACTTGGAATGGTGTCCCAAGTATAGGTACAATATGTTTAAGCGAGAGGAAAATAAAAACCTTTGTGAAGAAGTTTTGCACGAAGTTGCAAAACGACACAAGATAGAAATAACTGAGCTTAGTGTAATGTCTGATCATATCCACGTTGTCGTATGTATTCCTCCAACAATGAGTGTCTCTCAGGCTCTGCAATTGTTGAAAGGCGCATCTGCTCGTGAGTTGTTCAAAAGAAGAACATATTTCAGATGCAGATACCCAAAAGGTCATTTCTGGAGTCCTGGAAAATTCTATCGAAGTGTTGGTGACGCGGATGCAGAAACAGTGTTGCAGTATGTGCGTGATCAACGACTTGAACAAAAGAGTCTAAACGATTTTTCAAACCAGGGGATACCAACCATATGAAGCCCCGTCATTTATGACGGGGAGCAGTCACTTAACCTATTTTTATCTTCATCTTAGTTCCTCTTCCATATTATTTATATACGTGT
>CAYMMP010000022.1:0-19153 GCA_964391625.1 uncultured Thermoplasmatales archaeon | reverse complement strand
CCTAAGCTACTGGCCCGATTTTAGACACGTATAACGATTTTCATATAAAAATAATACTCAATACGAAAAGTTATAAAAAATGTTTCAAATTTTAAAACGAAACTAGTTATGTAACAAAACTTTTATATCCTTCTGTTTTTTGGGAAATATGTTATAAACAAGTTTTTTTAAATAGAAATATTTATATTTATATTTTAGATGTTACACAGTTGGGAGGAATGAGGTTTATGGGGAAACGGAAAAAAATTCGATTTTATGTGCTAGTATCAACAATAATATTAGGTATATTATTAGTAACTCAGATTGCTTTAGGTTTAATAATAACTAATGATGATTATGGAGTTATACATACATATGGAGATCCTGAAGAAAGTGGGACAATAGAAGTATATCGATCAGACGGTTCAACTATTACATATCATTATGAAGCAAAACCTACCTGTGTTAAATTTGAGGATGCAAGTTCACAACTCGGTGAAGATGATACTGTAGGTTTAACCGATACATTTATAGTCACATTTTATGGAGGAGCATTACCTGTGACTGGTGAGATTAAAGCCGGTGCTGGAGAACAATATTTTACAATAAACAACGTTGGTGACGTAATTGATATATATTATTACGATACACTAACCTACAGAGTTAAACTAGTAAGTCTCACTCATAATGAAAACACGTTTACTTTTACGGTTGAAAGTGTTACTAAACCTGGAAATACCGCTCTTAGCCATGTTACCTTCTGCTTTTCAGAAGCACAACAAATACCAGGAATAAACCTGATTAAAAAAGTATGGGATGGTGCTAACTGGGCCGATATCGCGTCATTTGGTGTTGGAGATACTATTGAATTCAAGATTACAGTTACAAATTCAGGAGACGTAGATTTTTCAAGTGTTGAAGTTTCCGATGATCTGCCTGATTTTTTGACATATAATTATGATGCTACAGATGCGCCAATCGTTGAAATGGATCATCATATCGAATGGAATTTAGGTGGAATGGATAGTGGTGATGATGAAGTTATTATTTTTTCGGCAACGGCTATTAATACTGGAGAGAATGATAACTTTGCCGAAGCATGGGGTCACTATTCACAAAACAGAAACAAGTTTTTTCCAAGGTTACAAAAGTTTTTGGATGAACGAAATATCATTTCACAAGTAATACGGCTATTGAAATGGACATTCGATAGATTTGATCTAAGTAAAAGCAATGATATCGGCTTTCTTTCAATCACAGACGCAGTATATGATTCTGATACAGCACATGTAATAGTTGCGGCATGTCCAAATCCAGATGTTAAAATTGTTAAAAAGGTCTGGAACGGAGCATCTTGGGTAGATAGTGCTTCATTTAATGTTGGAGAGGACATCAACTTCAAGATTACAGTTACTAACACAGGGAATGTGGATCTAGATAGCTACGTTTATGTGGATGATGATTTGCCAAGTTTCTTAACTTACAATGGAGATGCAAGCCCATCACATACAGCTTCCTCAACCCACCATATAGAATGGCATAACCTTGCAACACTAGCTCAGGGAAATAGTGTTGTAATAACGTTTTCTGCTCATGCTGACACCACAGGCGATGCTGATAATATTGCATCTGTAGAGGCACAATATGCTAGGACACTACCCATATATGATTCTGATATAGCGCATGTGATGGTTACAGACGGATGTGAGGATGAGCCGCCAGAAACTGTAAAGGAATATGGCTGTCCGTTTTATACAGATGGGATAGATGATTGGATAACCACCTCTACACTTATATCTCTCACCGCTACAGATTATCCAATAAGTGATCCATCTGGTGTAGCGAATACCTATTACAGAATCTTTAAATGGAATGGCGCCTCTTGGGATGTTGAAATAGATTGGACAATTTATACATATCCTTTTACAATACCAACCCAGTGCTATCATAAAATAGAGTTTTATAGTGTTGATAACTGCTCTAACCAAGAGGAAATAAAAAATCAAACAGTTTATGTAGATGATATGCCACCCTGCTCATGGTTGAAAGTTACAGATGACCCAGATCGATATGTTTGTCAAGTAAGCACAGTGACTATAGAGGCACAAGATAGCGGCAATTGTGCAGTTGGTTCGTATACAATATTCTGTTATGTGGATGGGGAATTATATAAAACAGCCCACAATAAAAAAATCAGTTTTCAATTCAATGAATATTATGGATTTAGAGAAGATGGGAGATATGTACTTGAATACTGGGCTGTAGACGATCTTGGAAACGAAGAAGTGCCTCATCATGTAGAATCGTTTTTCCTTGATACAACACCTCCTGATACCGATTATAGTTTTATAGGGCCCAACAGATGGATAGATTACCACTGGCAAATCGAACCAGCAACAAAAATTGTTCTAAATGCAACAGATAGTGGAGCAGGCGTAGATTACACATTATATAGATTAGGTTATTCGGATGAAGGGGGAGATTGGGAGACATATACGGGACCATTCATACCAGATAACGAAAATATCTTTTATGCTAGTGTAGATCTTGTCAATAATCATGAGGGGCTTTCACATCTGTATGTAGAGATTGTTGAAAGCATTGTAAGCAATCCGCCAAGGGTACCGGAAAAGCCATCCGGCGATACTTATGGTTATATTCAAACAAGCTATTCCTATAAAACATCAACTACAGATCCTAATGGAGAAAAAATAAAATACTATTTTAATTGGGGAGATGGAACCGGTGAATGGACTGGCTTTATGATTTCAGGGACACAAGTAATGAGAACGCATGAATGGGGTGAAGCAGGTACATATGACGTGAAAGTTAAAGCACAAGATGAATCTGGTGGGGAAAGTACATGGTCAGAGCCCCATACAATTTATATAATAAATGAAAATAACCAGCCACCAGTTAAACCAGATAAACCATCAGGTCCATCCACTGGATCACCAGGAATAGAATACACATATCTAGTACAAACAACCGATCCTGAAGGCGATTTGATTTACTATACGGTTGATTGGGGGGATGGTGCAAGCAGCGGATGGTTGGGACCATGCAAAGGCGGCGATACAATTCCGGTAAAGCATGTTTGGAACAGCCAAGGAACGTATCAAATAAAAGTTAAGGCTAAGGATTACTATGGTGAGGAAAGCGAGTGGTCAACTCCACTTTCTATTAGCATGCCAAAGGAAAGCCACTTCAACAAACTATTTTTACTTAAACTTTTAGAGAGGTTTCCATTGTTAGCAAAGTTAGCAAACAATATCTTCAAAATCTAAACCCTTTTTATTTTTTTATTATATGGCTTGTATCGATACCTTAATACATCAAAATATTATTCCGTGATAGGATGGATTTAAAGAAAACTATCAAAGAACTTTCACAAAACGAAAAAAAGGTACTTTTAGCACTAGATAAACTAAAAGGAAAGGCATCTCCAGAAGAGATATTAAAAACAGGTGATTTTACACAAGAAGTAGAAGTAATGAATGCCGCCTCGTGGCTCAGATCAAAAAACTTAGTAAGAATTGAAGATCATATCAAAACTATTTTTTCATTAGGAAAAGAAGGTAAACAATTTTTACAAAAAGGTTTTCCTGAAAGGAGAGCATTAAGAATAATCTCTGAAAAAGGCGTTGCAAAACTTTCTGATTTGTCTAAAGACTTATCAAAAAATGAGATTCCAATTGCTGTTGGCTGGCTCAAACGAAAGAACTGGGCCAACATCAAGAAAGATAAAGACACAATTCTTGAAATAACGGCTGAGGGAAAAAAGGCATTAAAAATACAAACAGATGAAGAAAAAATATTGAAACAACTTAATGAAACACCAAACATTGAATTAGAGAAAACCAAAATTAAATTATTGCTTACTAGAAAGGACGTTCTGAAGGAGAAAGAGGTTGTTACTAGTACACTTAGCTTGACAAATGATGGTAAAAAAATTCTTGATACGGGACTTGAGATAGAAGAGGAAATATCTCAACTTACCTCTGAAATTATCAAATCCGGCATCTGGAAAAATAAAGCTATTCGTGAATATGATGTTAATGCATTTGCACCCAATTTGTATGGTGGTAAGGCCCACCCCATGATTGATTTAATTAAAGAAATTAAGGATATTTTCCTACAAATGGGTTTTGAAGAAACACAGGGAAACTATGTTGAGCCATCTTTTTGGAACATGGATGCTTTATTTATACCTCAAGATCACCCCGCCAGAGATCTCCATGATACATTATACCTGAAAGTTCCAACAAAAGTGATTGTTAAAGAAAAGAAACTTTTAGAAGTAGTTGCAAGGGTCCATGAAGATGGAGGAATAACGTCTTCAGATGGTTGGGGCTATAAATTCTCAAAAGGAGAAGTTGAAAAGGCATTGTTAAGGACGCATACCACTGTTAATACAATTAGATATTTGTATAACAATCCAAAGCCACCTTGCAAAGTATTTTCAATTGGACGCGTTTTTAGAAAGGAGAACATTGATTCTACCCACTTGCCTGAATTTTATCAGATAGAGGGCATTGTTCATGAGAAAGATGCGAATTTTAAGCAACTTATT
The DNA here is from genome assembly GCA_964391625.1 of uncultured Thermoplasmatales archaeon. Taxonomy (GTDB): domain Archaea; phylum Thermoplasmatota; class E2; order DHVEG-1; family DHVEG-1; genus CAYMMP01. Next base: position 14,601 of record CAYMMP010000022.1, on the reverse strand, counting down.
GGCATTTTAAAGGAATTTTATAAAAGAATGGGGTTTGAAAAGGTCCGCGTTCGCCCTGGTTACTTTCCTTATACTGAACCCAGCATGGAAGTAGAAGTTTTTTGGAATGGACAATGGATGGAGCTTGGTGGTAGTGGTATTTTCAGACCAGAGGTTACTGAGCCTGTTGGTGTAAAAAACCCTGTGTTGGCATGGGGTTTGGGCCTTGAAAGATTAGCTATGCTAAAGTTTGGCTTAAAAGACATTAGAGATCTTTACATTAGTGATTTGGGATGGCTTAGGAAGCAACCTAAGATATAATCGGCGTCTCAGAAATTTTTACAGTACCATTGCAGTACATCCGAATGCAAAAAAAACGCCAAAGAAAAAAGCTCTTTTTTGCCGAATTAATTGAGGATGATATATTGTAAGATATAGAATAGTAAAACTTAAATATGCCATTAATTATACTATAATTCATGGAGTATCGTCCAAGAATAATAGAGGATAAATTAGACAAATGGTTAAAAAGAGAAGAAATAATTCTGATGAAAGGACCTAGGCAGAGCGGTAAAACAACACTATTTCTTCATCTAAAAGAAAAACTTGATGGAAACTATGTAACCCTTGAAGATGAAGAGATGCTTAATAGTTTTGAAACAAATCCTAAACAATTTGCTAAAAGATATATGCAAAACAAAAAAAACTATTTATTTATAGATGAAGCACAATATTGTAAAAAATCAGGTAAAAACCTAAAACTTCTTTATGATTTATACAAAGACAAACTTAAATTGTTTGTAACAGGTTCAGGTTCATTTGATATAAAAGTTGAAGTAGGAAAATATCTAGTTGGAAGATCTGTCTATTTTGAACTTTTTCCTCTTGATTTTGAAAACTTTTTATTATGGCGGGCAGACGACCTTTATAAAACATTTCTTGATTACAAAAAAACTTTAAATGATTTTATAACAAATGGTAAAGAAATCACAGAAAAACCAGTTTTCACAAAAGAATTCAAAATATATCTGGAAGAATATCTTCTTTATGGTGGTTTTCCTGCTATTGTTAAAGAAAAAAATAAGGATATAAAAAAAGAGTTACTTAAAAACTTAACAAGAACCTATATAGAAAAAGATATATTTTTCTTCTTTAACCTAAGACATCTAGAAAAATTTAAAAAACTGTTGAGTTATCTGAGCTTTAATGACGGTTCACTGATAGAAACATCATCTATTATGAATGATGTAAAAATTGATTACAAAACAGCTGAAAACTATCTTTCGATCCTTTCTAACACGTATATTATAAATCTTATTTCACCGTATCATAAGAATCTCACAACAGAATTAAAGAAAACCAAAAAAATATATTTTGAGGACACAGGTATTAGAAACTCAATTTTGAAAAATTTTTTACCAATAGAAAACAGAACCGATATAGGAATATTGATGGAGAATTTTGTGTTAAATGAACTTAAAAGAAATTTTAATGGAAAAATAAATTACTGGAGAACCACAGGTAAAGCAGAAGTGGATTTTGTTTTACAGATAAATAATGAGATAATCCCTGTGGAAGTAAAAAACAAAGGGAAACCTGGTAAAAGTTTTTTTAGTTTTATAAAAAACTATGAACCTAAAAAAGGAATAGTTTTTACTGACAAAAAATTTGGAACCGAAAAAGTTGGAAAAACAAAAGTAGCTTATTTACCCCATTTTTATATTTAGATAGAAATACTTACCAACTCTAATTTGACAACCTAAAATTGCAAACGCTTTATTACACAGTCCATTGACCGCAATATTTATATAGAAGTTTTTATATACCGCTTTTTCACCAAAATATATTTTTATAGGAGGTAAAAGAAAATTATGATGACTGGACAACAGCCAATAATAGTACTAAAAGAAGGTACAAAACGAGAAAGAGGTCGAGGTGCCCAAAGCAATAATATAATGGCAGCTCGAGCAATATCTGATGCTGTTAAATCAACACTTGGTCCAAAAGGTATGGATAAGATGTTGGTAGACAGCATGGGAGATGTTGTTGTAACAAACGATGGAGCAACAATTTTGAAAGAAATAGATGTAGAGCACCCAGCTGCAAAAATGATCGTAGAAGTTGCCAAATCACAAGATGAAGAATGCGGTGATGGAACAACAAGTGCAGTAGTTCTAACTGGTGAATTGCTAAAACACGCTGGTGAATTACTTGATCAGAACATTCATCCAACAGTTATTTGTGGCGGATATAAACTTGCAGCGAACAAAGCAAAAGAAGTATTGAACAAACTTGCAATTGATATAAAACCTGGTGATAAAAAGACACTTAGAAATATTGCAATGACTTCAATGGCAAGTAAAGGTGCAAGTGCGGAAAAGGACATTCTTGCAGATGTTGTTGTTGAGGCCGTAACAAGTGTTGCAGAGAGGATCAACGGCAAGACGGTTGTGGATATGGACAACATACAAATACAGAAAAAACAAGGTGGCGGAATTGGAAATACCGAAATTATATCTGGAATCATTCTTGATAAAGAACGAGTACACGACAATATGCCAAAACAAATAAAAAATGCAAAAATTGCTTTGGTCGATACAGCATTAGAAGTAAAGAAAACAGAAGTTGATGCAAGAATTCAAATACAAGATCCAGCACAATTACAAGCGTTTTTAGATGAAGAAGAAGGCATGCTCAAGAAAATGGTTGATAAAGTCAAAAAAAGCGGTGCAAACGTTCTTATTTGCCAAAAAGGAATTGATGATATTGCACAACATTATCTTGCAAAAGAAGGCATATATGCGGTAAGACGATCAAAGAAGTCTGATATGGAAAAACTTGCAAAGGCAACTGGTGCAAAAATTGTTGCAAACCTTGATGGCTTATCATCAAAAGATCTTGGTTATGCCGGTGTTGTCGAAGAAAGAAAGATTGGCGACGATAAGATGACTTTTGTAACGGAATGCAAGAATCCAAAAGCAGTATCGATTTTGATTCGTGGTACAACTGAGCACGTTGTAGATGAATTGGAGCGCGGTTTACACGATGCGCTTTCAGTAGTTAAAGTAGCATTGGAAGATGGCAAAATGACAGCAGGTGGTGGAGCTGCAGCAACAGCAATTGCAATGGCTCTTAGAGACTACGCACCAACTGTTGGTGGCAGAGAGCAAATGGCAATCGAGGCTTTTGCAAATGCAATAGAAATCGTTCCAAAGACGCTATCTGAAAATGCTGGTCTTGACCCAATTGATATGATGTTGGAAATCAGAAGTGCGCATAAGAAAGGAAAGAAATATGCAGGTATCAACGTATTCAATGGAAAAGTAGACGATATGCTTAAAACCAATGTCATTGAGCCACTACGTGTCAGCATGCAAGAAATCGAAGCATCTTCGGAGGCTGCTACAATGATACTGCGTATCGATGATGTCATCGCATCAAAAGGCGGCGGTGGCGGTGGCGCAGGTGGAATGCCTCCAGGTGGCGCAGGTGGAATGCCTCCAGGCATGGGTGGCATGGATTACTAAAAAATCTAACCACCTCTTCTTATTTTTTTAAAAATTTTATAACAAATACATTTTATTTGAAAATATATGTGAGAAGTTATTATTCTTCTATTTTTAAAACTAAAACAGAACAGGGTGCATTTTTAACAACATGATCTGTAATATTTTTTTCCATATATCTGTCGATTCCCTTTGTTTTATCATGAGGGGCTATGACTATCAAATCATCTTTTTTTGCATACTTTACTATTTCTTCTGATGGCGTTCCAATTATTAATTGAGTTTCTATTTTTACTCCAGATTCCTCAGCCATTTTTTTGAATTTTTTTAGAAATTCAGTAGCCTCTTCCTTTAGTTTATCCTCTAATACAACTGAAGATATGAATTGATGAGTATCGTTGATTGTTATTATATCCGCTTTTATGTCCATAAGCTTTGCAAGAGCAAGCCCTTTTTTTACTACTTGTTCGGAATCTTCTGTATTGTCAACAGGAATTACTATCCTCTTTATGCCTTTCATTGTTTTCAAAAATTTGAATATTTAATGGTTAATTAAATATTTCCTAAAATTCAGTTTATTGAAAATAAATAATATTTGGCAGTGGGCCCGTTGAGATTTGAACTCAAGTCTATACCACCCCAAGGTACAAGGATGCCAAGCTACCCTACGGGCCCTAAAACAGAAGATGAATACTAAAACTGTTAATAAAACTTAACCAACTAGTTTTTTCAGAAACATTTAAACTAGAAATGGACATCAACAATGATAGATATGGACCAAACAACACTTGAAATTTTTGGATTGATAGCAGGAGCAGTAACTTCAATAGGTTTCTTGCCGCAGTTGTTTAGAGGGTATAGACGAAAGAAGCTAGATGATGTGTCATATTTTATGCCTATAATTCTTGCAATAGGAATGGCCATGTGGATGATATATGGTTATTTGATGGAAGCAATGGCCGTCATAGTTGCAAATATGTTTGGAATAGTATGTTGTTTAACTTTAATCATTATGAAAAAAAGATACTCTATTCAAGGGTAGCATGACGTTTGCGCATATCTTCTTCAGATTCTTTTTTGCTTTCTAGAAGATCAGCAATAATTCCATCTAATAAAATCCATACGCTTGCTTCAAATAAAGTTCCAAGTGGGGCATATTTTTCGCGCTCTTTTTCATTGCATGTGGCTGAAATAAACAATGTTATATCTGCATATTTTGCGATTTCAGAATTTTTTTTGCCTGTAATAGAAACTACATTCGCACCAAGTTTATGGGCAATTTCAGCAGTCATCACTGCGGGAATTGTTTCACCTGAACCTGAAACAATGACGACCAAATCTCTTTTTGTAACTGGAGCTGAAACTGTTTCACCAATTACGAAAGTTTGATAGCCCAAATGAATAAGTCGTATAGCAAAGGCTTTAGCAACCAATCCTGAACGACCTGCACCGTAGACAAAGATACGGTTACTTCTAAAAAATAATTTTTTTATTTTATTGATGTCTGGTTCAGGCACTTTTTTTAAAATATATTCTATTTTATTTTGAATATATTCTATGGATTTACGAAAAGTCTTTTCATCTTTCATAAAATCTCCGACAAATCGCGGTAGTCAGCTTCCTCTTTACCTGTCCTTTTCATAATAGCCTTCTCAACTTGTAAACGAATATAAACCGCATCGTGCTCTAAAAGAGGCGATTCTGATATTAAAGTCACATTATAGTTTTTATCGAGAATAATCTCTATTAATGGAGCAAGCGGCATATCTCCTTTTTTTATTGGTACGTGATAATATTCATTACCATTTTCGTACATAACTCCTGTCAGATGTATTAAATAATGTTTAAGGCGAAGAGGCTTCAATTTTTCGAATACTTCTTCAAAATCTTCTCTTTTTTTAAGGCCACCGTTGGTACGAGCATGTATGTGGCCAAGTCCAACTACTGGAATAACACCTTTTACACTGTTGCAAATTTCAATGATTTCATCGAGACTTCCAAAAACTTTTTGTTTGCCCATTGTTTCAATGCCTATTTTGACATTTAGTTTCTCTTTTTTTAACGTCCCTTGAATTTTTTTAACACTTTTAATGATTTTTTTAGATGTTTTTTTTGCACTATCTTCTCCATAAAAACCAGGGTGGACAACAACAGTTTTTGCACCCATTTTATTGGCCATGGTGGCTGAAGATACTACTTTATCAATGCTAATGTCCAATTCTTCACCAGAACCAGCAAGGTTTATATAATAAGGAGCATGGACATGCAATTCAACATCATTCTCCTTTGCAAAATCTCTCATAAAAAATGCTTCTTCATCCTCCATCACATAAAGGCCACGCACAAACTGAACTTCCATAGCATTTAAATCTAGAACTTGTTTTGTATAAACAAGCCCATCTTTGTTTGTACGACCTTTACAAGAAAGAGGAATGCCTGCTTGACCTATTCTAATCATAAGCATTTACCCCTTTTTTTTAAAAGAGAAGACTCTATGCAATCTCCTCTAAGCGACTCATTATATTCCAAATCAAAGTTCTACCATGTAATGGAATGTTAGGATCATTTGCCATCTCATCTAATTTAGAAGAGGCAGAAGCAACCCGCACATCTAAAGGATCGTTATCATTCATGAGGGTATTTTTAACCTCTTCAGCTCCTCTTCTTATGTTGCGTGGGATAGAATTGTCCTCATGAAGCATATCTAACCCATCACAAACCTGAGCAATTTTATCATCAGCTGGCATAGCAATCACCTGTAACTACTTCAACGGTGTATTATGGTATCAAATAAAAACATTTGGATAGTTTTTAATCTTCAAGATAGTTGGAATTTAATAATTTTACAATTTCAGAGGCTATATTTTTGCCAACTCCCTCTACTTCTTGTAATTCCTTTTCAGATGCGTTTATTATTCCACGAATGCTACCAAACTGAGATAAAAGACGTTTTGCAAGAACTCCAGAAACATTTGGTAATCCCTCTATTAAGAACTGTTGTCTCTCTTGCAAAGACATTTGATGCTTTTCCCCACGCACTGCAACAGCCCTTTTATTTTCTTTTTGTTCACGTTTTGCGATAACACCTAGCAAATCAGCTGTTTCCATAGCATTTTTTGTGTTCATTATAGAGATTCCGTAATCCACACTTATAGAAGCCAAACTGCCAAAAATCGCATTGTGGCTAATATTGCGTTTAGTAAACAGGTTTTCCCCTTCTAGGATAAGGATTGGTCTTGAGTATGTATCTCTAAGCTGAGAAACTTGTTTGAAAAGCTTTCCATCAATTAATGATTGAAGAAAATCATCAACATTTTTTCTTTCAACACCTATTCTTGAAGAAAGAATATAGTCACCAGTGTCGAGCTGTTTAGGCTCGACATTAACTCCCCGTGCAACTAAATTCTTAACAACATTGGATCTGTACTCTCTATGATCGACTAGAATTGTTATATCTCCTGCCTTTTTACTGAAATCAGATAACGTTCTTTGATTTGTTTCACCTTCTACTTCTTTTTTGTATAACGATTCAGCGTCTTCAAAACTTTTTTTAAGCTTTGATCTCAATAGTTCAAGCTCAGACCTCATTCTCTTTTCCTTATTTTTTGCAGACCAATAATATCCTTCATCAGATGTTCCTTTGGTGATTAATATTATTACCTTGCCCGGCATTTTCCTAGCAGTTCTACCTCTGCGCTGAATAAGACGTATCTCTGATGGGACCGGCTCATAAAACACAACAAGATCTGTTGAAGGAATATCAAGGCCTTCCTCTGCAACTGAAGTTGCAATTAAAACATTGTACTCTCCAGATTTGAATTTTTTAATAACATTTGCCTGCTGTTTCTGAGTTAGCCCTTTATCTTCATCTTTGGAGGCTTGTCCAATAAACCTAACAGCTTTGATATTTTTAAGGTCCTTTAGCTGCTCAACAATATATTGAGATGTATAACGATAATGTGTAAAAACAATGATTCTGGAGTCTGGTTTTTCATCTAATTGCTTTTTTACAATTTTAACAATTTCGTCAACTTTCGGATGTTCGATATTTAGAGACTTTACATAGGCCACAGCTTCAACAATACCTCTATCAGACATTATTGCTCTAGATGCCTTTGTGCTACTTTTTAAACTTGCTTCTTTTCCAAGTCTCTGGAAATAATTTTTTAAAGCATTTACCCCTTGAGTTTGCAATAGCTCTAAAGCATAATGTATCTTCATTGCTTCGCTTTGGATGGATGCGGCTTTGAACAACATCTTGGATGGTTTTACAGTCGATTTAATCATCTGTTGAATTTTTCTTTGAGCATCTAGTAATTTTGTTTTATTGATTGCCGAAGTTGAAGAGCTTTCCACAACTCCGATTTGCTTTAGAATTTTCAAACGGTCTGACAATGCCTTTCTTAGAAGTTGAATCGTATATGCAAATTCCTTTGGTAATGGTATTTCTTTCCAAGTAATTTTTAAATCATGGACGTAAGGTCTGACATCAGAATCATATTTTGTACGTATTTCAATATTTTTGATATCAAGATTTTTGCAAACTTCAAGGATTTTTCTGACATCATTTCCAGGGGATGCAGTTATACCAATTATCTGTCTGTTTTCCCGATGTTTTTTATACATTTCAGAGACAAATACATATGAATATTCACCGACAGCATGATGCGCTTCGTCAAAGATTATGAATGAAACATCTTTTAAGTTAAGTCTGTTAGATAAAAGATCATTTTCAATAACTTGGGGTGTAGAAACAATGATCTTGCTGTCCTTCCAAATTTTCTGCCTTTTATTTGGAGATATCTCTCCTGTAAAAATCGATATGAGTTTTTCATCAATCTTTAGAAATTCCTTTAAGAATTGAGAATGTTGTGTAACCAATGGCTTTGTAGGGGCTAAAAACAATATTTTTCCATCTTTGTTTTTTAGGTTTTCAGCTATTAAATATAAAGCAATGATTGTTTTACCCATTCCTGTTGGTAGAACTACTAATGTGTTTTCTTTTCTAGCAGATCTTGCTATATTTACCTGATATTCTCTGAGCTCTATTGAATCTGGTTTTATAAGTTCGTGATTAAAGTACACAAAAACAGTATATGATAAATGGTTTTAGAATATTTGTATTTTACAAAAATATTATAACGTGAAGATAAGATAATGAATTGGAAAGAGAGATGGTAGCATTATTTGGTTTCGAAGTTCCATTATGGGCACTTATGGTTATTGGGATAATTGGAGTAGTTCTTGTTTGGAAACTTATAAAATTTGCCTTAACAATCTTAATTATTGTGGTTATTGCATTGCTTTTGCTAACGTTTGCAGATTTTTTAAATATATTTCAGAATTTTGAGAATTTAATAAACAACCTTATTTAATTTTGAAAGTGAGTAGTCTAAAAAGGTGAAAAAATGAAGAAGTCAATATCTTATTTGTTAATTGTCTAACATGTATACTTTGCGTCTCGTTTTGTAACAATTGGGAGTGAAAGTAACAGGGCAAGAGGGATTTGGGCCATATCTCCTTTTGATGGTTTTTTATGGTAGATTATCTTGTCGTACATTTAGAACCATATTTTATGACTTGCAAAAACACTCTATTTGAACAACATCCTTATGAAACATTATGAATTAAGAGAAATTCCAAAAACATTAGAAATGGCATTATTACAATATATGTTTAATTATCTCTAGTATTAAAGGAAATATAAAAAATTTCTTTGTCTACTAGTTCCAACTTACCAAACTTTTGTCCAATTATATTTTTATTTGTATTTTCAAGCATAATTTGCCTCTCCCCAGACAAGGGCAACATTAAAGATGTATTATTTAAACTCTTCTATTCTCTTTTTAAAAACTTCTGTCAAAAGCAAAATCTTTAGAGGGTATTGTAAAATGAATGCTGGCTCCTTTGCCAGGGCCATGACTATCAGCCCAAATCTTTCCACCATGTTTTTCAACAATTATTTTACATATTGCAAGCCCAAGTCCTGTTGAATCTAGCTTATGTCTTGCATCATCAGTTTTATAAAACTCATTAAAAATCTTGCTAATTTGCTCCTTAGCGAGCCCAATTCCTGTGTCTGAGATAGAAATCTGAATGAAATTATCTTTCTCTCTTTTGACTGGTTTAGATTCAAAGGTAAGCGTGCCACCTTCGGGCATACAATTTACTGCATTCGATGAAATTTGATCTAAAATTTGTAGAAACCTGTTTTTATCTGTTTTTATCTCTACATCTTTAGAAATTTTATTTTTAGTTTTGATATTACTATTTTTAAAAGCAGCTTCATATTTTTTAATGATTTCATCAACCAATTCAGACAAATTCTCTTTTTTAAGCATTAAATCTGTTGCGCTTACATCGGCTAGCTCTCTAGTATTATTAATCACGCGTTTTATGTATTCCACATTTCTGATACATGTGTCTATTATTTCTCTTGACTTGGCATCATCTATTTGTTCTCTTAATAAAGGCAATAGAGTTATTAACGGCGTAATTGGTGTTGCAAGGTCATGGCTTAAATTATCAATAAAACGTATATTGTGCTTCAGGAGTTTTCTGATTTCAATAGTTCTTTCAATTACTTTTTGCTCAAGACTTCTATTTAACTCGTTTAATTGTTTTTCGGTTTCTTCTAATTTTTCTTGTAATTCTTCTACTTTTGATTTTTTTGCATTAGCTTCTCCTATAATCTCAAAAGTTGTTTCCTCAGCCATAACTCCGTTCCAACATCTTTTTTAATGATTAAATATGTTGTGATTATTAAAAGTTAATTATCCATTTATTATTTCTACTATACATTTATACAAATAAATAAATTTTAATATTAAGTAAGTTATATATTTATTATTTATGATGGATCGAGACAACTTTAAATCATTGATACCGGCATCAAAGGAGATTCCTGAACTAACCTTAAAGGCAGTTCTTGTAGGCGTATTCCTAGCAATAGTTTTAGGAGCTGCAAATGCCTATCTTGGACTTTATGCGGGAATGACAGTTTCTGCTATCATTCCAGGAGCAGTGATGGCTTTAGCTTTACTAAAACCATTTAAAGGAACTATCTTGGAAGTAAATCTTTCTACAATGGGTGCAGCTGCTGGAGAATGTATTGCCGCAGGTGTAATATTTACAATACCTGCTCTTGTGCTTCTTGGGGTTTGGTCGGAAATTAATTATCTTGAAACTACCTTTATTAGCCTTATTGGCGGCTTTCTTGGCGTTCTTTGGATGGTACCTCTTAGACGTGCTCTTGTTGTAAATACAGATCTACCTTTTCCTGAAGGTATTGCTATTGCGGCTGTATTGACGACAACAGTTGGTGATGGAGAAGCAACATCTAGCAAACATAAGGAGATGAGTGCAAATAGTATATGGCTTTTGATTGGAGCAATTATAGCCGCTCTATATAAATTTGCAGAATTGTCATTAAACCTTTTTCGTGGAACAATAGAAGGCATTACAAGTATTGGTAAATATAGTATTATGGGGCATTCTCGAGAGGGATGGTTCTATGGTGGTGTAACTACTTCACCTGCACTTCTTGGTGTAGGTTGGATTATCGGTCCACGTATAGCAGCATATGTTTTTGTAGGTGGTCTTCTTGGATGGATTATAATAGCACCGATATTAGTTCTTGTAAGTGGATTGCCTATGCCGCTCCCAGAGTATGAGGGACTTGGAAGGCTTATCGGCGGTTTTTATACAGTATGGGCTGAGCAAGTGCGCTATATTGGTGTTGGCGCCATGTTGGTTGGTGGACTTTATGCCATATATAGCATTAAAAACAACCTTGTTGATAGTGTTAAAGAGGCAATAATCGGCATACGTGGTGGAGAGGAGCATAGTAAAAAGAGAACAGATCAAGATTTAAGTTACAAATTTGTTTTTGTTTCAATTGTGCTAATGATAATACCTATCTTCTTTCTATATTTATGGCTATCTAATCTATTTGGCATTTCTCTCATAATGGCAATTATAACAATTCTTTTTGCTTTTTTAGCAAGTGCTTTAGCCGGCTATCTTACCGGCCTTGTGGGCTCTTCAAACTGTCCGCTTTCTGGTGTAACAGTTGCGGTATTACTAATTGTTAGTTTGGTTATGCTTGGTTTTGGAGCAACAGGAGCTGCAGGGATGGCCATTGTAATTTTTATTTCTGCTGTGATATGTATCGGTGGTAGTATTTCTGGTGATCTCTTGCAGTCAATGGCATGCGGGCAGATGCTTGGAGCAACCCCAAAAAAATTACAGATCTCGATGACACTAGGCGTTATAGCCATATCAGGTATTATAGGGTTAATAGTTGGTGTTCTTCATAAAGCATTTGTGATAGGTAGTCCAAAACTACCAGCACCACAAGCTTTTCTAATGAAGGGGATCGTGCAGGGCGTACTTGGTGGTGAAATGCTCTGGCCGTATATTATTGCTGGAATGGTTTTAGCAGTTGTATTATTATTAATCGACCTCCCAGTATTACCAGTCGCCATTGGATTGTACCTTCCATTTACACTTGGCGTACCAATATTTGTTGGTGGTGTAATTAGAGGCTATACTGATAGTTTTCTTAAGAAAAGATTTGGTGGTGCAGAAGAGGAAGAGATTAGCGACTGGGAATTGGCGATTAAACAAACTGATGTAAAGCCTAAAGAGAGCGTTATACGTACAGGCTTATTATTCACAGCAGGACTTGTTGCAGGAGAAGCGCTTATGGGTGTTGTTATAGCAATTATTATAGTAATGGGCATAAATTTAACTGTTTTTCCAAATGCTCCATGGATTCCTAGTTTATTACTATGGTCTTACATCGCATTTTTACTTGCGTATATTCCTATAAGACAACTTATTAAAAAAAGCGGTCAATGAAATAATATTTTTCCATAATATCTAAATACGACATAATAGATAAAACATTTGTAGTTACACACTAGAGATAGGGAATTATGAGGGAGACAGATTTTCAACAGGACCAGATAGAACCTGTTAAAACACATGAAGAAATCCTTCAATTAATAGAAGAGATTAAAGAAATTGAAAGAAGTTTTGATGAAATTGAAATAGAGGAGCCATTGATTCAAGAATGGGAAACACTTAAGCCTGAGACAACGCAAGAAGAAGTCAAAATAATACCTATTAAGTCAGAAATCGAAGAAGGCAAGAAGAAAAAGCATGCGTTATTTAGAATCAAAAGAAGAAGCCGATCTGAAGTTAAACGGATCAAGCGAGAAAAACAATACGCTACTTTTAAACTTAGATTTGATGAGCAGGGCAATCTTGTAAATTTAGATTTTAGGAAATCAAAGCCAAAATCTGAAAAAACAAAAAGTAAGTTTAAACTTCCGATTAATCTCAAAAAGCTAATAAGAAAAGGCAAAGGAGAATCTGAAACAACAGAAGAATCGCCTGCGGGAGAAAAGAAAGGGATTGGTGGTAAATTAAAGAATGTTTTAGGTATGGTAAGTAAATTAAAGAATGCAATACCTGGAAGAGGTAAAAAAACTGAGGAAGCACCTAAGGAAGAAGCTGAAGAGGATTAGTTTTATTGTTCTGGCTTTCAATGAATTAAAATCAGCATAAACAATTGTTAAGGAGAGTTTTATAAAGCAACAATTGATTTCAAAATGAGGAGATAAAATGATGGAAGAACATACGACAAATGGAAAAATAGCTATTACCTGCGGAGTTATAAGTATAATAACTGTTTTTTTGATGCTCATTAATAATATTTTTAGTTATATTTCATTTGTATGTGCATTAATAGCTATAGGCCTTGGAGGATCAGCTAGGAGTAAAGGTGATAAATACGGGACATATGGACTGATACTTGGTATATTGGCTATTATACTTACAGTAGTGATAGCTGGATTGGTATATGCCTACATTAGTTCATTATTAGTCATTTAGTAAAATACAACTTATCTTTTTTTTATTTTACGTTTTTCTTCTATTATTGCAAGATCGCATAAAGAAAATAACCCACCGATAAAAATACACGCTAAAGGAATAACAAACCAATTATTCTGTGATAAATTAAATAAATATAAAAATGGTAAAGTTATCAAACCAACTAAAATTAAAATAACACCAATTTTTAATACAATTTTATACTCTTTTAATCTTAAATCGCATCCCCATTGTCTATACTTATCATACTGTATATCATCAGGCAACCATCCAAGTGCATCCATAATTTTTATGTCATAATTTGTAGAATACTTTGTGATATTTAAAAATAAATTTTTTAAATCATTAAAATTAAAATCTCCTTCCTTTAACTTAAATTTCCAATTTTGAGTTTTAATCATAACATTTGGTATCTGATATAAGATATGATAACTAGGAACATAAGTAATAGAATTTTTTATTTCCATTACATCATTCCATGTTGCATTTAATATGGATTTTCTTTTCATAATTTGGATACCATATTTGTCCAATTTTATGGTTATTTTTCTTGTTAAATTAAACATTCCTAGTAAAATAACTATTATTCCAAATAAAATAATTAAAACGCAAACAATTTTAAATACTGTATCGTCCCTACCAAAAAAATCAGTTGAAATTGTGTTATAATAATAAATACCAATTATTAAAAAAATTATTCCAACTAAAAAAAAGATAACTGTATTTAAAATGAACCTTCCTCGTGGTAGATTACCTTTATGAGTTGATAAAACATATTCTGATGCTATTTCAACCATTTTATTCAATCCCTAAATCCTTAGTTAGTAAATATATCAACATAACTTATATTTTATGAAATTATAATAACTTAGAACTATGTTTTATACATGTTACCGCTTCGACTTATAGGAAAAATAAACACCTTCCCAATCATACTAATTATTAATTTTTAAGGAGAGGTTTATAAAAGATTAAGTGATTAACACTACTTAATTTGAGGGAGAAAAATTGGCAAAGTCCAGTTGAAAATATACTACACAGCCAAAAAATATAGTTAATTATTCGCATTTGCATAACATATTTAACTAATTTTTTATTTCCACCTAAAAGGAAGACGTCAATGATTCAAAAAAATTATGACTATGTTGCCATTGAAAAGAGATGGCAAAAACAATGGTTTGAAAATAAAATTCAGGAAGCAGTAAAGAAAAACAAA